>NZ_JBKFAV010000043.1:0-52810 GCF_053345825.1 Methylobacterium sp. C33D
CGGCGCGAACTATCCCAGACCTCTGGGATGCCATACGGCGCAGCCTAACCCGCTTCGCGCCAGCTGAATGTCGAGCCTACCTTGCCGCTGCAGGATACAACGCAACCTGATCGGATGCCGCTCTAGGCGTGCTGACGACCTTCGTCGCGCTCGGCGCGGCCACTCCAAAGAAGGCCACACGAGCGGGTGTCGCGCGGGACGCCCGGGCCGGACGCGGCTTGCTACCGGTCGGCGTACTCCGCCGCGGCGAGCCTGCGCAGGCCCGCCTCGAGATCGATGCGCGGCCGCCAGCCGGTCCGGTCGAGGAACCGCGACGAGTCGAGCATCTTGTAGGCCGCACCCTGGAACGAGCCCGGCGGGCTCACGAGCGGCACGGACCAGTCGAGGGCCGCCAGGGCCGCCCGCGCCACCGCCTCGACGGTGACGGGCGTGTTGGCGGCGCAGTTGAGGATCTCGTTGTCGAACGCCCGGTCGGCCGCCAGGATCGCGTCGATCTGGTCGTCGACGTACAGCACCTCGCGGACGGTCTGCGGGTTGCCCCAGACCTCGAAGGCCTGCGCGCCCGCCGCCTTCTCCCGCACGGCCCGGTCGAGCAGGGCGCCGACGAAGTGGCTGCGGTCGGAGGCTTTGTTGTCGTGCGGTCCGTACAGGGTCGCCAGCACGCAGTGCAGGAAGGTCAGGCCGTACTGGTGCGCGTAGGCCGCCGAGCCCGTCGCCAGGACCTGCTTGGCGAGCCCGTAGCCGATCACGGACGGGTGCGTCGGTCCCTGGCCGAACCGCGCCTCGGGGAGCGGCTCCGCCGATTCCGGATAGGTGCAGGACGAGCCCGTGGAGACGAGCCTGGCCTGCGGCTGGAACAGGCGCCAGGCCTCGAGGACGTTCAGGTGGACCCGGGCGTTGATCGCCAGGAGCTCGCCCTGGATGTCGTACTGCACCGCGCCGGTGCGCTGGCGGGTCACCACGTGGAAGATCCGGCCGGCCGGCGGCGCCGCGCGCAGCGCCCGCTCGACATTCGCCCAGTCGGAGAGGTCGCCCGCCGCGCGGCCAATCCCGACGACCTCGCGGCCCTCGGCCCGGAGCCGCGGGACGAGGTTGCGCCCGAGGAAGCCGTCCGCCCCGATGACGATGTCGCGCTCAGGCGCCGGCATGGTGAGCCCCGTCGCGATAGGCCTCGCGATACCACGCGATCGTCGGCCGCAGCCCGTCCGCGAGTCCCGTAAAGCTCGACAGCCCGAAGCGCTCGCGCAGCCGCCGGTTGGTCGAGCGGCGGGCGAGCACGCCGTGGGTCGCCGTGTCGGGGGCGTGGACCGGCCGGTCCTCCCCGGCCACCTCCAGGATGGTGCGGGCGAGGTCGAGCAGGGTCGTGGTCTCGCCGCGGCAAAGGTTGAGCGCGTCGCTCGTCTCCCGCATCTCCAGGGAGCGGGCGAACACGTCGACGACGTCGCCGACGTAGATGAAGTCGCGCTCGACCAGCGGGTTGCCCTTGATCTCGAAGCGCTCTCCCGGTGCCAGCGCGCGCATCACGAAGGCCGGCAGGACGTGCGCCTTGCGCGGATCCGTCGAGTCGTGGGGACCGTAGGGGTTGCTCAGGCGGAAGCTGAGCGTGTGGATCCCGTAGCGCTCGGCGTGGAGGTCGGCGATCACCTCGGACCAGCGCTTCGACCACGCGTAGAAGGCCTCGTTCCGGTTGGGCGGGGCGTTGAGGTCGACGGCACGCGCGTCGTCGAGGGGATCGAGGGCCGCCGGGTAGACCGCGACGCTCGAGGCCGCGCGCACCTCGCGGATGCCCTTCGTCAGGCAGAACCGGTAGAGGCGGTTGGCGATCTCGGCGTTGCCGGTCAGCAGGTCGCTCTGCGCCGTCTCGAACTTGTCGGCGTCGTAGCGCTGCGCGGCGACGTTGACGACGATCGCGTCGGCGGGGACCGACAGTGCCTCCAGGGCGTCGAAGCGCGCGGCCTCGGTCGCCCCCGGCACCGACTGGCCGGAGGGGCTGACCGCGATCAGCCGCGGCACGCGGCCGGCGAGATGCGCGACGAGGTTGCGGCCGACGAAGCCGGACGCACCGACGACGACGACGGTGTCGGGCAACGCGGACAAAGGGAGGGCGGCCACGCTCAGACCGCCTTCGGCAGGTCGGCGGCGGTGATCACCTTGAGTTCCGGCACCGGGACGATGAAGGCGCCGCCGTTCTCGAGGTAGCGGCGCTCGCGCGCCAGGAACTCGTCGATGAAGTTCCAGGCGAGCACAAGGTAGGCGTCGGGCGCGGGCACGCTGCCCTCCTCGACGATCGGGATGCGGGCGCCGGGGATCAGGCGGCCGAACTTCAGCGGGTTCTTCTCGGCCGCGTACTGGACCAGCCGCGGGCCGATGCCGAAAGCGTTGAGCAGCGTCGCGCCCTTGGCCGGGGCGCCGTAGGCGTGGACCGTCTTCCCCTCGGCGTGCATGCGCTCCAGCAGATCGAGCAGCGCCGCCTGCAGGCGGCGGACGTTCTCGGCGAAGCCGACATAGGTCTCGAACTTGCCGTAGCCGCGGGCCTCCTCGTCCGCGCGCATGCGCTTGACCGCGTCGCTGACCGGGTGGGCGCCGGGGAAGCCGACATGCGCCTCGAGGGAGCCGCCATGGACCGGCACGACGCTGACGTCGAAGACTTCGAGGCCGTGGCGCGCGAACAGCTGCTCCAGGGAGCGGAGCGTGTAGTAGCACAGGTGCTCGTGGTAGATCTGATCGAAGGCGGTGTTCTCGATCATGCCGCCCAGGTAGATCGCCTGCACGACGAAGACGCCGTCCGGCTTGAGCAGCGTGACGATGCCCTTCACGACGCTGTGCAGTTCCTCCAGGTGGAAGAAGACGCCGGCGGCGGTGATCAGGCTCGCCGGTCCGTCCTGCGCGCGGACGATCTCGGCGGTCTCCGCGTTGAAGAAGCGGTTCAGCGTCGGCACGCCGGCGGCGCGGGCGAGTTCCACGACGTTGGAGGCGGGCTCGACGCCGCAGCGGCGCAGGCCGAAGGGCTCGTACTGCCGCAGCCACGTGCCGTCGTTGCTGCCGATGTCGACCACGAGGTCCTGCGGCCCGAGGCCGTACCGCTCCACGAGACGGGCCGCCGTCTGGCGGAAATGCTCCACCAGCGTCTTCGTCGTGCCCGAGACGTAGGGATAGTCGCTGAACATGCTCTCCTTCGGGATCGTGTGATCGATCTGGACGAGCGTGCAGTCGCGGCAGAAGCCGGCGCGCAGGGGAAAATGCGGCTCGCGGCGGTCCGCGAGTTCCGGCGGGATCAGGCGGTTGCAGTGCGGCTGATCGGTCAGGTCGAGAAACAGCTCGACATCGCGTCCATCGCAGACGCGGCATGCCATGGCGAGTTTCGTTCCCGTCATCCTACGACCTGTGACATCCGCGGCGCGAGGCTCTACGACCCCGAGAGGCTTATCGGCTGGGCGAGGGCAGCGCAACGCGCGGTCGCAGCTCGTTCGAAGTCAGAGCCGAAAGACGAGACAGTTTTGCCATCGCGCATATCCTTCAGCGGCGAAGATCCACAATGACCGCGGCGGATATCCGCAAGCACAAGCACCGGGTCCGCAGAGAGCAATGATCTCGACACCGAGTTGGACAGTCCGCAAATCCCACCACGTCATGAAGGATCGCTGGCTCGGTCTCCGTTCCGACGCGTGCGTGACGCCGTCGGGGCACATCATCGATCCCTATTACGTGCTCGAGACGCCGGACATCGCCCTCGTGCTGGGCATCGACGCGGCCGATCACGTCATCCTCGTACGCCAGTACCGTCACGCCTATGGCGGCCCGAGCCTGGAGCTTCCGGGCGGGGCCATCGACCCCGCCGACCCCGATATCCTCGCGGCTGCCGAGCGCGAGATGCGTGAGGAGACCGGCTACATCTTCGCCGATGCCGAGCGCGTGGTCACCCTGAACGCGGATCCGGCCCGCTACGCCAACCGCATGCATCTCGTCCGCGCGCGCGTGACAGCGGCCGGGCCGGCGCAGCCGGATCCCGGCGAGGACATCGCCGTGGTGCGCGTATCGCGGGCCGAGGCCTTACAGCTCGCCCAGTCGGGCGCCATCGTCGGAGCCGTGCACGCCGCCATGCTCCTGATCGGCCTGTCCGGCACAGGATGATGGCCGTCACCGGATTGTGGATCGAGCGATCGAACCGCTGACAAGACCCGCGCGTTCCGCCAATACGATTAATCATCGGTTAAAGAGCGGATCCAAGCGTGCCCGATTACGACATCCAGATCGTCGCTCCGCGAGATCGGAAAGCCTCGGACGCGGAGCGCGAGACTCCGCCCAAGCGCAAGCTCGACTGGGATCGCGCCATGCGCGAGGCCGCGGAAGCGGAACTCTCGATCCAGTCGCACGACTGAGCGTGCCGGACGGCGAGCGCGCCCGGCGAGGGCCCACACTTCCCGGGGCCCTTCCTACCCCGTCAGCGCGACCTCTCGCAGGAAGGCGAGCAGGTCGTCCGACCTGAAGTGATGCACGGCGAGCCCCGCCGCACGGCCGGCGGCGAGATCCGTTTCCTGATCGCCGACCAGGAAGCTGCGCGCGCGGTCGATGTCCCAATGGGCCATCAGGTCGAGGATCATGCCGGGCTCGGGCTTTCGCCATCCGTGGACCGCCCTGTAGGCCTCGACCGTCCCGTCCGGATGATAGGGGCAGTAGCGGAGATCATCGATATGCGCGCCGGCCTCGCGCAGGTCGTCCCGCATCCAGGCGGTCAGACGGGCGACATCGGCCTCGGTGTAGAAGCCGCGGGCGACCCCCGCCTGGTTCGTGACGACGAACACGAAGTAGCCGGCATCATTCAGCGCGCGGACGGCGTCGCGCGCGCGCGCCATCCACTGGAACCGGTCCACGGAGCCGACATACCCGTGGTCGTGATTGAGAACGCCGTCGCGATCGAGGAAGGCGGCCGGTCTTCTCCGACGGGCCGGAATCTCTTCCTGGGCCCGGGCGTAGCTCTCGGGCACGCCGATATCGAGGAAGTAGCCGTCATGGGCCTCGCCGACCACGCGGCCCTCGGCGACCAGCGCGGGCAGGACGTCCCGTTCCAGTGAGCAGGCCGGCGGCAGGCCGGTGAGTGCATCGCGGCGCACCAGGTAGACGCCGGCGTTGACGAGACCGGGTCCCGGCTCAGGCGGCCGCTCGAGGAAGGCTGTGATCCGGACGCCGTCGAGGAGCGCGACGCCGTAACGCGCGGCGTCCGGCACCCGACGGAGCGACAGGACCATCGCCGCATCGGGGTGACGCGCCGCCATGGCGGGCAGGGACAGCAGGTTCACGTCGAACCACGAGTCGCCGTTCAGCAGGAGAAAGGTCTCGTCGGCCTCGGGAAGGGCGTGCACGACGGCGCCCCCGGTCCCGGCCTGCTCCGGCTCGACCGAGACCCGCAGCGTCATGCCGAAGCGTCGCGCGACCGGGTTGTCGGCGGCGTAGGCGCGGATCTTCTCGCTGTGGAACGAGGCCAGGAGCACGATCTCGGTGAAGCCGTGGCGGCCGAGTTCGAACAGCAGCACGTCCAGGAACGGCTCACCCGATACCGGTAGCAGCGGCTTGGGCATCGCCGAGGTCAGCGCGCCGAGGCGCGTGCCGAAGCCGCCGCACAGGATCATGGCTTGCCGGACGGGGCCTCCACCCTTCCGTTCTGGCTCGGTCACAGGCCGTCCCTCACGCTGCCGTCCCGCGCGGGAACAGGCTTTCCTCGACGAGGCCGCACACGATGTGCGCGGCGGTGATGTGGATCTGCTGGATCAGCGGCGTGGCGTCCGTCGGCGCGTGCAGGCAGACATCCGCCCGCTCGGGCATCGCCCCGCCCGTGGCGCCCGTGAAGGCGACGACCCGCAGACCCAGGCCGCGGGCCGCGTCCATCGCCTTCAGCACGCTCGGCGACCGCCCCGACGTGGAGAGCGCGAGCAGGACATCGCCCGGCCGCCCGAGGGCCAGAACCTGCCGCTCGAACACGTGCTCGTAGCCGTAATCGTTGCCGATCGCGGTGATCACCGAGGTGTCGGTGGTCAGCGCCACGGCCGCGGCCGGCGGCCGGTCGTAGTTGAGCCGCGAGACGAACTCGCCCGCGATGTGCTGCGCGTCGGCGGCGCTGCCGCCGTTGCCGATCGTCAGGAGCTTGCCGCCGCCGCGCAGGGACGCGGTCACGAGATCGGCGGTCTCGGCGAGGGTCGCGTGGAAGCGGGAATCGTCGAGGGCGGCCTGGAAGGTGTCACGGGTCCGCGTGAGAAAATCGACGATCGCGCTCATGATCACCTCGGTCCGTTCCCGCGCCGGCCGCCGTGTCGGGCCGACCGGCGGCGCGTTCGCTGCAGGCCGCCCATCCCGATCAGACGTTGGCGAACCGCGAGTTGCGGATCATCCGGAAGCCCTTGATCAGTTCCTTGATGCCCCGGTCGAGGTCGAAATCGGGGAACCAGCCGGTCGCCTCCAGCTTCTCGTTGGACACGATGTAGTCGCGCTTGTCCGGGTCCTCGCCGATCGGGGCCTCGACGTAGACGAAGTTGGGAACGTGCGCCTTGATGCGCGCGCAGAGCTCCAGCTTCGACAGGTTGGCGCTCGACAGGCCGAGATTGTACGCCTCGCCGCGCATCCGGTCGTAATTGTCCATCGCGTGGATGAACCCTTTGGCGACGTCGCGGATGTGGATGTAGTTGCGCTTGAAGTGTCCCTCGAAGACCAGGAGCGCCCGGTCGGTCACGGCCCGGTGGGTGAAGTCGTTGACGAGGAGGTCGAGCCGCATGCGCGGCGCCATGCCGAACACCGTCGCGAGCCGCAGGCTGACGCCGCGCCCGCTGTCGAGCACGGCCTTCTCGGCCTCCACCTTGGTGGTGCCGTAGAGCGAGATCGGCCGCAGGGGCGAGTCCTCGGTGCAGAACTTGCCGGCCTCGCCGACGCCGTAGCCCGAGTTGGTCGTCGGGTAGACGATCCTCTGGTCGCCGCCCGCGCGCTGCGCCAGCGCCACCACGGCGTCGCGGTTGAGCGTCGTGGCGCCGATCGCGTCCTCCTTGCACAGGGGCGCGCCGACCAGGGCGGCGAGGGGGATCAGCACGTCGTGCTTCGGGATCAGCTCGTCCAGGATGCGCGTGTCGCGCGCGTCACCCTTGATCGGCTCGAACGTGTCGTACTGGCAGGCCGAGAACAGGTCCGGGGCGCCGGACTTGAACGTGTCGAGCACCGTCACGTGATGCCCGCGCTCCAGAAGCATCGGCACCAGGATGGTCCCGATGTAACCCGCGCCGCCGGTGATCAGAATTCGCATCGTTGCCTCTCGTCGCGATGGGTCCGCGGCCCGGCTGCGGCCGGGCTGGGGCCTGTGAGGATGCCGCTCAGCGCGTCTGGCGATAGATCAGGGTGGACCCGTCGACGTCGATGCCGATCGGAACGACGGACAGCGGCGCGACCCGCTCGATCAGGGCCGGAAGCCGATCTGGATCGATCAGAACGAGGAAGAAGCCGCCCCCGCCCGCGCCGCACAACTTCGCCCCGTACGCCCCCGTCGCGATGATCGCTTCGAACAGATCGTCGAGCACCGCGTTCGAGACCTCACGCGACAGGGTTCGCTTGATGCGCCACGAGGCGGAGAGCATCTCGCCGAGCTGCGCGAGCCAGCCGCTCGTCCCCGCTTCGAGCAGAGAGACGCATTCCTCGACGAGGCGGTAGAGTTCGGACAATTCCTTGTCGATTGCGCGCGCGCGCGTCACGGCGATCTGCGCGGCGACCGTCGTCGTCGCGCGCCGCGCGATGCCCGTATGAACCAGCACCATCGACGCGTTGAGTTGCTGAATGGCGGCAGAACTCATCTGAACGGGCGAGATCCGTATGGCAGAGCCGCTGAAATCGAACCGGTTGATCCCGCCGAAGGCGGCGTGGAGCTGGTCCTGCACGCCGACGTTCTCGCGCAGGATCTCGCGCTCGACGTGTATCGCCTTCTTGGCGAGCTCGATCTTCGTAGGTTTCTGATTTTGAATCGCGTATATCGTTCTCAGAAATCCCACGGTGAACGCTGAGGACGAACCAAGACCGCTACCTGCCGCAGGCAAATCGGAGATGATGCTCATATCGAGCCGTCGATTGACGTCGAAATATTTGAGCACCTCTCGCACCACCGGATGCTCGATCTCGTCGATGTGACCGCAATGCTCGACGCGGGAGTAGCTCAATCTATAATTATAATCCTGACACCCTATCAAATCCAGCGCGGCTATGATGATGTACTTGTCAATAGCGGCGCCGACGACCGCTCCAGGCGCCCGCTCAAAATATTCCGGGTAATCTGTGCCGCCGCCGAACAGGCTTATTCGAAGCGGCGTCCGAGTCACGGTCAGCATGAAGGTATTCCGCCGCTCCTATCCGCCCAGGCAGATCTCAGACGCACAGCCCCCACGCGAAAGGCGACAGCGCGCGATCTATCGATCCATATCTCGACTCTATCAACACATTCTTGTGCGCGGGAGACATATTTTAGCGCTCTATCGAATACGGCCTCGCGACGCCTCATATTGTCACAAGTACTTCGATCGCATGTATCGGCTCGCACACAACAAATTTGTGCGAGTCTGAATTAATTCAGTGACGCACGGAATTCCTCTGAACTGATGACGGTCCCTAGAAGTTGCCTCCGGGAGATCTTTCCCGCATTCAGCTGGGCAGACCAATGCCGCAGCGCATCGTCCTCCGCGTCCCGTCCCAGAACGATACGGTACAGATCCATTACGAACGGCATGGTGTGCTTCCCCGACTGCTGCTGATCGAAGGCACCGGATTGGATGTACTCGACAAGCAGCAGCGAACGGCTTCGCCCGCGCGGCGAACTTGTGATCACGTCGCAGATCGCGCGACTCAATTGAGGGGGCCACTCGTCGAGGTTCTGGCGCAGAAAGGAGGCCACGTTCCCGATCGCCTCGATCTCATCGACCGCCACGAGGTGCCCCAGTCGCCGCGTTTCGGCGACACGCTCCGACAAGGCAATCGTCAAACTGACCACGTTCGTGAGATCGAGACCCTGCGAATGCATCCTGACCACAGCCGAAACTTGGAGGTGAGCTCGTAGGACTCAATGCTGGGATCATGGTTAAGAGAGGGTAAACGGTATTGCGCAGAGGCGCGTGCGGCGCTTTCGTGAAGGATCCCGTGCGCGAGCCCGGCTCCCGTCGCGGGACGTTGTGATGGACGGCGTTTCGCGGCATCAGTGATCGATCCCAACTCAATCGACACTGACGGAACCGCCGTGAGCAGCCTGAGATTCGGTACGAGTGGCTTGAGGGGTCTGGTGACGGACCTCGTCGGAGGGCCGGCCTACGCCTATGCTACCGCGTTCTTCCGCTCCATGTCGGGCGAAGCCCCCCGGGCAGTCGTGATCGGGCGGGACCTGCGCGACAGTAGCCCGAGCATCGCCGCGACGGTGGCGGATGCCGCTGCGGCAACGGGCTTCACGGCGATCGAATGCGGCGCCCTCCCGACACCGGCCCTCGCCCTCGAGGCGATGCGGCGCGGCGCCTGGGCAGTCATGATCACGGGCAGCCACATCCCGGAGGATCGCAACGGACTCAAGTTCTACCGGCCCGACGGAGAGATCACGAAGGCGGACGAGGCCGCAATCCTGGCCGCCCTGGACCGCGGCGCGCACGCCGGCGTGTCGGCGGAACGGACCCCCGCCACACCCGAACCCCGCGCCCTGGCCCGCTACCAGCACCGCTACATCGACGCATTCCCGTCCGAGATGCTGGCTGGCCTGCGCATCGCGGTCTACCAGCAGAGTTCCGTCGCCCGAGATCTCCTGGCCGATCTGCTCACCGGCTTCGGCGCACAGGTCACGACGATCGGCCGGTCCGAGACTTTCGTGCCCATCGACACCGAGGCGCATCGGCCCGAGGATATCGCGTTCATCCGTGACGCGATGGCATCGGGCGATTTCGACGCGCTCGTGACCACCGATGGCGACGCCGACCGGCCTCTCGTCGCCGATGAGGCGGGCCGGATCGTGCGTGGCGACGTGCTCGGCCTGATTACGGCACGCTTCCTCGGGGCCGACGCGGTCGTGGTGCCCGTGACGGCCGGTTCGGCACTGGAGCGTTCCGGCGGCTTCAAGCAGGTCCTGCGCACGAGAGTGGGCTCGCCCTACGTCATCGCCGGCATGGAACAGGCGCGGCGCTCCGGTGCGGCCATCGTGGCGGGCTTCGAGGCGAATGGCGGCTTCCTGCTCGGCTCGGACATCGCACGCGACGGCCGGACCCTCCCGGCCCTGCCGACGCGCGATGCCATGCTGCCGATCCTGGCGACACTGGCCGCGACGCGCGCGGCCGGCACCTCGCTGGCCGACCTCGTGACCTCCCTCGATGCGGGGGAGATGGCGAGCGACCGGCTCCCCAACACGCCGTCCGAACGGAGCAGCGCCTTCCTGGGCCGCTTGCGCGAGGAGGCCTTCCGGGTGTCGTTCCTCCGACCAATCGGGGCGCCGGAATCCATCGACGAGCAGGATGGCATCCGGATCGAGCTGGACGGCGGGCGGACGATCCACTTCCGGGCTTCGGGCAACGCTCCGGAACTGCGCTGCTACGCGGAGGCCAAGTCGGCACGGGAGGCCCAGGACCTCGTCCGGTGGGGCCTCGCGGCAGCCGCCACCGCCATGGCCGAAGCGATCTAGAGAACAGGGATTGCCGCGCCATCTCAATAACCGGTCCACCTCGGTGGCTGTGATCACGGAAGGCCGCTTCCCCTTGACGCCGAGGTGTCACCAATTGCGTTCCGAACCCGTCCCCTCCCGGGCCTGTTGAGCTACCGAATGCCGAAGAATCTCGCTCACGACATTGACACGAAGTTCATTCGTCAGATCCAGCAGCAACAGATCGAACTGTCGCTGCTGCGGGCCGAACGCGACAGCGCCGTGCGCGACCGCGATCTGGCCCAGGCGCGGTCCGAAGGCCATACGAAGCTCATCGACGCCTTGTTGGAGAGCCTTCGTCCCTACGGGTTCAGCCGTAAAGAGTTCCTGTCCGCTATTCGTAAGGTGGCCCAGACCATCCCCGATCACGGCGTTGATTCGGTTCAGCACACGGTCCTGTTCGACGGCTCAAATCGGATCCTACAGACGCGGCACGGCGCCTCGATCCGCCCGTTCCAGACCCGCCCCATCGATCCCAAGTAACAGGTTGAGCAGAGAGCCATGGATGTCGAGCTCCTGACGGTGTTCAATGCACTGGTCAATCTCAGGGATAATCTGGAAGCGCCGCCGCATATCGTAAGCTCGGAGCTCGATTTCCTGTCATTCGCGGCGAAGAGAGCGCCCCTTTCCAACGCGCAGCTTCTACAGGATCTTTGGGCGCTGTACGAATTGAATGAGAAGCGGAACGGATATTTCGTCGAATTTGGTGCCTGCGATGGTATAAGCCTGAGCAACACGCTTCTTCTCGAGAAGGCCTATGGCTGGCAGGGCGCTCTCGCCGAGCCTGCCCGCGCTTGGCATGCGGCATTGCATGCTAACCGAAACTGCTACATCACTGACAAGTGCGTTCACAAGACCAATGGCGTCGAAGTCTTGTTCAATGAGGTTGATATCGGCGAGCTGTCCGGGATGGATGAATTTGCAGCACGCGATTTTCATTCCCAATTTCGTCAAGAGGGTCGACAATACTCAGTCCAAACAATCTCGCTGGACCGTTTTCTCTCGGAGGCGCGGGCTCCGAAGCACATCGACTACATGAGCATCGATGTGGAGGGCGGAGAGTTCGACGTCCTGGAGAGCTTCGATTTTACAAGCTACGACATCGCGCTAATAAGCGTCGAACACAACTTCTCCGACAGCCGCGACAAGATATATGGCCTTCTGACGAGGCTCGGCTATCGCCGACGATTCCGGCAACTCTCTCTGTTCGATGATTGGTACGTCCGACCTGATCTGGTCGCAGCATCGACCTAACGGAGCCGGCATGTCAGCACAGACCGCGATCGAGATCCTCGACTCGATGTTCGACCTCTTTAAGCAGATGGGTAGCGGGATCGCACTCGACTTGCACTGGCTCGAGATCGCCCAGCGCCTTCACCGTGTACGCGCCGAAGCGACTTGGTCGGGCGATTTGGATTTTGTCGCCACCAAGCTAAAGGCTCAAGCTGCCTATTATGCGACGGCCTACAGGCAGCCCGACGGGTCCGAGCATATGCGGCGACTCAACGCCGGGAGGCTTGAGGAGGTTGTCAAATGCTACTCGATCCTACGCGCACATCTTGAGCAACAAATTCCGTTAGCTCAGCATGCCTGAAACGTGCGATTTAAATCGAAAATTGAGATCGGTCGTAAGTCGATCAAAACCGGCGAAATTAGGATGACAAAATACGTTTAGCGCGAGCCGGCATAGCAATATAAATGTGCGCCCAATTTAACGAACGTCTATCAATATAAAATAATCTGGCGCAGGTGATTTTGGCAAATCGATCGTTAATTGTAAGTATTCCAAATTTTTTCGGCCTATCAATAAAAATTGCATGGCTATCTTTGGTGCGCGGGCAGAACCAAGTCAATATTAAATGGCCCATAATATTGACATCAGCTCGGTGGCTGGGAACGCTGCCTGCCTAGCGGACTATTCGGCGGAGTAGGCAGGCTTGCGCATGAGCTCGCGGTAGAGCAGTTGAAAACTTAGCCCTCTCCGTCACCAAATGCAGCGCCGCGAGGTTGCAGACCGACGCGGAGCGATCTTTGGTCGATGGTCCGACCTGAACTGTGTACATCACCTGCGCAAATCTCAGCACGCGCGAGGAAAATGCAATCGAACCCGAATAGTGCAGCGTCGCTAATCGACCATAGTGTATCTTCCATCGCCCAGTCCATAGCTCACCCGAGCGAGTTCTTAAGCTTCAGCCTAAACCCGAGGCTGCAAGCTTTGCATTCTCTTACAGCCAGCACGATCTGGCCGAGACCATCCGGGTTCTCTCCCACCGCTACAGCCGCGGATCTGGCGTGGTCAGACTTTTTATCGAAGCGCATTCCACATAGATTCTGAAATCAAACTCAGAAGTGGCTCGGGGAAGGATGCCTAGCGTGGTCGCCATTTCTGGCCTCTCTTGATCGATCCGCCTCAGCTTGGATGTATCCAAGGACCGTAATCAGTCCAGCGGGCAGGCCCGGAGTGATTGCCTCCCACAACGCGGATCTTTCGGCGGCATCAAGGTTCATGTCGGGAATGAGAAGAAGCTCACCGCTCTCCGCACAATGCTCAACGGCGACGATCCTACCATCGGTCAGCGCATCGATCCCGATCGCGATAGCGTTGAGGGCGTCATCAACCTTAGCTCGGGCCTCCGCCATGATCCTTTCTCTTTCGGCTGCCATCCCAGCAACGAACCGAGTGATCTTCTCCTCCGCAATTTCCAGCCGTCGCTCGCGGGCATCCAGAACTGCCCGCTCTTCGGTGAGATCCTGCGCCGCTATGGCCTTGGCCTCGTCGCGAGCCGCATCTACCAGCCGGCCGTAACGCTCTGGATCGAGGTGCCTGGCGGGCTGATCGACCTTGCGCGTGCCGCGACGAAGCGTGCGATCCAGAGTCTTGGCGGCGTGAGCTGCCCATGAAGTTTGAAGCGCGCCGAACGCGGTTGGTTCCTTAGGGTGTAGAGCACGGTGCGCTTCGAGTGCGGCCGTCACCGACACGATGGTGACATCATTTTTGAACCGATTTAGCTTTGCGGTACGGGTTGGCGCGGCCACGATGTCCACGACCCCGCCGCCCTTCTCATCGAGATCCTGCCGCCAGGCCACGATGCAGGGCCTCCCCCCGCCAAGTGCTCGCTGGACCCAATCCACAGCTTGTTGAGCCAACTGAACGTTCCGCGTATTTTGGGGATCGTGCAATTCGCCGACTTCAGTGATCCAGCCGGGGCTGACGCTCACGAGGACGTGGAGGCCGATCGGCGCGCGTCCGTATAGTCGGGCACCGTTTGCTTTAAGGAAGCCTTCGAGCGCCTTTGAGAGATCCAGCGGGTTCTCCGCATAGTCCGATCCCGAGCGGTTGAGCGGCGTTCGAGCCGGGTCCACACGCGCCTTGCTGCTGGGATCAAGCCGCAGGCCGTGCGACGCGATGCGGGCTAGCTCGCTGCGGTTTCTGATACGTTCGACACGGACACACGTGAAATGTGTCATGGTTCGCGCCCCCTGGCCTGTTCGTTTCTCTAGCTTGGCCAGGTGCGACGAAAATCGCGATGGTCCCTGATGAGTCGTAACCTCAAGGGTGGGCGTCGGACCTCGTTCATGAGCACCTCATGCTTGGAGGGGTCGCTCCTGGGCAACATCTCTCGTCCGATGCGAAGCGGAAAAATTTTATCCCAATCCCGAGCGGGTTCAGGGATAGGTTCAGGACCCACTAGGGGACCTAGTGAGCGCCATGGCCGAGGTCACGCCGATCTAAATTTTTCGCTTCCGATTTTCATCGCCGTCAGCGCCTATCCTCCCGGCATACCGCGAGGTCCCAACCATGGCTGCCGGAACCTTCAATTTGAAGCGCTCTTTCGTTGCGAAGGCAGCGGCGTTGCAGGAGGCTTCCCGGATTCTGAGTCCACGCGGAGAGGGCGCCCGAGCTTCGATCACCATCCTTGGCGACACCATTGGATATGCCGCTGATCTCGACGCGCGGGTCCATGAGGCTCGGACTGTGACCACGAATGGCGTCGTCAAGCGATTGCCGGCCCACATGAAGGTCGCAACTGTCGATATCGGCCCGGCGCTCGACGCCAGCACGGGCGGCGAACTATCGCCATCCACGATTCGCGCCTCGATCCTGGCACAACACGGGGAAACCGCCCGTGCGGCGATCCTCCACCGTGATGGGCCAGAACCTATCGTCGTAGTCATGCTCGAACCTGAGGATCAACAGTTCCGTGCACGCCGAGCATTCGATCCCTTGTGGCGTGAGACTTCCGTAAAGGTCGGTGTTTCCGGCAGCGCAGTTTCGCAGGCTGGCGACGTCGGGGAGAACGTGTCTCGAGGGAGGATCCGAGAGGGCTCAAACGAATCTGAAGAAGAAATATCGATATCAGTTACCATCGTTAATGATGAAGAAAATTCACCAGAAACATCTGAGAGTTGCAACTTCGATTATTGCGCAAGTAATTCGCAACCTATTCAGCACGGCAGAATGCACAATCATTGCGGAGTCGCGGCTCATGTGGGTGACAGAATAGCACCGGAGAGCGATATACCCTCTCCGGCAATCGATCATGTTAATCTACTGCCGCACAGCGAGAGTTTCGCGCGCATTGACAACAGCCTCGACCAAGCGAATCAGTCGCCTGACCGAGCCGCCTCGCCAGGATCGTCGAAGCAACGCGATCTCCTCGCCGTCGAGCGGCGCAATGAAGGCGGGAGCGAGCTCGTGATCGGCCGCGATTCCTGCCAGGACCGGTTCGAGCAGAGCATCGAGATCTGCGTGGCTCGGGGCCGGCATTTCCAACACGCGCAGGCGATCAAGCAGAGGGGCGGGCAAGTTGCCGATCTCATTACCAGTGGCCAGCCACGAGACGCGGCTGATATCAGTCTCCGTCTGGAAACAAGGGTCTTGGTAGGTTCGGGCGGTCTCAGGTTCGAGCATCGAAAGCAGGGCATCCCAAAGCCTACCGTGATCCGAACGGGTCGCGGATTTCTCCAATTCATCAATCTGCATCAGCGGGTTGGCACTACCGGTCCGAGCTACCGCCATGATCGGATGCGCCGGTTCCGAGGTCGCCCAACGGCGGTCGAGGCCACCCAGCGATGCGCCGGCGTCGCGCGTCGCATCGACGCGCCACAACCCCAGCCCGAGATGGAAGGCAATCCTGGCGATGAGGCGGGTCTTGCCGGCTCCCGGCGGGCCGATCAGCAGGGTCGGCCGGAACGTGGTGTACTCACGTCCGATCAGGTCGGCCAGAAGCCTGTCGATCGTAACCTGAGCGTAAGGAAATTCGAAGACGAGCCGCGTGCGCACGGCTGCGAGATCCGGCACGGCGACCAGCGGGAGCGCCTTGCCGATGACGTGCTCGTAGCCGCGGGCGATGGAGCGGCCGCGGTCGCTCCCGGTTTCCTGGATTGCCGGAACGACGAGGACGTGGCCTTTGGGCACTTCCGCGGGTGGGGCATCGGCATCCGGCAGCTTTGGCGTGCTGTCGACGGTTGCCGCCTTCTCGCGCCGGCGCGCCTCGCTTTTTTCGACGAGTTGAGCCTCGATCTTCTTCCATCTGCGCCGCTCCCGCGTCGCTGCGCTGTCTGCGACGGGTCGTGTCAAGACCTCCCCAACGGGCACGAGCGCGTGGACGAGTGCCACGTCGCTGGCGAAGGCATCATTGGCGCCACAGGCCAAGGTGGCAGCAGCAGCGATGGCGCTGCTCGTCTTCTCGGAGAACGTCAGAAGCGCGTCCGTGAGCGCGTCGTGCCAAGCTGCCTGCAGGGCGACAGCGAGATCGGTCGCACCGGTGCTGTCCGACTCGGCGCCCTGTTCGGCGACGCGTCCGATACAGAGGCGCGTCTGCGTCTCGGCCAAGGCCGCGAGCCCTTTACGGAGGTCGAGAACAGCTTCGCGTTCCAGCCAGAGGGGCGGGGCCAAGCGCGCCGCAGCTCTACGATCATCGCCGGCGCAAGAAAGCAGCGTCACGACATCGGCCAACGCCCGCGCCACCGGCCGATCGTGCTCCACACCCCACACGTCGAGGAACCGGATCAGAGCGGATCTTCGGGCTATCCAGCGACGGTCGCGCCACAAGTCCCCCTCGGAAGAGGCCGCCGCGATCCAGGCGGAGACCAGCGCCTCGGCATCCGGGGCAAGGGTGGTGATCTCGAAAGCGAGCTCGGAGCAAGCAGAAGCCACGCGCAGATCCTGAGCGAGGCACGGGCGCAGGCGGCGTGGAAGCATCGGCTCGAGCAGGCGACGTGCCGCCTCGGGGTCGATCTGCAGGGCAGGCGGGGTCGAAGAGAACGCCATCAGCTTCTTCCCTTTCAGCGGGCGACGCCGACGCGGTCGGCACCGCGGCGCGGAACGGAGCACCAAGCGTGGGCAAGGCAGAGCACCTCGAGATCAGCCCGGCGTCGAGCTCGCCGCCCGAGCACGTGCACGAGCAGATCGATGCAGGAGCCGTCACCCCGCGCTGCGCACAGACAGATCGCCGACATCGCCGGATCGAGGCGCCCAGGAGAGGCGACGGCCTCAGCGAGGATGCTGAGGGCGACATGGGTCGCAGCCGCCGGATCGCCCCGGCGAGCAGCGGACCAGTGGGGGGACGGTAGGGGCTGCGCGGCATTCAGGGCAGCGGACAGGCGACGCTGCGCCGCCATATCGAGGGCCTCAGGGGCCAGGACGCGCCACCAGGACAGGGGCAGCGAGAGGTTGGCTGCGTCAGTTGTGCCGGAGAGGCTGGGAGCAGGGTCACGGGCGAGTGTCATTGAGGCAGACCTGGAGAGCACGCCGGCGCGCAGGCGCACGGTGCGGGATCGATGGCGAGCGGGATGGACGCATCAGGTCGCGGCCGCGACCCGATGCCAACGTGTTGCGATCAGGGCGCGAGCGGCCCGGGCGAGTGCGGGTATTTGGCGTTCTCAGGAACGGCGAGGCTCGCCAACGCCATCGTCAGCAGGTCGGGTACGGCCGCGCGCAATCGAGCTTGAAGCGCCGCCGTCACAGTGTCGAGCGCTGCCAAGACCGGGGTCGCGAACAGCTGATCTATAGCCGGTCCGCTCACCGTAAGGTCATCGCCGTACCCGGCCCGTCCATAGACATCGATCAGCACTGCGCGGATCTGCGCGACCTCATAGCCGAGTGAGGTCAGAAACGAGCGGCCTTGGACCTGCGCGCACCGCAGCACCCACTCGACTTGGTGTATTTTCCTAGCCTCATTTTTTCCGGAGCCTCTCTTGACCTCGGCGATGATGGCTCGGCTCTCTTTCCGGTCGACGACGATCAGGTCGAGAAATACCGACTGCGCGACGGCGCCCGCGAGTTCGATCGAGGTCTGGTTGAGCTGGGCGACGCTGCTGGCGCGGACGAGTTCCTGGGTCGGAACGGTGATGGGCATAGCGACATTGCGCAGCACGATGTAGCGCCCGCTTCGCTCCAGGACGTCAGTGATGGCCGCCTCGATGAGGCCCCCGTGCCTCTTGACCATGGAGGCCAGCACGGAGCCGAGTTGCGACAAGCCTGGTCCGAGCAGGGGATCGGGCACAAAGGTCGCCCGGAACGCGCCGTCGAGCGCTGCTTCGACCGCGGCCATCAGTTCGGGTGCGCAGATCTGCGGGATCGCGAACTGGACATGGCCGCAGCCGAGGGCCGCGGCGCTCCCGAGCGGCACGGTGATCCGGCTGGGCGTCGCGGACTCAGGCTGCCTACGCGCGGCCAACCGCTGTCGGCCGCCGCGCTTAACGGCGGGGTGGGGGACGACGATGGTCATGGATGGTTTCCGTCCAGGCGACGCCAACCCGCGCGCCCTTAACCGAATGGCAGGGCGACGAACGGATTCGTTTTTCGCAGCCTCAGGCCTGCGGTGACGAGGGCGTCAGGATTGCGGGATAGCGAGGGGATGCTGAGGCACGGCGTATCGCGTGCCAGCGCGCCTTCAGGCGATCAGGCGGGTTGCCGGGACGGGGGCTTGGGGCTGCCCGGAATTCATGCATCGGGCCAGTTTCGTCGGCGCGATAACGCCGGTAGGGAAGGTCTCAGCCATGGTCGGTATCCTTGTCTGATACGGATTGTGGTCAGGCCGGCGCTCGGTGCTGCTAACACCGGTGCCGGCCGCTCCCTGCTAAAGAGCGGCGCGGCGTGTGCGGGTGGTCTGCCAGGGACAAACTTGACGTGGATCGGCGCCTTTGAGAAGGCCGCAGATGCGGCAATATGGTCTTGAGGAAGTCCTTCCTGTCGCGATCGTTAACGGAAGCCTGGCGGCCTTTTCCTTGTTGCGGGTGAGCGCTTCACATCGCATGATCGCCTGACGGCCGGGTGGCCGGTTGTGGCTAGCAGATGCTTGCACACTGCGCTGATCTTACCGATCCGCACAGATCAACGTGGCGACATTTGCCTGTGTGATCACATCAGAGACACAGCGGATGCCATGCTGGATCGCCGCGGGATAATCGTGAGCGGGTATGTGGCGAACCTCTAAGTACAACCGCCTTGAGGAAATGCACGTATTCCGGTCAAGGCCAAGCGGCTATGTGCCCATCGGCCTCTTGGTCTTCGAAGGTGGTTCCTCACGGCGGCTCGGTCGTTTTGCCTATAGCTCCGACTATCTAACTTCAGAAGGACGCAAGCCGATTGACCCCATTGGCCTGCCGCTAAGAAATAAGTGGCTGCCTGCGACCGTGGGAGAGGTCCATCTCGCCTTTCACGATGCAGGCCCTGACGGTTGGGGCAAGGGAATCCTGACCCACGCATATCCGGAACTGGAACTCGGCATGCCGGAGTTTCTGGCTTTGGGCGGCCCGTCGCGTACGGGCGATCTGGCCTTCGGCTCAACGCCGGAGGCTCCTGAAAGGTGGACACCCAGAACGGACGCGGCGCCTGGGTTAGCTCAAAGCGAGGGCGTTCTCGAAGAAATGCTCATCGCAGCAGAAAAATATGAGGGAGGCGAAGCGTCAGCGGATCAACTCGCTAAGCTACTCATGCATAGCTCAGACATTGGAGGAGCTCGACCGAAGGCCCGCATTCGGATTTCAGACAAGGAATGGATCGCAAAATTCTCCACATGGGACGATAGGTTCGACAATCCCAGGGCTGAAGCGGTTTGTCTGGATTTTGCTGAGGCCGCAGGACTTCGAGTCCCAGAGCGCGAACTGCATGTCGTCAACGGTCGGTCGGTTCTCTTGATATCGCGGTTCGACCGGTCCTCGGATGGGGCTCGGTTGTCTTACCTCAGCGCCGGCACTCTGCTGAGTGAACCCGCCTATGGATATACTACAAGCAAAACCTACCTGGACATCGCATCTGCCGCGCGCCGGATCGGTGTTCAGGATCCGGAACGTGAGATGTTCCGCAGGCTCCTGGTTAACGCCTATCTGCGGAACACCGATGATCATTTACGCAACCACGCCTTAATCAACGATGGGACCGGTTGGCGACTCTCACCGGTATTCGATGTTGTACCGCATCCTTCGGGCACCAAACATGTCTGCGCCCCAGCTCCCGGTATGAGTCGAGAGTGCAACCCGAGCATCGCATTCGCGAGCTATCCCAAATTTGGCCTCTCCGCTGCCGAAGCCACATCGATTCTCGTTGAAATTCATGAAGCAACCTCACGCATCCCGGATTTTTTAGACGCCAGAGGGGTATCTCGACGGGACCAGGAAATGATCTCGGCATGCTTCGGCTTGCTGCCCAGCCCCATCACGTCCTAGCGAATCTCCGCATCAGCGAATCAGCGCCACCTCTTTAAAACTGATCCCATTCGACAGAACGCCATCAACCTAGAGGGGAAAAATATTCTGGCCAAATGAATGGGCCGCAAATTTTAGATGCCAATCTACATATCTATCAAAAATTAAAAATCCCAACAATCAGATCGATTTTGATTACGGCCGAATCTGCCTGGCTAGAGAAATATCGTATTTTCGAGCCACAACTCCATAATTAGGCTTTCCCGCGATTATAAATTTCAGCTGATTTGACCTAGAAATGACAAATTTGACAGAACCTCAAGCAAACATGCAAATTTTCTAAATCAAATCTTTGACTTATGGCATACCATTATTTGATTACTGTGCGATCCTTGATCTCAGTTAGACCGCGAATAATAGACTACGCACGGCGTTAAATCTGCCGGTAGCGCCGGCGTCCGCAATCTTTCAAATCAGGCGGCCCGCGTGCCGGCCACGTCCCGCCCGTGCGCCTGATCCATGATCTCGCCGATCCGCTCGCCCACGGCGACGGCGATCTCCACCGAGGCCGCCCCTTCCGAACCCTGCCGGCAGATCCGGGTCAGGACGTCGGTCACGCGCTGCTCCATGACGCCGAGGATCGCCGCGGCCGCCTGGGGCTGGGCGCCGCGCAGGACCGCCGCGAGGTCGCAATAGGCGTCGTGAAGGAGCTGGAGCGTCAGCCGCTCGACAGCCTGCTCATCCTCCGCCGACAAGGCCCGCATCACGCCCCTCTCCAACGTCCAACGCTCGACGCCAGAGCCAGCCTTGCCCCGATGCGTTAACAAGGCGTGAAGAACGCCGGCAGCCCGCAGGGATCGACTAACTCATCCGCGGGTCGCGAAGATGCCCCCTCGCTCGCGAGCGGAATGGAACTTGGCGGGGACCCAGTGGGTCAACGCGGCAGGATCCCTCAGCGCGAGAGCTTTTCCATGCGCCGCCTCATCGCCACGCTCACCGCCGCGAGCCTCGGTCTCGCCGCGACCGCCGCGACGCCCGCCCTGGCCCAGGTGCAGCAGAACAACCCCAACGCCGCCAACCGATCCATGGAGACGGGCGGCCAGATGCGCGCCCTGCGCCAGGAGCAGACGAGCCAGAGCAACACGCTGCGGATGGACATCCAGCGGAACCAGGCGGCGACGCCCGCCCCGAATACCGGGCCGAACACCGTCGGCCCGACCGGGGGCACCGGCGTCATCGGCCGCTGAGCGGGCAGGCCGCGCCGGCCTACACGTCCGGCAGGGGCCGCCCCTTCACGACCACCCGCGGCCAGCGCTCCAGGCCGATCGGCATAAGCACGGCGATCTGCGGCGGCACCGCGGTGCCGCCGAGCAGGCTCTCGAGGGAGATCCGGCAGGCCTCCTCGAGCTCGCCGCGCGTGCGCGCGCCGGAGGTCTTGATGTCGGCGATCAGGAGCGCCGCGATCTCGTGGGCAAAGGCGTCGCCGTCCAACATGCCGGACTCCCGCTCCGTGTCGGACCAGCATAGGCCCCCGCGGATCGTCCGGGCATCAGCACAGAATTGCGTATCCACATACCGATTGCGGATACGTTGTCGCGCTCCGATCGCGGTCACGGGTCGGCCACCGCGCGTCGGCGCGCCCCGGAGCCGCCGGGCCGTCGCCCGGCGGGGGGCGTGGGCCGGGCGAAGGGCAGGCGCAGGCCGGCGACCGCGGGGTAGATTGCCGGCAGCACCACCAGGGTGAGCAGGGTCGCCGAGATCAGGCCGCCGATCACCACGGTGGCGAGCGGCCGCTGCACCTCCGCGCCCGCGCTGGTCGAGAGCGCCATCGGCAGGAAGCCCAGGGCCGCCACCAGCGCCGTCATCATCACCGGGCGCAGCCGCATCTCGGCCGCCCGCGTCGCCGCCTCCCGGGGTCCGAGGCCGGACGCCTCCAGGTCCCGGATGTAGCTCGTCAGCACGACGCCGTTCAGGATCGCGATGCCGAAGGTCGCGATGAAGCCGATCGCCGCCGAGATCGAGAACGGCATGTCGCGGAGCGTCAGGGCCAGGATGCCGCCGGTGGCCGCCACCGGCACGTTGAGGAAGATCAGCCCGGCGAGGCGGATGTCGCCGAACATCACCACCAGCAGCACGAGGATCGCCGCGAGCGCGGCGGGCACCACCACGGTCAGCCGGGCGGTCGCCTCCTGGAGGTTCTGGAACTGCCCGCTCCAGACCAGCGAGTAGCGCGGCGGCAGCTTGACCTGCTGGTCGACGGCGGCCCTGGCCGCGTCGACGAAGCTCTGGACGTCGCGGCCGCGGACATTCGCCTGCACGGAGATCCGCCGCTGCAGACGCTCGCGGCTGATCTGCGCCGGGCCGGAGGCCACGTCCACGCTGGCGACCATCGACAGCGGCACCATCATGCGGCTGCCCGATTCCCGGCCCGGATCGCCGGTGCCGGACCGGCCGACCGGCAGGGCGCGGATCCGCTCGATGTCGCTGCGGTCGGCCGGGTCGAGCCGCACCACGATCTCGGTGATCGAGTTGTCGTCGCCGTAGACGACGCCGCTGGTCCGCCCGCCGATGCTCTCGACCATGTCGAGCACGTCCGAGACGTTGATGCCGTAGCGGGCCGCCTTGGCGCGGTCGACCTGGATCGTGAGCGCCGGCATGCCGGCCTGCGCCTCGGCCTTCACGTCCGCCGCCCCGTCGACCCCGGAGACCGTGCGCACGATGGCGTCGGCCGTGTCCTTGAGGGTCTTCAGGTCGTCGCCGTAGAGGCTGATCGCCACGTCGCCGCGCACGCCCTCCAGCAGGTCGTCCATGCGCATCTGGATCGGCTGGGAGAAGCTGTAGGCCACTCCCGGCACCTCCTCCTTGAGGCGCTTGTCGAAGGCCGCCACGAGGCCCTCCTGCGTTTCGGCGGTCTTCCAGGTGGCCGGATCGGTGAGGGTGATGAAGCTGTCGGTCGATTCGACGCCCATCGGGTCGGTCGGGATCTCGGCGCTGCCGGTGAGGGAGACGACGCGCTTCACCTCCGGGAACGACTTCAGCACCCGCTCGATGCGGGTCACCGTGGCGAGGGAGGCGGAGAGATCGATGCCGGGCAGCTTCTCGGAGGTGATCACGATCGAGCCCTCCGAGAGCTTCGGCAGGAACTCGCCGCCGAGCCGGGTCGCCAGCACGCAGGAGCCCGCGAACAGGGCGAGCGTCGCCAGCACCGTCACGAGGGCGTGCCGCTCGGCGGCCATGAGCATCGGCGTGTAGGCGGCCCGCATCCAGTGGACGAGGCGCGTCTCGCGCTCGCCGACGCCGCGGCCGGCGAGGAAGATCGCGGCGAGCGCCGGCATCAGCGTCATGGTGACGATGAGCGAGCCGGAGAGCGCGAGGATCACGGTCAGCGCCATCGGCACGAACATCTTGCCGGCCACGCCCTCCAGCGCGAGGATCGGCACGTAGACCAGGATGATGATCGCCACCGCGAACATCACGGGCTTGGCCACCTCGGCGGCCGCGTCGCGGATCAGATCCTGGGGCGGCCGGTCCGGATGCTCGCCGCGGGCGCGCAGGACGTTCTCGACCATCACCACCGCGCCGTCGACGATCAGGCCGAAATCGATGGCGCCCAGGCTCATCAGGTTGCCCGAGAGGCCGAGCAGCCGCATCCCCGCGAAGGCCATCAGCATCGCGAGCGGGATCGCGGCGGCCACGATCAGCCCGGCGCGGAGGTTGCCCAGCAGCAGCAGCAGGACGACGATGACGAGCACCGCGCCTTCGAGGAGGTTGTGCTCCACGGTGTGGATCGTGCGGTCCACGAGCGCGCTGCGGTCGTAGTAGGGCACGATCTCCATGCCCGGCGGCAATTGCGGGCGCAGGTCGTCGATCGTCTTCTTGACCTGCCCGACCACCGCGCTGGCATTCTCCCCGAGCTGCATCATCGCGATGCCCACGACCGTCTCGCCCTGCGCGTCGTGCGTCACGGCCCCGAGCCGGACCTTCGGCGCCTCGACCACTTGGCCCAGCGTCCCGAGCGTCACCGGCACGCCGCCGGGTCCCGTGGCGACCACGATGTTGGCGATGTCCTCCGGCCCCTTGGCGAGGCCGAGGCCGCGGATCGTCTCCTGCTGGTCGTTGTGCTCGATATAGGCGCCCCCGCGGGCGGCGTTGTTGTCGGTCAGCGCCGTGAAGACCTGGGCGAGGCCGACGCCGTAGCGGCGCAGCGCGTCGGCCGAGACCCGGACCTCGTAGGTCGGCATCTGGCCGCCGTAGATGTTCACGTCGGCGATGCCGGGGGTCAGCTTCAGCTTCGGCGCGATCGTCCATTGCAGGGTGCGGCGGAGCTGCATCGGCGTGTAGGCGGGCCCGCGCAGCTCGAACTGGTAGATCTCGCCGAGGCCGGTCGCCATCGGGCCCATCTGCGGGTCGCCGACGCCCGCCGGCATCATGCCCTTGGCCGTCGGCAGGCGCTGGAAGACCTGACTGCGCGCCTCGGTGATCGACATCCCGTCCGCGAAGGTGACGTAGACCGCCGAGACCCCGGCCCGCGACGTCGAGCGGATCCCGGTCAGGCTCGGCGCCCCCGCCATGGCGTTCTCCACCGGGAAGGTGACGAGCCGCTCGACCTCCAGAGCGCCGAGCCCCGGCGACAGGGTCAGGATCATCACCTGCTTGGGCGAGATGTCCGGCACCGCGTCGATCGACAGGCCCTCGAGGTTGGCCACGCCCCCCGCCGCCGCGGCGAGCGCGATCATCAGCACGAGGAACCGGCGGCGGACCAGGAGGGCGAACCACGACCGCATCGGGGGCCTCAATCCGTCGAGCCGAGCAGGCTGCGCAGCAGGATCGCCTTGAGCCCGAAGCTGCCCTGCGTCGCCACGCTCTCCCCGGCCGCGACGCCGCTCTGCACCTCGACCCAGTCGGAGCGCTGGATCCCGAGTTTCAGGGCGCGCCGCTCGAACCGGTCCTCGGCCGCGCGCACGAAGGCGATCGGCCCCTGCTCGGTCTGCTGGATGGCGGCGGCCGGGACCGTGACCCCGTCGCGGCCGAGATCTGCCGCGATCGTCACGGACACGAACATGTTGGCGCGCAGCAGATCGCCCGGGTTGTCGAGCTCGATCCGGGCGGGCGCCGTGTTGGTGGCCGGATCCAGGGCGGCGTTCACCGAGCGGACCCGGCCCTCGAAGGGAGCGCGACCCGGAACCGGGCTCTCCACGGAGGCGGTGTCGCCGGCCTTCACCCGCCCGAGATCGGGCCCGTAGAGATTGGCCAGGACGAGGATGCGGGTCGGGTCGGCGACCGTGAAGGCGTCGCGGGTGGTGTCGACGACCTCGCCCAGGGTCACGCCGACGCTGGTCACGACGCCCTGTATCGGGGTCACGACGGCGCTGGTACCCGGGGCCGCCCCCTCGGTCGGGGCGAGGCGCTGGTACTGCGCCCGGTACATCTCGGCGTTGGCCTGGGCCGATTTCACCGCCGCCTGCGCCTTGGCGAGATCGACCTGCCGCCGCTCCACCTCGGCCTGCGCGACGCCGCCGAACTTGAGCTGCTCCAGCCCGCGCTTGAGCTGCAGCGCGGCCACCGCCTCGGAGGCCTGCGCCTCGCCCAGCGAGGCCTGCGCGGCGAGATAGCCGTTGCGCGCGTCCAGGATGCCGGCGGCGTCGAGGGTCGCGAGGGTCTCGCCCGCCTGGACCCGGTCGCCGGGCTGGACCGCGAGGCTCAGAACCCGCCCCTGCGTGCGCGGCTTCAGATGGGTCACCCGCCGCTCGTCGAAGGCGACGGTGCCGGGGACGCGCACCGGCAGCACGATCCGGCGGGTCTCGGCCGTCCCGAAGGCGAGGCCGATCCGCTTCTGCCCCGCCGCGTCCAGGGTGACACGGTCGGGGTCCGGCGGCGCGGTGTCGGCCGCGCCGGTCACGGGCTGCGCCGCGGGCGCCAGCCCGAGCCGCTCGCGGAGCGCGTCCCGGTAGACCCAGCCCGCCGCCGCGAGGAGGACGAGGACGAGGGCCAGCCAGACCCGCGCGCCGCCGCGGCGGCCGGCGTCGCGGGCCGCCGCGGTGCCGGCCGCGTCCGGCTCCCGCACGGAGAACGCGCCCGCGTCGGCGCGCCCGGCGTCGCGGCGGCCGACGTCACGGTCGCCGGCATCCGTCTCGGTGGTCAGCGCCATGGGTACGCCCACCGGGACTGCCGGCCACAGGCGGCTCCCCCGGCCCGCCGCGCGCGCGCGCTCATACCGCGCGCGCTCACGCGTCGAGGTCCGGCCGAAGCACGTCCTCGGTCACGAAGCGGCCGGTCTCGACCTCGCGGACCACGACCTCGTAGCCCGCGCCGCGCATCTCCTTGAGCCGGTCGAGGGTGACGTAGGTCCCGGTCTCGACATCGTAGAGGCGGCTTTCGGCGTAGCGGTTGATCAGGCGCCGGGGGCGCCGCTTCCTAGGCATGCGCCGCCATCCGCGCGAGGGACGTGCGGCCGCGAGGCGGGCAGGGGCGGCGGGACCGGGTCGGCATCGGGGGTATCCGGCAGGCGCGCCGTCCGGCGGCCGAGCGGGGCGCCGGTACGGGATAGAGTCATTCCAATAAAGGGGGCCAAGCCGATGCGGTGCCATTAAATTCGGGTTCATGGTGGCCCGCCCGGGGCGATTTGCGCGGCGAAGTCCGGCACAAAGGAAGGGCGTCGGTGACCCGCGTCGGGGGATCGGGGCGAAGCATGCACCGAAGCGGGGGCCGCGCGTGGCGAAGCTGCTGCTGATCGAGGACGATTCGGAGACGGCCGGGGACGTGCGCGACGACCTGCGCGGGCGCGGCCACGACGTCGTCTGGGCCGCGACCGGACCGGACGGGGCCCGGGCGGCCCGGGACGGCGGCTGGGGCGCGATCATCCTCGACCGGATGCTGCCCGGGCAGGACGGCCTGAGCGTGCTCCAGGATCTGCGCCGGGACGGGGACCGGACCCCGGCCCTGGTCCTGAGCGCGCTGGGCGACGTCGACGAGCGGATCCGCGGCCTGCGGGCCGGCGGCGACGACTACCTCGCCAAGCCCTTCGCGCTCGGCGAGCTCGCGGCGCGCATCGAGGCGCTGCTGCGGCGCCCGGTCGACAGCCGCGAGACGGTCCTGCACGTGGGCAGCCTCGCGATCGACCTGATCGCCGGCACGGGCCGGCGCGGCGCCCGCGACCTGGAGCTGCTGCCGCGCGAACTCAAGCTCCTCGAATATCTGATGCGCCGCCCCGGCCAGATCGTGACCCGGGCGATGCTGTTCGAGGAGGTCTGGAACTACCGGTTCACGCCCAAGTCCAACCTGATCGACGTCCATGTCGGGCGCCTGCGCCGGAAGCTGGAGGCGGCCGGCGAGCCGCCCCTGATCCACAGCGTGCGCGGCACCGGGTTCACCCTCTCGCCCGATGCTTGACCTGCCCCGCCCGGCCGACCTGCTGCGCTCCACCGCGCTCCGCTGGGCGCTCGGCATCGCCCTGTGGTCGGCCCTGCTCGCCCTGGCGATGTTCGCCTTCGTCTACTGGCAGACGGCCGACTACCTGCGCGAGGAGCTCGCCGAGACGCTCCGGCTGGAGGTGCGGGCGGCCGCGGCCGACCCCGCCGCCGCGGGGAACCGGGTCGACACGTGGATCGCCATGGACGTCCACGCCACCCATTACGGCGGCCTGTTCGCCCCGGACGGGGCGCGCCGGGCCGGCAATCTCGGGGCGATCCCGGACCGCTTGGCGCGCGACGGCGACGCGTACCGGGTGAGCGCGACGGTCGACCTCGCCGGGCGGCGGCTCCAGGACGAGATCTGGGCGGCCGCGCTCGGGCTCCCGGACGGCAGCACCGTGGTGATCGCGCACGACACCGACGAGATCGACCGGGTGCGGGCCACGACCCTGCGCGCCCTGGGCCTCGGGCTCGTGCCGACGCTGGCGCTCTCGATGCTGGGCGGCCTGCTGCTCACGAGCCGCGCCCGCCGCCGCCTCGCCGCCACGGAGTCCGCCGTGGCCGAGGTGATGCGCGGCGATCTCGGCAAGCGCCTGCCGGTCGGGCCGCGCGACGACGAGTTCGACCGGCTGACCCGGACCGTGAACCGGATGCTGGACGAGATCGAGCACCTCATGGGCGAGGTCCGCAGCGTCGGCGACGCGGTCGCTCACGACCTGCGCACGCCGCTCACCCGCCTGCGCGCCCGGCTCGAGCGCACCCGGTCCCAGGCCCGAACCGTCGCGGAGTTCCACGAGGCCATCGACCAGGGGCTCGTGTGGATCGACCAGACCCTCGCCATGGTCACCGCCGTCCTGCGGATCGGCGAGATGGAGGATGGCCGGCGGCGGGGGGCGTTCACCCGGTTCGATATCGGCGAGGTGGCGACCGTCGCGGTCGAGTTCCACGCGCCGCTCGCCGAGGAGAAGGATATCGACCTCGCGCTCGCGGTGCCCCCCGAGCCGCACCGGATCCACGGCGACCGCGACCTGTGCTTCGAGGCGTTCTCGAACCTCCTCGACAACGCCCTGAAGTTCACGCCGCCCGGGGGCCGCGTCGCCGTCGCGGTGCGGCGCGCCGCGGCGGCCGTCGTCGTGACCGTCGCCGATACCGGACCGGGGCTGCCGCCAGGGGAGCGCAGCCAGGTGTTCCGCCGCTTCTACCGCGCGGAGGCGGCGCGCGGGACCGCCGGCCACGGCCTGGGCCTGAGCCTCGTGGCGGCGATCGCCGACCTCCACGGCGCCCCCGTGACCATCGCGGAGGCGGCGGGCGGAGGCTGCCTCGTGACGCTGCGCTTCCCGCCGGCCGGCGCCGACCCGGAGGACCGCGCGGCGCGGTGAGCGCGGCGCGAATCGCCTCGATCCACCGCGATTCACGACCGCGCGCGCCGGCCGGAACGCCGCGAAAGCCGCGGTTAAGGCTCGGCGTGCCAGAGCGCGGCAACGAAGCGCCGTCCGCGGGGGGCCGATGAACGTCTGGCGACGCGTCGCCCCGTGGCTGCGCTCGGCCCGCACCTGGATCGGCCTCGGCATCCTGGCCCCGCTGGGCATGGTCGTGACGTCCGGCCTGATGCTGGCGGACCTGCGCCGCGACGCCTGGGCCAGCGCGGAGCAGACCTCCTGGAACCTCCTGCAGGTTCTCGAACGCGACATCGCGCGCAACATCGAGATGTACGACCTCTCGATCCGCGCGGCCGTCGACAATCTGAAGGTGCCGGGCCTGACGGAGGCAGACCCGCGCCTGCGCCAGCTCGTCCTGTTCGACCGCGCCGCGACCGCCCGCGACATGGGCGTGATGCTGATCCTCGACGCGCGGGGCGACGTCGTCGGCGACATCGCGGCCGTGCCGCCGCGCCCGGGCAATTACGCGGATCGCGAGTACTTCCAGGCCCACCGGGCGAGCACCGGGCTCGGCCTCCATGTCGGGCGCCCGATCGTGTCGCGGCTCACCGGCGAACGGATGCTGCCGTTCAGCCGCCGCATCGACGGACCCGACGGCAGCTTCGGCGGCGCGGTCCTGGGCACCGTGAAGCTGTCCTACTTCGCGCACCTGTTCAGCGAGATCGACCTCGGGCCGGGCGGGGCCATCAACCTGTACCTGACCGACGGCACCCGCATCATGCGCTACCCCTACGTGGAGGCCGATCTCGGGGCGAATATCGGGCAGACCGCGATCTTCAAGCGGTTCCTGCGCGAGGGGCGGGGCAGCTTCGTCAGCACCTCCGTGCGCGACGGCGTGGAGCGGAACTACACGTTCACGCGGATCGGGACCCTGCCGCTGATCCTGAACGTCGCCCTGTCCACCCGGGACGTGGAGGCGGAGTGGGCCGCGAAGGCGACGATCATCGGTGGCATCGTGCTGGCGCTGTGCGGCCTCACGATCGCCCTGTCGCTCCTGTTCGGGCGGGAGTTGCGCCGCCGCGAGGCGCTGCGGGCCGAGATGGCGGCGCTGTCGCGCACCGACACCCTGACAGGCCTGCCGAACCGCCGCTGCTTCGAGGATGCCCTCCGGCGGAACCTGGACGCCGCCCGGCGCGACGGCCATGCCCTGTCGCTGCTCATCGTCGACGCGGACCACTTCAAGCGCTTCAACGACCGCTACGGGCACCCGGTGGGCGACGCGATCCTGCAGGGCCTCGCCCGCTGCCTCGCGGCGAGCGTGCACCGCCCCCAGGATCTCGTCAGCCGCATCGGCGGCGAGGAGTTCACCCTGCTCCTCCCCGAGACGGACGAGGCCGGCGCCCTGCGCGTCGCCGACACGGTCCATGCCGAGGTGGCGAAGCTGACCGTCCCGTCGGCCGGGATCGGGGCCGGCGCCGTGACGGTGAGCATCGGGCTGGCGGCCGTCCGGCCGGGTGCCGACCGGAGCGCGCCGCTGCCGGACCCGTACCGCTTGGCGGACGGCGCCCTGTACGAGGCCAAGAACGGCGGTCGCAACCAGACCCGCAGCGTCGCGCCGCCGCCCCCGCGGGGCGCCCTGCAGCTGGTGCGGATCTCCTGACCGGCGCACCGCCGCGCTTTCGCGGCGCGCTTTGACGGAATCGACACGAACTCCGTGGTCTCCTGGCCGCGACGGCGGGCGGCCCGGAGCGGGGCCGGCGGCGTCGCGTCGGGACGAGGCGGGCGGGGATCGACCATCCGTGCCCCGGGCCGGCGGAGCGCGCGCGGATCCGGAGGGATCCGGCCCGCAACCATAGGGTAACGAGGATGGACGACAGACGCGCCGCGCCCCGCAGACGGACCCTGCTCGAGGGCCATATCGAACTCGCCGGAGGCGGCGTGATCGACTGCACGATCCGCAACATGTCGGACGGGGGCGCCCGCCTGAGGGTCGTGAGCGTGATCGGCGTTCCCGACGCCTTCGTGCTGGCCTACGGGGTCGGCGGCCGGCGGCGGCCGGCACGGGTCACGTGGCGCCAGGAGACGGAGCTCGGGGTCGCGTTCGGCGACGCCTGACGGGCGGCGGCCGAGGCTTCCACGCCCACCCGTGTTGAGGGGCGGATCGGATGGGCGTGGAAGGCCAGCGTCCGGCTGGTGACCGACCGATGCGACGACAGGGTTAACGCTTCGTTACCGCGCCACGGGGTCCGCGCGCCGGGCCTGGAGCGTCTCGGCGATCACGACGCCGGTCCGCAGCACGTGGCGGTGGGCGACGGCCCCGGCCGCGGCGGCGTCCCGCGCGGCGAGGGCCTCGAACAGGTCCCGGTGCTCCCGGGCCGATTCCTCCCAGCGGCTGCCGCTGGAGAGCGCGCGTAGGCGCGCCCACTGGGCCCGGGCCTGGAGCGCCGCGTGGGCCTCCGCCAGTGGGCGGTTCCGGGCGGCCTCGACGATCGTCCGGTGGATCTCCTGGTTCAGGGCGAAATAGGCGTCGAGCACTTGGTCCCGGTGCATCCGGTCGAGCCGCGCCTGCATGGCGCGCAGCGCGTCCATCAGGGCTTCGGAGATCCGCGGCGCCGCGAGTTCCGCGGTCAGCCGCTCGATCCCGGCCAGGGCCTCGAACAGTTCGAGGATCTCCTCCGGCGTCCAGTCCGGGACGCGGGCGCTGCGGTTCTGGTGCAGCTCGACCAGCCCCTCCGCCGCCAGGAGCTTGAGGGCCTCGCGCAGCGGGGTCCGGGAGATCCCGAGCGCCACGGAGAGGTCCGTCTCCACGAGGGACGCGCCCGCCGGCAGCACGCCGCGCACGATCATGTCCTTGAGCCGGGCCGCCGCTTGCTCGTGCAGCCCGGTCCGCGGCACCTGCGCGGCCGGGACGACCGGGGCCTTGCGAGGCCGGCCCCGGCGGCGTGCGACGACGTCCATTGATCCTCCCGCTCCATCGCGCCAGCCTAGCGCGTCCGGCCGCCCGATCGGTGATCCTTTTTCCGGCCTCTTGCGATGTCTTATCATGCATTTGCGCAAATTGCATGCAGCATGCAGAAAATGGCTTGTCGGCCGTCCAGGCCTGTCGGATGCTCGGTGCATCGGGGGTGGATGCGATGGAACGACCGAACCGCACGACGCGTCTGGGCATGCTGACGCCCTCGTCGAACAGCGTCCTCGAGCCGGCCACCGCCCATCTGCTGGGCGGGCTCGCGGGCGTGAGCGCCCATTTCGCCCGCTTCCGCGTGACGGAGATCGGCCTGTCGGCGGCGGCCCTGGACCAGTTCGACCCCGAGCCGATCCTGGCGGCGGCCGAGCTGCTCGCCGACGCCCGCGTCGCCGCGATCCTGTGGAACGGCACCTCCGGCGCTTGGCTCGGCTTCGAGGCCGACGAGCGCCTGAGCGCCGCGATCACCGACCGGACCGGATGCCCGGCCTCCACCGCCGCGCTCGCCTTCCGCGACCTGTTCCGGGCCCGGGGTTTCCGGCGGATCGGCCTCGTCACCCCCTATACCGGCGACGTGCAGCGCCGGATCCAGGCCAACTGGGGCGCGGCCGGTCTCGACTGCGGCGCCGAGCGGCATCTCGGCCTGTCGGAGAACTTCGCCTTCGCCGAGGCCGGCCCGGAGGCCATCGCCGGCATGGCCCGGGCGGTGGCGGCCGAGGGCGTCGACGCGGTGGCGATCGTGTGCACGAACCTCGCGGGCGCCGCGCTGGTCCCGGCCCTGGAGGCCGAACTCGGCGTGCCGGTGGTCGATTCGGTGGCCGTCACCCTGTGGAAGGGCCTGGACCTCGCGGGCTGCCCGGCCGCCCGCAGCGCCGCGCACCTCGCCGCGCACGGCCGCGCCTTCGCGGCGGCCGGGGAGAGCCGCCCGTGAGCGCCGGGACCACCCTGATCCTCCACGGGATCACCCAGCGCTACGGGTCGGCCCTCGCCGTCGACACGGTGACGCTCGACATCAAGGGCGGGGAACTCGTCGCGCTGCTCGGGCCCTCGGGCTGCGGCAAGACCACCCTGCTGCGGGCGGTCGCGGGCTTCCTGAAGCCCACGGAGGGGCGCGTCATCATCGGCGGCCAAGCGGTCGACCACCTGCCGCCGAACCGGCGCACCGTCGGCATCGTGTTCCAGAACTACGCCCTGTTCCCCCACATGAGCGTCGCCGACAACGTCGCCTACGGCCTCGCGGCCCGGGGCGTCGGGCGGGCCGAGCAGAGGGCACGGGTGGCCGAGATGCTGGCGCTCGTGCGACTGGAGCACCTCGCCGGGCGCTACCCGCGGGAGATGTCGGGCGGCCAGCAGCAGCGGGTGGCGCTCGCCCGGGCGCTGGCCGTGCGCCCCTCGATCCTGCTCCTCGACGAGCCCTTCGCGGCCCTCGACAAGAACCTGCGCCTCGACATGCAGATCGAGATCAAGCGCATCCAGCGCAGCGCCGGCACCACCACGCTGATCGTCACGCACGATCAGGAGGAGGCCCTGTCGATGGCCGACCGGGTCGCCGTGCTCAATGCCGGCCGCCTGGAGCAGTTCGCCCCCCCGACCGACGTCTACGACCGCCCCGAGACGCTGTTCGTCAACACCTTCGTGGGCACGGCCAACGTCCTGAACGGGCGGCTCGCGACGGAGCCGGGCGGCGCCCGCGCGGTGGCCCTGGAGGCGGGCGGCCTGCTCCCCGCCGCCACGTCTCTGCCGGACGGGACCCGGGTCGCCGCCTGCCTGCGGCCCGAGCACGTCGCCTTCGCGGAGGACGGGGCGGAAGGCAGGGCAGGGGACGGGCTCGACGGCGTGGTCGAGGTCGGCCTGCCGCTCGGCGCCACCCTGGTCCACGAGATCCGCCTCGACGGCGGCGCCCGCCTGAAGACCGCCGAGCCGCGCGCGGCGGGCGCCCGGCCGCGGCCGCCCGGCACCCGCGTGCGCCTGCGCCCGACTGCACCCGAGCGGGTCGGCGTCTTCCCCGACCCCCGACACTGAGGCCGAGCCGCCCGAAACCGAGCCTGGAGAACCGACCATGCAACTGCACCGCCGCAGCCTCCTCGCCGGCGCCCTGACCCTCGGCGCCGCGCAGGCCTTCCCGGGCCTGTCCCGCGCGCAGGCGCGCAAGCTCGTCTTCGCGACCTTCACGGGCAGCTGGGAGGAGGCGCACCGGGCCGTGCTGGTGCCGGCCTTCCGCAAGAGCTCGGGCGGCGACGTCATCCTCGACCCGATGCTGTCGGTCGACCAGATCGCCAAGGTCCAGGCGGCCCGCGCCAACCCGCCGATCGACGTGATGCTGCACGATCCGGGGCCGGCCCTCACGGCCATCGCCCAGGACCTCGTCGAGCCCTACCCGGTGGCCCAGTCGGCCCATTACGGCGACCTGATCGCGGACGCGCAGGAGCCGATGGGCCCGGCGCCGTTCTTCCAGATCGTCGGCCTGACCTACAACCCCGAGAAGGTGAAGACGCCGCCGACCTCCTGGGCCGACCTGTGGAAGCCCGAGTACCGGGGCCGGGTCGGCATCACCAACCTGAATTCCACGCTCGGCACCGGCTTCCTCGTCGAGATCGCCCGGATGCACGGCGGCTCGGAGACCGACGTCGAGCCGGGGTTCAAGGCGCTGGAGGCGCTCAAGCCGAACCTCGCCGCCGTCGCCGCCAACCCGGGCGCCCTGGCGGCCCTTTACCAGCAGGAGCAGGTCGACATCGGGCCGGGCAACTTCAATGCGATCCAGATCCTGAAGGCCCGGGGGGTGCCGGTGGAGTTCGCCGCACCGAAGGAAGGCATCATCGCCTTCAAGACGACGATCCACATCGTCAAGAACACGCCGGTGAAGGAGCTGGCCTTCAAGCTGATCGAGGCCGCGCTGTCGCCGGAGGTGCAGGCCAAGCTGATGCAGAGCCCCTACCTGATCGTGCCGACCAACCGGAAGGTCGCGATCGAGGGCGAGGTCGCCAAGGTCCTGGCGAGGGACGCGGACGAGCTGAAGCGCAAGTCGGTGTTCCAGGACTGGACCGCGATCAACCGCGGCCGGCCGGCCTGGATCGAGCGCTTCAACCGCGAGATCCGGGTGTGAGCGCCGGCCCGGCCATTGCGGCGGGCCCGGTCGCGGCGCCCCTGCGCCCGGGCCGCGCCTGGACGGCGGCCTACGACATCCGCCTCGCGCTGCCGCTCGGGGCGTTCTTCCTCGTCTTCTTCCTGGCGCCGCTGGCGCTGCTGCTGCTCGTGAGCTTCTACGCCGATCCGGCCATGACCCGGTTCGGCCTCGACCAGTACGCCCGGTTCCTGCTCGACCCGTTCTCGCTGCGGGTGCTCGGCGCGACCCTGTGGCTCGGCCTCGAGGTCACGGCGCTGACCCTCCTGCTCGGCCTGCCGCTGGCGCTGCTCCTGACCTGGGCGCCCGGCCGGCTGCGCGGCCTGCTGACCCTGATCGTGCTGCTGCCGCTGCTCACGAGCGTGGTGGTGCGGACCTTCGCGTGGATCGTGATCCTGGGGCGCCAGGGCATCGTCAACGCCGCGCTCCTCGGCCTCGGCCTCACCGACACGCCCCTGAAGCTTCTCTACACCGAGGGCGGCCTCGTCCTGGCGCTGGCGCAGGTGCAGCTGCCGCTGATGGTCCTGCCGCTGGTCACCGCCCTGTCGCGGATCGACCCGAACCTCGCCGACGCCTCGGCGGCGCTCGGGGCGGGGGCGTGGCGCACCTTCCTCCGGGTGACCCTGCCGCTCTGCCTGCCCGGCATCGTGGCGGGCTGCCTGCTGACCTTCGCGGCGGCGATCACCGCCTTCATCACCCAGTCGCTGATCGGCGGCGGGCAGATGCTGTTCATGCCCATGTACCTGTACCAGCAGGCCTCCTCGCTCAACAATTGGCCGTTCGCGGCGGCGATCGCGATCGTCTTCCTCGTGGCGGTCCTCGCCTGCGTCGCGCTCCTCAACCTCGCGGGCCGCCTGTCGGGCGGCCGCGCGCGCGCTGCCTGAGGCCACCGGGAGGTCACCATGCGGACGAGCCTGCGGCGCGATCTCGACTGGTTCAGCTTCCACGGCGCGGTGCTGCTGCTGGCCGGGCTCTGCCTCGTCCTGCTGGCGGCGCCGACCGTGATCGTCGTGGCGGTGTCGTTCACCAGCGGCTTCTCCCTGCGCTTCCCGCCGCCGGGCTACTCCCTGCGCTGGTACGCGGCGCTCGCGGAGGCCGAGCAGCTCCGGGCCGCCGCCTGGAACAGCCTCGTGGTGGCGGGCTGGACGACCCTGCTGTCGGTGGGGCTGGGCACCGCGGCGGCGCTCGCCATCGCGCGGTCGCGGCGGCTCTCCGCGCGCCTCCTCGACAGCCTGTTCCTGTCGCCCCTCGTCCTGCCGGCCCTGGCCTTCGGGCTCGCCGCCCTCATGCTGTTCAGCCTCGCCGGCATCCCGGTCTCGCCGCTGACCCTCGTGCTGGGCCACACCGTGGTCTGCGTGCCCTACGTGGTCCGGACCACCGTGGCGGCCCTGTCGCAGATGGACCCGGTGCTCCTCGAGAGCTCGACCTCGCTCGGCGCCTCGCGGCTCTACACGTTCCGCCGGGTGACCCTGCCGCTGATCCGGCCCGGGATCCTGGCCGGGGGCTTCATCGCCTTCATGGCGAGCTTCGACAACGTCCCGGTCTCGCTGTTCCTGCGCGACGCCGCCACCGACATGCTGCCGATCCGCATGTGGCAGGACCTGGAGGGCCGCCTCGACGTCACGGTGGCGGCGGCCTCCAGCCTGCTGATCCTCGTGACCGTGGTGCTCGCCGCCGTGATGGAGCGGGCCGCCGGCCTGTCCCGCCGGCTGGCGAGCTGACGCGCCCGGAGCCCTCGCATGCGCATCCTGCTCCTCAACCCCAACACCTCGGCGGCGATGACCGCGCGCATGGCGCGGGCCGCCGAGGCGGCGCTCGCCCCCGACGCGCGCATCACCGCGCTCACCGCCGCGACGGGCCTGCCCTACATCGCCGGCCGGGCCGAGGCGCAGCTCGCCGGGGCGGCCGTGCTGGAGACGCTCGCCGCCCACCATGCCGGCCACGACGCCGCGGTGATCGCCGCCTACGGCGATCCCGGTCTGGTCGCCGCGCGGGAGCTGTTCGACCTGCCGTTGGTCGGCATGGCCGAGGCCGCGATGCTGACCGCCTGCCAGCTCGGGGCGCGGTTCGCGGTCGTCACCTTCGCGCCCGCCCTTCTGCCCTGGTACGAGGACGCGGTGGCCCTGGCCGGGCTGTCGGCGCGCTGCGCCGGGCTTCACGCGGTGCGCAGGCCGTTCCAGGCCGTGACGGACGTGCAGGACGAGTTGCGGCCCGAGATCCTGGCCCTGGCCGAGCGGGCGGTCGGGGAGGGGGCCGACGTCGTGATCCTGGCCGGCGCGCCGCTCGCCGGCCTCGCCACGACCCTGCGGGACGCGGTGCCGGTGCCGCTCGTCGACCCGCTGGCGGCCGCCCTGGGCCAGGCGCAGGCCCTGGTGCGGCTCGGGACGCGCCCGCCCCGGGCCGGCCGTTTCGCCCGCCCGCCCGCGAAGCCGGCCACCGGCCTCGCCGGGCCGCTCGCCCGCTGGATCGCCCATCGCGAGGAGGAGCCATGACCCGGATCGACGCGGACGGACCGCTCTGGACCCTCTCGGCCGCCGCCCTGGGCCGCCGCTACGCCGCCGGGACGGCGAGCCCGGTCACGGCCGCCCGCGCCTGCCTGGAGCGGGCCGAGGCCGTGAACCCCACGCTCAACGCCCTCGTCGCCGTCGATCCCGAGGGCGCGGAGCGCGCCGCCGCGGCGAGCGCGGCGCGCTGGCGGGCGGGGCGACCGGTCGGGCCCCTCGACGGCGTGCCGCTGACCGTCAAGGACAGCCTGAACGTCGCCGGGTTCGCGACCGGCTGGGGCAGCCGGCTCTACGCGGGGGAGGGGGCGGGGCTGGCCGTCGACCGCGACGAGACGCCGGTGGCGCGCCTGCGCGCGGCCGGGGCGGTGATCCTGGGCAAGACCAACGTCCCGGAGCTGACCGTCCAGGGCTACACCGGCAACCCGGTCCACGGGGTCACCCGGAACCCGTGGGATCCGGCGCTGACGCCGGGGGGCTCCAGCGGCGGCGCCGTCGCGGCGGTGGCGTCCGGGATCGGGCCCCTGGCGGTCGGGACCGACGCGGGCGGCTCGATCCGCCGGCCCGCCTCGCATACCGGCCTCGTCGGCCTGAAGCCGACGGCCGGCCGGGTTCCGCGGACAGGCGGGCTGCCGCCGATCATGCTCGACCTCGAGGTGGTCGGGCCGATGGCGCGCACCGTCGAGGACCTCGCGGCGGCGATGCGGGTCCTCGGGGCGGCCGACCCCGGTTCCGTCGCGCCGCACGGCTTCGGCCCGTTCGGGAGCGCCGTCATGCCGGAGCGCCCGCTGCGGATCCTGCACGTCCCGGCCTTCGGGACGGCCCCGGTCGATCCGGAGATCGCCGACAGCGTCGCCGAGGCGGCCGGGCGCCTCGCCGGCCTCGGCCACCGGGTCGAGACCGGCCGCTTCGACGCGGCGACGGCCATCACGGAGGCGTGGCCGGTCCTCGGCCAGGCGGGCATCGCGTGGCTGATGCGCGCGCATCCCGGCCGGCTCGGCGATCTGGGCCCCGACATCCGCGCCCTGGCGGAGGCCGGGGCGACCCTCTCGGCGGCCGACCTGTTCGACGTGCAGCGGATGGCCCTGGCGCTGCGCCGGGACCTCGCCGCCCTGTTCGCCGACCACGACCTGCTGATGACTCCCGCGGCGGCCGCGCTGCCCTGGCCGGCCGAGGACACCCATCCGCCGCGCATCGCCGGGGTGCCGGTGGGCTCCCGCGGCTCGGCGACCTTCACGGGCTTCGTCAACGCCGCGGGCTGCCCGGGAATCTCGATCCCCTGCCGCCCCTCGGGCGCCGGGCTTCCCATCGGGTTCCAGCTCGTGGCGCCCTGGGGCCGCGACGAGACCCTGGTGGCGATGGCGGCGGCCTACGAGGCGGCCCATCCCTGGCGGATGGTCTGGGAGGGCCGGGCCCCGTGACCGGCCTGTCGCTCCACGCCGTCGACGCCGCCACGGGCCGACCGGCCGAGGGGATGCGCGTGCGCATCCTGCGGGCCGGGGCGAAACGGCGGGTGATCGCCGAAGGTCGCCTCAGGGCGGACGGGACCCTCGACCATCCGGTCGTGCGGACGCGGCTCGCCGCCGGCCTCTACGAGGTCGTGTTCGACATCGGCGACTACGTCGGGGCCGCGGGGGAGGGGTTCCTGGAAGAGGCCGCGATCCGGTTCCGGCTCGACGACCCAGACCGCCACTGCCACCTGCCGCTGAAATTCACCGCCTTCGGCGTCGCGCTGTTCCGCGGCGTCTGAGCCGCCGGCCGCGTCGCTCCCGGACCCGGCCCGCGACAGCGCGGCCCGGCCGCCGCCCTCCCCGGCGAGGTGACCGGGGCCTCCGGAGAGCCTAGACTCGCCCCGATCGCGGCGCGCGCAGGAGGAAGCCGATGCGGGTTCAGGCGATGACGATCCCGGCCACGGCCGGGCGGGCGACGCGCGGCGCCCCTCCGGCGCGCCTGCTGCTCGCCGCGCTGACGATCCTCGCGCTCCCGCTGGCCTTCGTGGCGGCCGCGCGGGTCCCCGCGGCGCCCGTCGATCCCGACCTCGTGCGGGTGATCCGGTTCATGGCGCTGCTGAAGGGTGGCTTCGCCCTGGCGGCGCTGGCCGGCTGCTTCTGGCGCCTCGGCCGGCCCGCCGGATGGCGCAGCGTCGTCTACGTGGCCGGACCGCCGCTCATGGCGCTCGGCGCGGCCGGCCTGTGGTCCCTGCGCGATCCCGGCTTGGCGGCGCTCGGTCTCCATCTCGGCCTGTTCGCGGTCCTCGCGGCGGCGCTGACCGACCGCGAGGCCCTGCCCGACCGGCTCCGCGCCGGGCGCCGTCAGATCGTCTCGTAGGCGAACAGGACCGAGATCAGCGTCAGGCCGATCAGCCCGATGACGAAGCAGATGTCGGCGCAGCGCTCCAGGCTGACCGAGAGGTCGCCGGCGTCGCCCAGGCGGATCGACAGGTAGGACGCGATCGCGCTGACCAGGAACAGGATCGCCGTCAGGGCGGCGGCCTCGTCGACGTGGCTCGGCCCGATCCAGCCCTCGGCGATCTTCACGAGGCCGATCAGCGTGGTGCAGACGCCCACCATCGTGCCGGCATTGGGGAGGATGTGGCGCGACAGGCTATCCTCGCCGGACCCGGTGGCCTTCCGCCTTTCGGCCATGCGCTCCTCGTACAGCTCCGCGCCGGCCGATGGTCCCCTATACCGCGCCCGTGGAGGTTCGTCATGAAGCGCCCGCTCACCACCAACTTCTCCGCGCCGCCGCCGGAGCAAGCTCACCCGCCCGAGCCGGCGCCCGCGGCGGCGTCGTGGCGCGACGTCGCCCCGTTGGCGGCCGCACTGATCGCCACCCTGGAGGCGATCGAGGCCGGGCCGAAGGCCGGTCCGGCGATGCGGGCGCACCGCTCCGCCATGCGCCGCCAGGGCGAGGCGGCCGCGGCGCTCGGCGGGTCCGAGGCGCTCGAGGCCGTCCTCCATCAGGTCGCGGACGCCGACGCGGCCCGGGCCGAGCAGCGCCTCGCGCTCGTCCGTGAGGCCTGGGCAGGGCTGCCTGGGGGAGGGGCGTGAGGGTTCGTTCCCCGAGAGAGCGCGGCGCCGGCCGATCGGGGATCGCGCGCCGGGTCAGCGGATTCCGTGCGCCCTGATCGACACAGGTCTTCGATTCTGGCAGGTCTGACCCGCGTCACGCCGTTCCCGGTCTGGTCCGCTCAAACCGTGCGGCGCGCAGCCGGGCCGTCCGGCCCCGGCGCCTGCGTCGATCCAGTCAGAGAGCCGTTCGATGTCGCTGCCGCTGGTTTCCCTGATCGTGCCGACCCTGAACCGTGTCGAGCTGCTGGCGCAGACCCTGAGCTCCGTCTCGACGCAGGATTACGGCAACCTCGAGCTGATCATCAGCGACAACGCCAGCACCGATGCCACGGGAAGCTTCCTGGGCCAGCTCCGGAACGATCGGCTCACGGTCCTCACCCGGTCGTTCACGCTGCCCATGGAAGCGAACGTGACCGACGCGGTCCAGCACGCGCGCGGCAAGTACATGCTGCTGCTGAGCGACGACGATCTCATCTCGAACACGTACGTTTCGACGATGGTGGCGGCGTTCGAGGCCGACGACGCGGTTCAGGTCGGGCTGGGGCGCAGGGTCCTGATCGACGGCGCGAGCCAGATCCTGCACCAGGCCGAGCCGCTCGCGGCGAAGGCCCAGGTCGAGGACGCGGAGTCGTGGCTGACGCGGTACTTCGCCAGTCCGACGGCCCACAACCAGATCAACACCGTGTTCTCGACCTTCTACCGGCGCTCCGCGTGGCTGGACGCCGGCGGTCAGCCGACGCTGTCGGGCTCCTACTTCTCCGACACGATCCCGTTCGTCGGCGTTCTCAACCGCGCGTCGAAGGTGTTCTACGCGCCCGAGGCCGTCTTCCTGTATCGGTTGCACCAGAATCAGGAGAGTCATCAGGCGACTTCGGCGGCGAAGCAGGCCTATGCGGGCATGTTCCAGTTCTTCGAGCAGGTGAAGCCGAAGCTCGGCGATCTTGCCCATTCGGACCCGCTCAAGTCCGCACTCATCCGGTATGTCCTGATGATGTTCTTCAACGCGTGCGGCCCGTTCGCCAAGGAGCAGAAGATCAGCGCGCCCGATCTGTACGGGTTCTTCTGGGACGCGCTGAGCCGCCCCTCTCCCTCGGAGGCCGGCGCGGCGGGGACGGGGGATCGGGTCCAGATGCGGCCGGCGGATCCCGCCGTCGCGTGAGCCCCGATCGATGCCCAGCCAGTCCGGACCGTTGAGATGAGCCTCGAGCGCTATCGCGGCACCCGTGTCCTCGTCACGGGTCATACCGGCTTCAAGGGCGCGTGGCTCGTCGCCTGGCTGCTCGACCAGGGCGCCGACGTGATGGGCCTCGCCCTGCCGCCCCCGGCCGACAGGCCGAGCCTGTTCGGCGATCTCGCGCTCGCCGACCGGATGCAATCCGCCTTCGTAGACATCCGCGAGGCCGAGGCCGTGCGCGGAGCCGTCGCGGCGTTCCGTCCGGAGATCGTCTTCCACCTCGCGGCCCAGGCGCTGGTTCGGCGCTCCTACGCCGACCCGCTCGAGACCTTCGCGGTCAACGTCATGGGCACCGCCCACGTGCTGGAGGCGGCGCGCCACACCGACTCGGTCCGCGCGGTCGTCTGCGTGACCTCGGACAAGTGTTACGAGAACCGCGAGTGGGTCTGGGGCTACCGCGAGTCCGACCCGCTGGGCGGCAAGGACCCGTACAGCGCCAGCAAGGCCGCCGCGGAGATCGTGGCCGGCAGCTACCGGCAGGCCCTGATGCCGGGATCGCGCCTGCGCCTCGCCACCGCCCGGGGCGGCAACGTGATCGGAGGCGGCGACTGGTCCGAGGATCGGCTCGTGCCCGATCTCGTCCGCGCCATCCGGAGCCGCGCGCCGCTCGTGCTGCGGAACCCGGACGCGGTCAGGCCCTGGCAGCACGTGCTCGAACTTCTGCACGGCTACATGCTGCTCGGCGCGCGGCTCCTGGCCGCCGACGACGCGGCGGTCGGCGCCTGGAATTTCGGCCCGGCCCGCGCCAGCGAGGTCGCGGTGCGGCGGCTGATCGAGGAGGCGCTGGCCGCCTGGGGCGGCGACCCCATCCCGGTCCGCATCGAGCCCTCGGCCCTGCGCGAGGCCGGGATCCTCAAGCTCGACGCGGCCAAGGCGGAGGCGGCGCTGGGCTGGCGCCCCCGGCTCGGCTTCGCCCGCACGGTGCGCCTGACGATGGAGTGGTATCGCGACTACAGCGCGCGTCCCGCCGACGCCCGGGCGCTCGTCGAGGCCCAGATCGCGGAGTATGGCCGGCTCGCCGCCGGCCGAGCAGACGAGGACAGCGCCTGACCATGCACGCACGTCGCCCCACCCTCCGCTCACGCCCCGCGGGCCGGGGAGATGGCCGGGGAAACGGCCGGTGAAGGCCGTGATCCTGGCGGGCGGCCTCGGCACGCGCCTGTCCGAGGAGACCGCCACGCGGCCCAAGCCGATGGTCGAGATCGGCGGCCGGCCGATCCTGTGGCACATCATGAAGGGCTACAGCCGCCACGGCATCAACGACTTCGTGATCTGCCTCGGATACAAGGGGTACATCATCAAGGAATACTTCGCGAACTACTTCCTCCACATGAGCGATGTGACGATGCACATCGCCGAGAACCGGATGGAGATTCACCGGAAGACCGCCGAGCCCTGGACCGTGACGCTGGTCGATACGGGCGACCAGAGCATGACGGGGGGCCGCCTGAGGCGCGTCCGGCATCACCTGGAGGGTGAGGAGATGTTCGCGCTCACCTACGGCGACGGCGTCAGCGACGTCGATATCACCGCGCAGATCGCCTTCCACCGCGCTCACGGCAAGCGCGCCACCGTCACGGCGGTGCGGCCCGACAAGCGCTTCGGCTATCTCGCCCTCGACGGCGATCGGGTCACGGCCTTCGAGGAGAAGCCCGACAACGAGGGCGGCTGGATCAACGGCGGCTTCTTCCTCCTCGCGCCGTCGGTGATCGACACGGTCGCGGGCGACGAGACGGTCTGGGAGCGCGAGCCCCTGGAGCGCCTGGCCCGGGAGGGCGACCTGCAGGCCTTCATCCACGACGGCTTCTGGCAGGCGATGGACACGCTCCGGGACAAGACGAACCTCGAGACACTCTGGGCGTCGGGACGGGCCCCGTGGAAGACGTGGTAGTGCCGCCGCCCTTCGGCCGCCTGCTCATCACCGGCGCGACCGGCTTCGTCGGCGGACGGCTGACCCGGGGCTTCGCCGAGGCCGGCATCGCCGTCGGCGCCCTGGTGCGGGCGGACTCCGACACCGCGGCCCTCGACCCGCGCGCGACGATCCTGCGCCACGACGGCGCGACGGACACGCTGCACGCCGCGATGCGCGCCTTCGCGCCTGAGGCGGTGATCCACGCCGCCACCCACTTCGTCGGCGTGCACGGGCCGGACCATGTGGCGCCGCTGATCCAGGCCAACCTTCTGTTCGGCACGCAGCTCCTCGACGCGATGGCGCGATGCGGGGTCCGGCACATGGTCAATTTCGGCACGATCTGGCAGCATTTCGCGGGTGATCGCTACGATCCGGCGACCCTGTACGCGGCGACCAAGCAGGCCTTCGAGGATATCGCGGCCTACTACGCCGAGGCGGAAGGCTTCACGATCCTGACCTTGAAGCTGCCAGACACCTACGGACCGGCGGATCGCCGCGGCAAGCTCGTCTCGGCCCTGCTCCAGGCCCAGCGGGAGGGGCGACGGCTCGACCTGTCCCCGGGCGAGCAGACTCTCAACCTGCTCCACGTCGACGACGTGCTGTCGGGGAGCCGCGCCGCGCTGGACAGGATCCGCGCGGCGCCCGGGCGCACGCGGGAATCCTTCGCGCTGCGCGGGCCCGAGACGCTGTCGCTGCGCGCGCTCGTGGCGCGGATCGAGCGACTCGGCGCGCGGCCCGTTCCGGTGGCCTGGGGGGCGCGGCCCTACCGGGCCCGGGAGGTGATGCGGCCCTGGATGGGGCCGCTCCTGCCCGGCTGGTCCGCCGCCGTCGGCCTGGATCGCGGCCTCACCGAACTCATGGCGGCGCAGTGATGTTCGAGATTCGGACCAGCGACCTTCCGGGGGTGCTCCTCCTCCGCGCGCCCGGCAGCCGCGATGCCCGCGGCAGCTTCCACAAGCTGATGCACGCGCCGAGCCTCGCCGCGGCGGGGCTCCGGACCGATTTCGCCGAGGTCTACTGCTCCACCTCGGCGGGGGGCGTGATCCGCGGCATGCATTTCCAGGTGCCGCCCCACCAGCACGCGAAGCTCGTCTGGTGCCTGTCCGGCACGGTGACGGACGTCGTCCTCGACCTGCGCCGGGCCTCGCCCGGCTACGGCCGCGCCGTCGCCCTCGACCTCGACGGGGCGGCGCCCGCCGGCGTCTACATACCGGAAGGCTGCGCCCACGGCTTCGCCGTGCGCTCCAGCGCGGCGACGCTGCTCTACCTGGTCACGTCGGTCCACGCCCCCGCCGCCGATGCCGGCATCCGCTGGGACAGCTTCGGGTTCGACTGGGGCATCGCGCACCCGACCCTGTCGGATCGGGATCGCCTGCATCCCGACCTCGACGCGTTCGCCACGCCGTTCTGAGCCGTGCGGCCGGTCAACGACAGGGGCACCGACAGGCGCTCCGGGAGGACCGCAGACGCGATTGCAGCAGGTCCCGGCGCCGATCGCAGTCTCACGCCCGGCCGATCCCGCGCTATAGCTGCCCGAGACCCGCGACCGGACAACAGTGTTTCGCCCCCATGACCGACGCCCTGCGCACCGAGATCCTGAACCTCGCCCGGGCGCATTTCGAGGCCCGGGGGAAGCCGGCCTTCGTGCCGGGCGAGACCTACATCCCGCCCTCCGGCAAGGTCATGGACGCGGAGGATTGCGCCCACCTCATCGACGCCTCCCTCGACATGTGGCTGACGGCGGGGCGCTACGCCGACCGGTTCGAGCGGGAACTCGCGGCGGCGTTCGGACGGAAGCAGTCGCGGCTGACCGTCTCGGGCTCGGCCGCCAACCTCCTGGCCTTCGCGGCGCTGACCTCGCCGAAGCACGGCGCGCGCCGCCTGCGGCCGGGCGACGAGGTGATCACCGTCGCGGCGGGCTTCCCGACCACCGTCGCGCCGATCGTGCAGCACGGCTGCGTGCCGGTCTTCGTCGACGTCGACGTCGAGACGCACAACGTCGATGTCGACCTGCTCGCGGCGGCGGTGACGCCGAAGACCCGCGCGGTGATGATCGCGCACTCGCTCGGCAACCCCTTCGACGTGGTCCGGGTGGCCGAGATCTGCCGCCGCCACGGCCTCTGGCTGGTGGAGGATTGCTGCGACGCGTTCGGCGCGACCATCGGCGGGCAGGGGGTCGGGACCTTCGGCGACGTCGCGACCCTGAGCTTCTATCCGGCCCACCACATCACCACCGGCGAGGGCGGCGCGGTGCTGATGGACAAGGGCCCGCTCGCCAAGATCGTCGAGTCGTTCCGGGACTGGGGGCGGGACTGCTACTGCAAGCCCGGCACCGACAACACCTGCGGCAACCGCTTCGGCTGGAAACTCGGTGACCTGCCCCGCGGCTACGATCACAAGTACACGTACTCCCACATCGGCTATAACCTGAAGGTCAGCGACATGCAGGCCGCCCTGGGGGTGAGCCAGCTGACCAAGCTCGAGCATTTCGTGGAACGCCGTCGCGCGAACTTCGCCGGTCTGGAGCGGCGCCTGCGGGAGCGCGGGCTCGACCGGCTCTTCCACCTGCCGCGGGCGACCCCGGGTTCGGAGCCGAGCTGGTTCGGCTACCTCCTGACGGTGCGGGACGGGGCCGCCATCGATCGGAACGCCCTCGTCGCGCGGCTGGAAGAGAGGCGCGTGGGGACCCGGCTGCTGTTCGCCGGCAACCTGACCCGGCAGCCCGCCTTCCGGGACGTGACCTACCGGGTGCACGCCGCGCTGACCCACACCGACAAGATCATGCGCGACAGCTTCTGGATCGGCGTCTGGCCCGGCCTGACGGACCCGATGCTCGACTACATGGCCGACACGCTCGCGGCGGTGACGCGGGAGCTCGGCGCCGGCTGACGGCCTCCTCCGGCCCCTGCGCCGCCGCAGGCTTGAGCGGACCGCGCGCGCGCACCACATCCACGGGTGCGACAGCGCGGGGCCGAGCATGTACGACCTCATCCACACCCTCCGCCTCTGGCTCTGGCGCCGCCAGGAGCGGGCCCTGGCGCGGGCGTGCCGGGTGTCCGGGACCAGCGACGGCGACTGGATCGCCGCCACCGTCGCGGCCTCCGCGACGAGCGCGGGCGCGCCGGTCTCGTATTCGAGCGGCGCCGGCCTGTAGCGGATCCCGTTCCGCCGGGGGCGGTCAGACCTCCGGGGAGGGTTCGGCGGCGGCGGCACCCGGCTCGGGCGCCGGGCCGGTGTCGAGGGTGCCGCTGTGGACCAGGGCGCCGGCCCAGGCTCCCGCGATGATCCGGACCTGCTCGATGGCCTCGGCGCGGGTGAAGGGCCTGTCGCCGCCCCCGGGCCGGCCCTCGTCCCAGTAGACGTAGCCGGTGCGCCGGCCGCCCGCATCCTCGACGCAGGCAGCGTTGTCGAGGACGCAGATCCGGAGCGGGAGCTTGAGGCCGAGTGTGGGCATAGGGCCCATATAGGGCGCCGTTCCAGCGGGAAATCGGCCCGCCGGCCGCGCGGCGGTCCGCCTCAGGCCGGTCTCAGGTGGATCTGGCCGCGTCGAGCGCCTGCTGCAGCTGCGTCACGACCTCGTCGCCCTTGGGCGGCGGCTCGGCCTCCTCGACCCGCCGGGCGACCTCCATGACGAGGTAGGTCACCGACGGCGGCCACGGCACGCCGTTATCCAGGAGCATCCGGGCAGCGCTCACCAGCATCCGGAACTGGTCCGGCGGGATCGTGGTCCCCGCCTCGTGCTGCGCGAGGATGTGGTCGGCGATCGCGGCCGCCAGTCCGGCGACTTCGGCCATCTTGTTGGGCGGATCACCAGCCGTCATGTCGGGTCACGCTCCGTCTGCGAAAGCACGGTGCGGAGCATCCGTCGCCTCTTCGGGGTCTCAGGCCGACACGGTTCCACAAGCAACCCTGGCGAGCAAGCCGTGCGGCCGCGGCACGCCTGCGTCGCCGTGGACGCCGCGGGATTCGGGGCCCTGCGAACGCGGCGCGCACGTCACGGCGGCCGCGAGGTACGCGTCGACCGCGGCGGCGGGAAGCCCGGGGCTGCGCCAGTTCATTCGCTGGAGGCGAGCGGCGTGGGGGCTTCGCCACCGGCCGCACGTCACTCCGAGCTGGGTGCACCTGCGGCTTCGCCGTGCTAGAACGGAAACAGAACAGACCACACGGACGAGCCGGGCACGCTCTGCGAGCGAGGCTTCCCCGCGAGGCCTGTGGACGCCTGTGGATGCGGCGCGAGAACCGACCTCCGCGGCGCTGCCTCGGGTAACCTGTGGGGTCTGTGGAGAACCTGTGACGAACCGGGGTGCGGGACGACGATGACGATGAGGACGGCGTTCGTGGTGCAGCCCTTCGAGGTGCACCGGAAGCGGCTGCGGCCGGCCCGGCAGGAGCCGGCGCAGACCGAGAGCGGGGCGGTGAAGAAGGCCGAGAACATGGCCAGGCGGATGCCGGGCGCGGCGGCGCTGAAGGTGGTGGCCGACGACGAGACCGGCGAGCTGGAGGGCGTCACGATCCTCGGCCAGTGGGGCGAGATCCCCGACGACTTCGCCGAGAGCCTGCAGGGCGCCTAGGCCACAGATCACCAGCGGGGCGGGAGTGCGCCATGTCGGCGGTTCGGCGGGTCGGGAACTTCCTTCAGGTGCAGGACGGCGACGGCTGCCGCCACCTGCTGCGCGTGACCAGTGTCCAGGCGCTGAGCGACACGGACCTGATGCGCAACGAGACCTTCATCACCGCGGCGGGCCGGACCATCCGGGTGACGCAGCCGCTCGACGAGATCGTGGACTTGGTGGCGCCGGGCGAACGGGCAGCGCAGGGGTCGGGGTCGGCTTCGGGGGCGCAGGATGAGCCGTGGCCGTTCTAGCCGCGGGAGATCATCCCGCGCGCCATCTCCAGCAGCAAGCGGCGGTCCGACAGGGTGAGCGCGCACCAGACGCGCAGTAATTCCCCCGTCATCTCGATCGTGGCGAACGCCTCGGATTCATCGAGAAAGGCGTCTTGCGGTGCTCCGAGTGCGTGCGCGATCTGCCGGAGCATCGATCTCTTGTCGTTCGGCCTGTTGTTTCCGCTCTCGAAGCCAGGATCCGCCAACGCAATCTCCGCCAGACGCACGGCAGCGTCGCGCCAAATCTAGATGATCTCTATAGCGCAATAATTCGATTTCTGCATCAACGAGTTCGAATTATATTTTACCGGTATAAAGCTACCAGCGATTCGAAATCGCGCAATGATCTCAGATTGACTGCCGAACCTGACAGAGAAGTGCCGATCAAAATTGGATGGTCCGCAACAGACTTGCCCGGCATCTGAGCTGAGCGCGGCGCTAGACCATCGCTCCAAGGCCACGAGCGATCCAGCGCCTTTGGTTCAACGCCGCGGTATTCACGGATCCGCACGGGCCGTCGCCCGCCGCGCCGCATCCGGCTGCCGGCGGAGGGACGGCCCACCGGTCCCGCCGCGATCGCGCACGGACCGGGGCAGATCTTCGGGACGGGGGCCGGCGGTCAGCTGCCGCCGCCGGCCTCGCCCCCCTTGCCGACCTGGGGAACGCCGCGCTCCGGCTGGCCGGCATTCCCGCCCGCCGCCGAATCCGTCGTGAGGGTCGCTGCCCCCGTCCCGGCGGGTGCGACGACGGCGGTGCTGCCCGGACCGCTGTTCTGGCTGCCGCCGGGAACGACGACGGTTCCGGGCGGCGTGCCCGGCGTCACCGCCTGGGGCGGCCCGGGCTGCCGGATCGGCGCGGGACCGGTGCCGGTCTGCGCCGATCCGGGCGACGCCGCGACCAGCGCGAAGATGGCGAAGAGGGCATGACGCATCATGTGCTCCTTGGCATCCCGGGGCCCTGACTGCGCCTCGCGCACGGGCCCCCGTGCCCGAACGCGGGAGGGCGGGCCGGGTTTCCGACGCCGTTCGCCGGCGTGCCCGGCTCCGCGTCCGGCTTCGTCCGGCGCGCAGGGCCTCGCGCGCGGCCGGAGCGCCGATGTCCGGACCGGCGCACGAAAAGGCCCCGCGCGGCGCTGCCGGCGGGGCTGAAGGCGGGTCTGCCTCGGGAGGATGCAGGGGCGTACGCTTAGCCGGCGTTGCGCCGCGGCTGCACTGGCGACACGACATGCCGGCCCCGCGGAAACGGCCGGTCGCGGCGGCGTTACGCTTGCATGTCGGGACAGTATCGCCCCGTGCGGCGGCCGGCCCGGACCGCGGCGCCGCGCTAACCCTCTGGCCATCCTTGGATAACCATAGCGACCGCCGGCTTGTGGACGCCGCCGCCGCGTCATCGACAGCGTCGCGCCGCTGTGGTGCTGATCGGCGGCGAGGAATCCCATGAAACACATCATCGTTCTGGCGATTGCGGCCACGGCCCTGACGGCCTGCAACGCGGCGAACCGGCCCGGCCGCGGCGAGCTCTTCATGAGCGAGGCCGACGTCGCGGCGAAGGACGACGCGATCTGCCGGGGCTACGGCGCCGAGCCGGGAACGCCGGAATACGTGCAGTGTCGGGGAACCCAGGACCAGCGGCGCGACGCGGCCCAGGCACCGCGCCGCAGCGGCTGAGCGCGTAGGCGGCCGCGCGACGACGGTACCTCGGGGACCAACGCCCCGCTCGCGCGTTGTCCGCGCGGACCGCCCATCCTGGAGCGCGTGATGCTCGCCCGATCCGCCCTGATGCTCATCCTCCTGACGTCGGGAGCGCAGGCCGCCGCCTTCGACGATCTGAAGGGCTACCTGGCATCCTGCCTGCGGTTCGAGATGGGCGGCGCCCAGGCCGAACGCGGCGGCCCGCTGTCGGCGAAGGTCCGCCGCGCCCTGGACCGGTGCTCCGACGACGTCGCGCGCCTCGAGCGGGCGGACGGGCGCCGGCTGCGCGGCGATGGCGGGATCAGCCCGTCGACCAAGGAGGTCGTCCGGAGCGTCGTGGGCGGTGGGGCCGGCGGCGTCCGTACCGTCCGCTACTGAGCGCGCACGGTCTGCGCGGCGGGGCGATCGGGCGGCGATCACCGACCGTTAACCTTCCGGCCGCACCTCACGGGTCCCGCCCGCGAGGAGATTCCAGTGCCGAAGCGCCTGACGATCACCGTCCCGCACGATCTCGGGACCGCCGAGGTGCGCCGCCGCATCGACCTGCACATGGACTGGGCGCTCCGCCGCCTGGAGGCGGAGAAGATCCGCGTCGAGGCCGAGGACTGGCTCGGCGATCGCCGCGCCTTCTCGGGCAGCGGTTACGGGCAGACGGCGCGCGTCGCGATCCAGGTGGCGGACGGCACGCTGGAGGTCGAGGCGCTGGTGCCCTGGATGGCCAGACTGTTCGCGCCCGTCATCGAGTCGGTCGGGCGCCACTACGTCGGGCGCCTCCTGTCCGACGAGGCCGCTTGACGCACGGCGCGGCCCACGGCCGCCCGCGCGGGATCCGGACGGCGACCGGTCCGTGGGCGTCCGGGGGCGGTTGTGGCCGGGTCGCGCCGGGGCTAAACGCGCCGGCTCGGTGGCGGCGCAGAGGCCCGTATGAGCGATGACGTGGCGGCCCTGCTCCTCGCGCTCGCGACCGAGAACGCCGAGCTCCGCCAGCAGCTCGCCACCGCGCAGGACATGCTGATGGAGACCGCCATCGATGCCGGCCACCTCCACGCCCGCATCGAGGCGATCCAGGCCGAGCGCGACGCGTGGCAGGCCGAGGCCGAGCGGCTGGCGCGACGCCCTCCGCGCACCGTGTGATCGGTCGCGCCACATTGTGCGCGGGCGCGTCGTGCGGGCGGCCGAACCCGAGATCGCGGCGTGGCCGGGGAGGGCGCGCTCAACCCCCGGTCGCGCATCGGAGCGCGCCTCGACGAGCCCCCCCGCCGGGCGGGCTCACGGCTTCCCGGGCTGCGGGCGGGGCTCGCGCACGCCGGCCGTCTGGCCGCTGAGGGGATTGAGGATCAGCATGGCGGCCGTCTGCGGCGGGTTTACCGCTGGAACGCCGGCCGCGGGCGTCGGGATCACGCCGCGGCGTGCCGTGGCGCGCGGGCAGCGACGGGGCCGCCGGACCGGAGCGTGCCGGAAACCCCGCCCCGGCGCGGCTCGCCGCGGTCGACACGGTCGACATGTCGCCTACCTCAAGGCGTGGCGCCCTGGCGGCCGCCAGGGGCAGAACACCTGGAGGATCGATATGGCCATCGATAGATCCGGTGAGCGTGCCGCGCTCGATGCCGAGGTTGAGGACACCCAGGGCACCATCGCGAAGCTTCGCGAGGCGGCCGACGGAACGCCGCCCGGACACAGCGCACGCGTGGCGCTGAGGAAGGCCGAGGAGAAGCTGGCCGAGCTGGTCAAGCACATCACCCGGCGCGACCACACGGGGTAGCGCGGCCCCGGGCGCGGGGACCGTCGAGCAGGTCCCCGCGCGTCGGCGCCGGCCGGTCCCCGATCCGGCGGGACCGCCGCGGCGGCACCGAACCCTTCACCGTGCGGGTGGCTGGCGACGAGGCGCGCGAGGCTGTCGGCGCGCTGCCCCCTGGCCGCCCTGCCCGGCGCCACCGGGAGCCGAGCGGCCACCCGGAGGTCCGGACATCCCAGAGCACACCGGCAGAACTTCATCAGTATTTAACCAGTCAGATCGAAGTTAATCGCCCGTTTACTATGTTTTTTGGGACGCAGCGAGGCTGTGTGTCCGTAAAACTACAGCTATTCCGCTCAGGGCTTGGTAGTCTTATCACCAGATCGAAACCCGGATCGCCCTGATGACCAAGCTTCTCGCCTCCCTGACCGCCTTCACTGCGCTCACCGCCGCGGCGTCCGCCGCGGACCTGCCGCGCCGCGCCGCGCCGCCGCCGGTGTTCACGCCGGTGCCGGTGTTCACCTGGACCGGCTTCTACATCGGTGTGAACGCCGGCTACGGCTTCGACGCCA
>NZ_JBKFAV010000044.1:0-52510 GCF_053345825.1 Methylobacterium sp. C33D
CCTTCAACCGCCTCAAGGACTTTCGCCGGATCGCCACCCGCTACGACAAGCTCGCACGCAACTACGCCTCGGCCCTCGCTCTGGCCGCCGTCATCGCCTTCTGGTGCTGATCGAGTCCAAACCCTAGACCGCGAACGTTGTTCAAACTTCGGACAACGACACGGTCGCCATCGATGATGATCACGATCAAGGGCAGGCTGCTCGCGCTTCTGGCGGCACTGGGTACACTCCTCATATCCTCAACAGCGTTCAGTAATTACGCTCTCTACAAGAACTACAGGGGCCTCGAATCGATCTATGCCGACAGGGTCATCCCGCTCAGCCAGTTCGGCGCCATGCGCGACGCCTTCGATGGCATCCTGAGCGCGGCGCGGGGATTCGAGTTCCACGCGATCCCGGCAGCCGAAGCGGCAACGATCCTCAAGCGCCAGCTGGCACGGGCGACGAAAAGCTGGGCTGCCTACCTGGCGACCTCTCTCACGCCCGAGGAGGCACGGCTCGTCGCGAATCTGTCGCCGCAGCTCGACCGGGACGTGGCGATCGTCGCCGACGTCGTCCGCGCCTTGAGAAGCGGGGACCGGGCCGACGTGAACGCGGCCCGGAACGACCTGCTCCGGGCGATGGCTCCGACGACGGAGGCCATCGGTCAGCTGTCCGACCTGCAGGTGCGGGAGGCCCGCGCCGAGTTCGAACGCGCGGACGCGATGGCGCAGCGCCTGCGGATCTGGCTCATCGCGACCCTCGTCGGCGGCGCCCTCGCGGTCGGGTACGGCATCCGCGTGATCCTGGTCCAAGTCACCCGTCCGATCGCCCAGACCACGGCGACGATGACCCGCCTCGCCGCGGGCGACCTCGACGCCCGGATCGACGGCGCGCACCGCGGTGACGAGATCGGCGCGATGCTCAAGGCCGTTCAGATCTTCAAGGAAGCGCTGGTCGCGAAGCGCGCGGCGGACGCCGCCACCGCCGCCGAGGCGGCCGCGAAGGAACGCCGCGCCGAGACCATGGACAGCGCGACGCGGACTTTCCGCGCCCGGATGGCGCAGCTGACCGAGGCGCTGTCCCACAGTGCCGTCGCCATGGAAGCCGCCGCCGCGTCCATGGACCGGAATGCCGGACTAACCGCGACGCAGTTGCTCCAGGTTTCCTCGGCGGCCGAGCAGACATCGGTCAACGTGCAGACCGTCGCGGCGGCCAGCGAGGAACTGGCGACGTCGATCGGGTCCATCAACGGCCAGATCACGCGCTCCTCCGACATGGCTCAGCGCGCGGCGGCCGAGGCAACGGAGACCAACACCCTTGTGATGAGCCTCGCCGACGGCGCCGAGCGGATCGGGACCGTAGTCAACCTGATCGCCGGGATCGCCGCGCAGACGAACCTGCTCGCGCTCAATGCCACCATCGAGGCGGCCCGCGCCGGGGAGGCGGGCCGCGGCTTCGCCGTCGTCGCCACCGAGGTGAAGGCGCTGGCGACGCAGACCGTCCGGGCGACCGAGACCATCTCCGATCAGGTCGCGACCATTCAGAAGGAGACGCACCGCGCCGTCGATGTCATCCAGGCGATCACCGCCGCGGTCTTGGACCTTCGAACCATCGCGACGAGCGTCGCGGCCTCGATGGAGGAGCAGGAGGCGGTGACGCAAGAGATCGTGCGGAACGTCAGCCAGGCGGCCGACGGGACGCAGGCGGTCACGGTGACGATCGGGACCATCACGCAGGCCGCGGCGGAGACCGGCCGGACCGCGACCGCGGCCCTGGACGCGGCCAGTACCCTGTCGCGGCAATCGGAGACCCTGAACGCCGCGGTCGCGGAGTTCCTGGCGGCGGTGCAGGCCGCCTGACGCGGCGCGCTCAGCGGCCGGTCGATCCGGGAACCGGCGGCAGCCGCATCAGGGGCTCGCCGACCCGCAGGATCGATCCGACCGCGAGCCCCGGGCAGAGCGTGAAGCCGGGGGGAGCCAGCACCACGATGGTGGACCCGTGCTCGAACCAGCCCATCTCGGCGCCCTTCTCGAGGCGCGCCGCGGTGGGCAGGGTCCGTCCGCCGGTCTCGCGCAGGGCGAGCCCCTCGGGCAGGAAACCGAGGCGCAGCCCGGCAACGAGGATGGCCGCCACCGGAACCAGCGTCACGGCGTGGCCGCCCTCCGCGAGACGCAGGCGCAGGACCGCGCGCTCGTTGCGGCAGAACAGCGCCTCGACGCGCTTCAGGGCGACCGGGTTCACGTTCCAGGTGTCGCCCCAGATGTGCCGCACCGACTCGACGCGCAGGTCGTGCGGGGCGTGGAAGCGATGGTACATCCCGGCGGTCAGGCGCAGGGTGGCGTAGCTTCCCCCCTCGTGGGCGCGCGCGAGCGCGGCGTCCCCGCCCAGCAGGTCCGCGAGCTTGTAGGACAGGCCCTTGATCTGGAAGAGGCGTCCGGCCTCGATGCGCCCATGCGCCCCCAGGATCGCGTCGCTGGGGCTCGTCAGCGCGGCCGGGTCGGCCGCGATCGGCCGGGCGCCGGGGCGCAGGGCCCGCACGAAGGCGGCGTGAAGACTGGGGAAGCGCGTCTCCTGCGCGTCGCGGAGGTCGACGTCGCAGAACAGCCGCCAGGTCGCGATCGAGATATCGCGGATCAGCGGCTGCTCGATCCGGCCGAACCAGCCCATGAACCGGGTCGCGAGGCGGCGCGGCAGGCGGTTCGTCAGCAGGAAGTTGAGATCCTCCTGCGCGCCGACCCGCGCCAGGATCGACCGCAGCCGAGAATTAGAGACCGTCATCATGCCGTGAACCGCCTCCGGTAGGGCGCGGGACGATGTCCGCGCTCCTCGTCGCCCTGTCCGCCACCACCGCTGCCGCGGCCCTCGCCCTGCCACGGGCGGCCGAGCGCCTGCAGCTCTCGCGGGCGAAGCATCGCTCGCTCACCGGCCACGCCCGCATGGCCCGGCGCGTCGCCGGCCTGATCCCGCACTACGCCTACTCGGAGCGGGCCTTCTTCCGGTCGGACGATCCGGACGAGGCGGTGGCGCGCCGGCGGGAGGCCGGTTTCGCGCGGCTCTCCGACCTGTTCCGGACGCGCTTCGCCGGGACACGCGCCGAGACCGAGGCGGTTCGCGACGGACTCTCGGATCTCCAGTTCACCGGGCTCTACCGGGTGCCGTTCCAGTACGCGCGGCACGTGCGCGCGCATCTCGGCACCGGCGCCTTCGCGGCCGCCGCAGCGGGCGTCACCGTCACGGATCTCGACGGCAACGTCTTCTACGACCTCGCCGGCTCGTACGGCGTGAACCTGTTCGGCGTCGACTTCTACCGGGCCTGCCTGGAGGAGGGCGCCGCGCGGGTCTCGGCCCTGGGTCCCGTGCTCGGGCCGCTCCACCCGGTCGTCACCGGAAACGTCGCGCGGCTGAAGGCGCTCTCGGGCCTCGACGAGGTCTCGTTTCACATGTCCGGCACCGAGGCGGTGATGCAGGCGGTGCGGCTCGCCCGCTACCACACCGGTCGCCGCCGGATCGTCCGCCTGTGCGGCGCCTACCATGGCTGGTGGGGCGAGGTGCAGCCGGGCATCGGCAACCCGGTTCCCGCCCGCGACACGCTCACGCTGGCCGACATGTCCGAGCGGACGCTGCGGGTGCTCGCCACCCGCCGAGACGTCGCCTGTGTCCTCGTCAACCCGCTCCAGGCCATGCATCCGAATGCCGGGGCGCCGGCCGATTCCGCGCTGGTCGACAGCGGCCGCAGGGCATCCTTCGACCGCGCGGCCTACACCCGGTGGCTCCACGACTTGCGGGCGGTGTGCAGCGCCCGGGGAATCGTCCTGATCCTGGACGAGGTCTTCCTGGGCTTCCGCCTCGCCCGCGGCGGCGCGCAGGCGTATTTCGGCGTGTGCGCCGACATGGTCACCTACGGCAAGACCCTGGGCGGCGGCCTGCCCGTCGGCGTGCTGTGCGGGCGCGCCGACCTGATGCGCCGTTACAGGGAGGACCGGCCCGTCGACATCTGCTTCGCGCGGGGCACCTTCAACGCGCATCCCTACGTGATGGGCGCGATGGGCGCGTTCCTCGACCGGCTGGACAGCCCGGCGGTGGCCGCGCTCTACGCCGACTTGGACGCGACCTGGGATACCCGCGCGCGGCGCCTGAACGCCCAGCTGGCGGAGGCCGACCTGCCGGTACGGGTCGCCAACATGTCGACAGTGTGGACGGTCCTGTACACCAAGCCGTCGCGCTACAACTGGATGCTGCAATTCTACCTGCGCGCCGAGGGGCTGGCCCTGTCCTGGGTCGGGACCGGCCGGATGATCTTCAGCCTCGCCTACGACGACGCGGCCTTCGAGGCCGTCGCGACGCGCTTCGTGGCGGCGGCGCGGGCCATGCGGGCGGATGGCTGGTGGGAGGGCGGCGCGCCGAGCGACCGGGCGATCCGCCGGTCGATCCTGCGCGAAGTCGCCGCGATCCGGATGGGCAGGCTCGGCGACCGCCTGGGTCTGCGCGCGCCGGACCGGGCCTGAACGAGAGGAGGCCGGCCGCGCGGCCGGCCTCCGAGAACCGTGCTCAGGCACCGCGCTCGTGCGGCTCCCGCTCCTCGACCAGCTCTCCGTGGAGCAGCGCGAGCGGCGCCCTGTGGTAGAGCTTGATGTCGTGGAACGGGTCCGTGAGGATCTTGGTCACCCAGACGAGGCCGGTCTGGACGTCGCGCTGCACGAAGAGCTGGACCATCCGGAACAGCAGGCCGGCGAGCGCCAGCCACAGCCAGATCCAGCCGACGTTGCGGATCAGGTCAGCGGTGCTCTGATGGGGCGCGATCAGGCCGAACAGGCTCGGGTCGAAGTAGAGAGGGAGGGGGGACAGCGCCCAGATCGCCAGGAGCACGACCTTCCGCTGCAGGTTGTAGCCGACCTTGATCTCCTCCTTGTGCTCGTGGGACGCGTCGTTGACGTGGTCGTAGCCCTTGGGCTCGAAGAACAGGTGGCCCGCCTGCCGGGACGTCATCGCCACCAGCCAGCCGATCAGGGCGGCCGCGGCCGGGTCCTTGAACGCCAGGGCGTAGGCCACCAGGAAGCTGATCGCGCTCACCACGTGCAAGCTCTGGTTGACGCGATTGTGGTGGTAGTAGCGGTGGTCGTCCCAGCGCTGGATGCGCAGCGCCTCCAGAAAGCTCGCCATGATGTGCGTCCCCGATCGAAGGTTGTGGGCTGGTCGAAGCTGATGCGCGCTCAGGCGGCGCGCTTGCGCAGGCGGAGCAGCGAGAAGTGGCCGAGCGGCGGGAGCGCGCGGCGCTCGACGATCTCGACCGGCGCGCCGGCGGCCCAGGCCGCGTAGCGCTCCCAGGCGAACTCGGTCCGCCAGCCGAGGCGGCTCGTCACCGGGGCGAGGGTGCGTTCCACCGCGCGCCGCAGGCCGGATTCGGCGCCGATCCGCGTGGTGATCACGATCTCGCCGCCGGGGCGCAGCACCCGGGCGAACTCGTCGAGCGCCGCCTCCGGATTGGGGACCGCCGTGACGACGTACTGCGCCACCACCACGTCGAAGGCGGCGTCCGGGAAGTCGAGTTGCTCGGCGTCCATGACGGCGAGGCGCTCGACGTTGCGCAGGCGATGCCGCGCCACGCGCTGGCGCGCCTTCTCCAGCATCGGCGCCGAGATATCGATGCCGACGATGCTGCGGGCGCGGCGGTAGGCGGGCAGGGACAGGCCGGTGCCGACGCCCACTTCGAGGATCCGGCCGCCGATCCGTTCGGCGGCGGCCGCCGCCAGGGTCCGGCCCTGCGAGAAGACGGGACCGAAGACCAGGTCGTAGACCGGAGCCCAGCGACCGTAGGCCTTGGCGACGCCGTCGCGGTCGAGGTCGGGCCCGAGCGTGCCCGCGCGCGAGGAACCGGTGTCGTGCATTCCGAGGGCCATGGGTGTCCTGTCTCGTTGTCGGCTGGATCGGCGCGGCGGTTTGCACCGACCGCCGGTTGCAAGGGTGGAGCGGGCTTTCCGGGCTCAGCTGACGTCACCGCGCGCGTGAGCGGGTCGGACCGAGAGCCGGCGCGCGGGGGCGCGCCTCACCGGCCGGGGCGTCCCGGAACTCCGCCGGGCGAAGCCGCGCGAAGCCGGGGACCGGTCAGGAGGGGCGGAGGCGCGAGAGCACGGACAGGCGGCATCCCGGTTCACGCCTCGCCGCCCGGACCATTGATGACCCCACGCCGCCTCTCCGCAGAAGTCTTTCCGCCGGCAAAGCTATGTCGCGTGTTTGACAAGCTTGTGACAAGACGGTCAACGTTGCCGACATGCAGTCGGTTCGCTGGCAAAATACAGATCATCCGCGCATCAGATCTGCGCCGGCGTCGAACTATTCGACGCGGCGAGCGGCCTGATCTTGGCCCGTCCCCGGCCGAGCGGCCACGCCCGGGGTGGCCGCTCACGCGGTGTTCACGATGCTCCGAAGACCCGGCCGTGGCGGCCTCGTCCCAGATCCCGAGATGCGCGATGATTTGAGGGCGGGACGTCTCGAGGTCGCGCCTTCGACATCTTCTCGCCCTGATATCGACGAGATGTGACCCGGTATCCCCAGTCTGACAGGGCGCGACGACGCGCCGAAGGAGTGTTTCGCGTGATCGAGAATTTGCGGCGTCAGACCATCGCGGTCGCGGCCATCGCCGGGATCGCTCTCAGCGCCGGGCAGGCGCAGGCCGCGCAGTGCGGCAACACCGCGGCCGGCTTCGATGCGTGGAAGCGGCAATTCGCCGAGGAGGCGCGCGGCCGGGCCAGCGCGGCCAGCCTCGCCGCCTTGCAGAACACCACCTACTCGACCGCCACCATCTCGGCGGACCGGGGGCAGCACAGCTTCAAGCTGTCGCTGGACCAGTTCCTCGCCAAGCGCGGCGGCCCGACCATCGTCAAGCGCGGCCGCGCCCTGAAGCAGCAGAACGCGGCCCTCTTCGACTCGATCGAGCAGCGCTACGGTGTGCCGCCGGGCCCGCTCCTGGCGATCTGGGGCATGGAGACCGGCTTCGGCGCCGTGCGCGGCAACGTCAACACGCTCTCCGCGGTGGCGACGCTCGCCTACGATTGCCGCCGCTCCGAATACTTCACCGACCAGCTGTACGCGGCGCTGACCCTGGTCGATCGCGGCCTCCTGACGCCGAACACCCGCGGCGCGGCGCATGGCGAGGTCGGCCACACCCAGTTCCTGCCGAAGAACGTGTTGGCCTACGGCACCGGCGACCTCAACAACGTCGGTGCGGCCCTGTCGTCAACGGCGAATTTCCTCAAGGCCCATGGCTGGCGGGCCGGCGCGGGCTACCAGCCCGGCGAGCCGAACTTCGCGGCGATCCAGGGCTGGAACGCGGCGCCGGTCTACGAGAAGGCGATCGCCATCCTCGGGCGCCAGATCGACAACGATTAGCAGTATCTCGGCCCGATATAGACCATCTCGAACAGCGAAGACTGCGACGACGCGCCCGAAAATGGTCCCGATCGGGCCAAGATCGACCATCGCGTCGCCGCAGAAAAGCCGGCCCGACCCCGCTGATTCACGCCGAGCGGGGCCGGTCCGCCCGCCGCGAGTCCTCCGCCCGTCGGAGGGCTTCGGTTGGCACGCCCCGCCTCGCGACGAGGAGCATGGGCAACCGCGATGGCTGTGGAATCCGTGCCGCTGGACGGCCCCAAGACTCGGAACGCGCGCCTCCCGTGGCTCGCGCCACTGACCGTGCTCACCGGCGTCGCGACGATGGCCGCCCTCGGGAGCGGCGTCCTGACTCGCGCTCCGGTCCCGGCTTCCGAGATCGCGCGCGCCCGTGCGGAGGCCCCCACTCCGGTACCGGCCAGCGAGGAGAGGGCCGAGACGGCCGCCGCCGAATCGGAGACCGCCGACCCGTCGGCCCCCGGACGCGAGGCCGCCGGCGCCCTCCAGTCACGCTGGGCCTGGAATCAGATCGCCCCGCCGTCCCTGACCCCGGAACCCGCACCGGACAGCGCGGCCGAGCCCGGCATCGTCGCCGGCATCGTGGCCAACGCCCAGCCCGGGACGCAGGTCGGCGAGCCGCCCGCCGCGATGATGGTCCCGCTGCCCATCCCGCGTCCGCCCGAGTTCCGCGCGCCCGCGGGCACCGGGTATGCCCGGCGCCCCGACCGGCGCATGGCGCGCCGCGAGCTGCCGCCGGCCGCGCAGCCCGCGCCGCAGCCCGAGGAGCGCTCGTTCCTCGAGAAGCTGTTCGGCATCGAGCGCGGGCCGGCCCTGGCCTACGCGGCTTTGGAGAGCAGGCCGGCCGCCGTCGCGCCGCCGCCGCAACGCGTCTCGCCGCCGCTGGCCCTGTCCCGGGATCCGGGTCCCACGGCCGGGACCGCGGTCTACAACATCGCCGCCAAGACCGTGACCCTGCCGAACGGCGAGCGCCTGGAAGCCCATTCGGGCCTCGGCGAGGGTCTGGACGATCCGCGCCTCGTGAACGTCCGGATGCGCGGACCGACGCCGCCCGGGACCTACGACCTGACCGAGCGCGAGCGACCCTTCCACGGGGTGCGGGCGATCCGCCTGACGCCGGTGGGCGGCAACGAAGTCGTCTACGGCCGCGTCGGCCTGCTGGCGCACACCTACATGTTGGGCCCGCGCGGCGACTCGAACGGCTGCGTGTCGTTCCGCGACTACGACCGGTTCCTCCAGGCCTTCCTGCGCGGCGAGGTCCAGCGCCTGGTCGTGGTCAGCGGCACGCAGGATCCGCTGCCGAGCCTCGCCGCCGGGACGGTCACGACCCGCATGGCCCGCAACGGCGGCTGAGGGCGGCTCCTCGGCGACGCGGGCTGCAAGCGCGCTGAGGGTCTACCAGCACTGCTCGCGCGGTGCTTGGAACCCGCCGCGCCGACCCGCAGAACGCGGCCGCGGCGCATTTCGGCGCCGCGGCACGCGAATGCCCGATCCGACCATGCCTGCACGACGATCGGCCGCCATGGCCGTGCGCGCCCTGGTGGCGCTGCCCCTTCTCCTGGCCGCCGAGCGGGCCTGGAGCGCGTCCGCACCGGACCATGTCGGTGCGGTGGTGGTCGACGCGCGCTTGGCGGACCGGATCGTCGGCACCTGGGAACTCGTCTCCTACAAGGTCGAGGACAAGGAGACCGGCCGGCTCATCGACGCCATGGGCGGCACGCCGCGCGGCCGCGTCATCTTCACCAAGGATGGCTGGGTCGCCTTCAACCTCGAGGGCAGCGCGCGCGCACCCGCCACCAACGACGCCGAGCGGGCCGCGCTGATGAAGACCCTCGTGGCCTATATCGGCCGCTACCGGATCGAGGGGGACCAGTGGGTCACCAGCGTCCAGACCGCCTGGGCGCCCGAATGGGTCGGCACGGAGCAGCGCCGCACCATCCACATCGACGGCGACTACGCCGATGTCACGACACCCTGGCGGGTGATGCCCAACTGGGATGACGGCCGCCTGTCGCGCAGCATCATCCGCTTCAAGCACATCCCGTAGAGCCGCGCCCGGTCCGAAGCGGCGGCGTCGGGCACGCGGCGGCGGGATGCCGTCGACCGATGGACGCAAGTCTATCGGCGGATCGCCGCGATGGCCGCATGTCGTCGCGGCGGCCTGACAGGATGGCGGTGATTGCAACCCCGACAGCGGTTGTCCTCCCGGGCTTCGTCCTCTATGAGGCCATCCTCAATCTGCTGAGCCAAGCCAGCCAGCATCTTCCCGCCCATCCGGCAATCGCGCCCCCGCGCGTGCGAGATCTTGAACCGGAGAGCCGTGCTCCGGCGTGATCGCGCGCCGCTGCGGCGGGAAGCCTCCGCGTCGCACCCGTGCGTCCCGTCGTCCCGCGATCCGTGCGCGTCGAGGATGGCGGCGGCGGGGCGGACCGGCGCAGGCCCGTCGTGCCGGGTCGAGCGAGACCGCGGCCGTGCCGCGGCGGGAACGGGGAAACGATCCGGAAGGCCGGACGGGCGGGATTCCCGCACGTCGCATCAGGTGTCTTCCGTACGCGGTTCGGCTGTTGGGCCGGTCCGGTACGCAAAAGCGGGATCTGCCCATGCGTGGCGACGACGAGAACCAACACCGGCGCGACCGCCGGGACGCGAACGTGCTGCCCCTGAGCCGGCGGCGGCTCCTCGGCACGGCCGCGACCGGTTTGGCTCTGGCGGCCTTTCCGGGCGCGCTGGCCATGGCCGACGGCGCGGACAGCAAGGTCGACGTGCTGCTCATCGGCGGCGGTATCATGAGCGCGACGCTCGGCGTCTGGCTGAACGAGCTGGAGCCGAGCTGGTCCATCCAGATGGTCGAACGGCTGGATCAAGTCGCCCTGGAGAGCTCGAACGGCTGGAACAATGCCGGCACCGGCCACTCGGCACTGGCGGAGCTGAACTACACGCCCGAGAAGAAGAACGGGCAGATCGAGATCGCCAAGGCGGTGGAGATCAACGAGGCGTTCCAGGTGACCCGCCAGTTCCTGGCCCACCAGGTCAGGACCGGCGTGATGACGGACCCGCGCGCGTTCATCAACTACACGCCCCACATGAGCTTCGTCTGGGGTGACGACAACATCGCCTACCTGAAGAAGCGCTGGGAAGCCCTCAAGGCGAGTCCGCTCTTCGCCGGCATGGCGTACTCAGAGGATCCGGAGCAGCTCCGGAAGTGGGTCCCGCTCATGATGGAGGGCCGTGACCCGAAGCAGAAAGTCGCGGCGACCTGGTCGCCCCTGGGGACAGACTGCGAGTGGGGCGAGGTGACCCGCCAGTACGTCGCCCACCTGCAGAAGCAGCCGAGCTTCCAGCTCCGGCTCTCGACCGAGGTCGAGAGCCTCACCAAGAACGGCGACGGCTCGTGGCGGGTGACCGCCAAGAACCTGAAGGACGGGACGCGCCGGACGGTCGACGCCAAGTTCGTCTTCATCGGCGCGGGCGGGGGCGCCCTGCACCTGCTGCAGAAATCCGGCATCCCCGAGGGCGACGATTACGCCGGCTTCCCGGTGGGCGGCTCGTTCCTGATCAATGACAATCCCGACGTCGCCGCGCTCCACCTCGCCAAGGCGTACGGCAAGGCATCGGTCGGCTCCCCGCCGATGTCGGTGCCGCATCTCGACACCCGCGTGCTCAACGGCAAGCGCGTGATCCTGTTCGGGCCGTTCGCGACCTTCTCGACCAAGTTCCTGAAGGAGGGCTCCTACTTCGACCTTCTCAGCTCGACGACGACCAGCAACATCTGGCCGATGATGAAGGTCGGCGTCGACGAGTTCCCGCTGGTCGAGTACCTCGCCGGGCAGCTGATGCTCTCGGACGACGACCGCATCGCGGCGCTGCGCGAGTATTTCCCGAAGGCCAGGAAGGAGGAGTGGCGTCTGTGGCAGGCGGGGCAGCGCGTGCAGATCATCAAGCGCGACCCGAACAAGGGCGGCGTGCTGAAGCTCGGCACGGAGATCGTCAACGCCAAGGACGGCAGCATCGCGGCGCTGCTCGGGGCCTCGCCCGGCGCCTCCACGGCGGCGCCGATCATGCTCCAGGTCCTGGAGAAGGTCTTCGCCCGGAAGGTCGCCACGCCGGAATGGCAGGCCAAGATCCGTGAGATCGTGCCGAGCTACGGAACGAAGCTCAACGACGATCCCGACCGCGTCGCCCGCGCGTGGGCCGACACGAGCGCGCAGCTCCAGCTCCCGGCCCCGCCGCAGATCGACCGGACCGTCCTGAAGCCGGTCTCGACCGGCAGCACCGTGCTCAACAGCGGCGCCACGCCGGTGAAGGAGCCGGTCCACGACCTCGCGCCGTGAGCGGCGCGGCCTGGGGCGCCGCCCTGCGCGCTCCCGCTTCGCGGTGGCCGGCGTCCGTCGCCGCCGGCCACCGCAATCCTCCCGGCGGCGTTCAGAGCCCGACCCGCCCCAGAGCCGGGACTTTGATCCCGGGGCGTCGCAGGTCGACCCCGATGACGCCGCCGAGCAGGTTCAGCTCCAGGCCCTCGACCCAGCCGAGGGTGAGGCCGGCGTAGCCGCCGAGGTTGAGGCGGATGCCGGTGCGGGAGGGCGTCAGACCGATCCAGCGACCGTCGTAGGGGAAATCCTTGCCGATCGCCGTGGTCGGAAGGCTCTCCCGGATCTCCGGAACCGCCGCCATGATCGCGGCCACGAAGGTGTTCGAGTTCGGGCCGGGCCAGACGACGTAGTCGCCCTGCCGGCTGTAGCGGTACTCGGCCACGGCCTGCCGGATGCGCGGGAGCATCGCCTCGGCCTCGGCCCCGTCGGCCGCGAACACGATGGTCGGCGCGTTTCCGAACCAGCGCCCGTCCGGCACGAACCGGTCCACCCAGATCGGCTGGCCCCAGGCCGTGTAGTCGAACCGGCTGTAGGCCCGGGCGCCGCGCTCCTTCACGACGATCCAGCTGTGCGTCGCCACGATGCCGCGCCAGCTCACGGTCCGCGCCGAGAAGATGCGCAGCACGGCGTCGGGATGCGTGTCCGCGCGCGGCAGCAGGCCGGCGCTGGACCGATCCGCGAGACGCCAGTCGCCGCTGGTCCGCGTCGCGTAGAGCAGGGCGGAGACCGCCACCGGCACCAGGAAGAGGGCGGCGAGCGCGAGGAGGGCGAGCCTGATCAGGGTCACGGGCAGTCCGGCGGAGGAGGGCGGGAAGGATCCGGATGTAAGTACCAACAGCGGCCGCGAAACTGCGACCGACGCGACCCGGGGCTGCTCGCGCGTCAGGACGGGGAGGCGAGGGCGTCCAGCAGCAGCGTCGCGGCGAGGAGATCGGCGCAGCCGCCCGGGCTGAGGCGCGCGGCCACGAAGGTGCGGTGGATCGCCGCCGCGCGCTCGCGCCAAGCGGGACTCGCGACACCGCCGGCGTCGAGAAAGGTCGCGGCGGCCGCGCGCGCGCCGACGAGGCCGTCGGCGCCGCCGCGGTGCAGGAGATTCGTGTCGTCGACCACCGCGAGCAGCGCGAAGAAGCAGTGCACGCGCGCCGCCTCGGGATCGTCGGGCGCGCGGGATCGGCCGAAGCGGAGGGCGGGAAGACCGACGGCGCGGAGGGTCGGGAAGCCCGCGGCGGCCTCGGCGCTGGCGCCGCCGACGCCGAAGCGCCGGGCCGCGCGGCCGCCATGGCTGACGGCCGAGACCGGGGCCCGGGTGATCGCCGGCCCCCAGAGCTGCCCGACCGCCTCGGCCAGCGCCTCGGCGCCCCCCCGCCCCACACGGTGCCTCTCGCCCTGAGCGCCCGCCGCGGCGCAGATCAGGCCCAGCGAGAAGATCGCGCCCCGATGGGCGTTGACGCCCCCCGTCGCCCGCATCATCGCGGTCTCGGCGGTGAGACCGATGCGCCTCAGCTCCGCCATCTCCGCCGCGCGCGCCCCGGCCGCGACCAGCGCCGCGAAGGACGGCCGGATCGCCGCCGCGCTGCGGCGGAGCGTCTCCGCATTCATGTCGTCGTGGCTGCCGGAATCGACCGGGCTCACGAGGCCGGGCTTCGGCCAGGTCTCCAGCTCGCCGATGAGCGCCGCGTGCGCGAGATCGGCGACGCGCTCGGCCCAGGGCGAACCGGCCCGGTCCCGATCGTCAGCCGGCGCGGTGAGGCTCTGATCGTCGCGCAGGGTCCGGCCTCCTCATAGCTCCGCCGGCGCGGCCGAAGCGGCGTCGGGCGGCCCGACCTACACTGGATGACGGCTCCCGTGCACCCGCGACGGCCGCGGCGCGGGAACGGCCGGACGGCCCTAGAAGGCGCCGACGAAACGCTCGGGCAGCTGCCAGAGGTCCGGCGCCTGGATCGCGCTCTTGCGCTCGATCGCGTCGGCGAAGATCCGCTTCGTCGTCTCGAAATGGGCCTCACCCGGCCGCATCTGCACGGATCGGCGCGGGATCCGGCCCACATCCGCCTTCACGAAGGCCAGGAACTCCGTCGGGTCTATGGCGTGGTGGGAATTCGGGATGCCGATCGGCGCGGCCGCGTTCCGCTTCTGCTGACGCCTGAAGAGGATATCGTGGTCCAGATACGCCAGGTGGAACAGGAACAGGTCGCGGAAATCGGGGCGGTGATCCTGGATCAGGCAGTGGAAGCCGACGTGCCAGTCGACCCGCGCCGACACGATGGTGGCCTTGCACAGGGTCGATATCGGCCGGATGAAGCCCCGCTGGCGGGAAATGGGCGCCACGTTGTCAATGGGTGCCTCGCCCTGGACGTGCATGACATCCGCCCCGAACAGATCGAGGATTGGTGGCAGCGACCGTCCGGCGATATACTCGGCGAGGTTGGGCGATACGTCCGGATCGGGAAGGATCAGCTCGTCACTATCCGCATAGAGAACATATTTGAAGCCGATGAACAGGGATGCGCAGAAATCCCGGACGGTGTGGGCGCGCTCCCACTCGTTCAGGGGCAACCGCGGCAACCGGATGACGTTCGCGCGCAGCCCGGTCGTCGAGCCGTCGTCGGAACCGTGGTCGAGTATATAGCAGTTTTCAGCGCCGACCTGCCGCTCGTAGTGCTTCAGCCACAGCGGAAGCATCGTCGTCTCGTTGTAGGCCATGGTCACGGCGGCGAGCGGCCTCTTGTGCAACGGCTTTCCTTCCCGCCAGCGCGGCATTCACCGCGCTCCCGCAGCGTATGCGCGACGCGCTTGTTCGGAGTTTAGATGCAATGGATCGTGCGCAGCAACTCCTGAGGTCGCTGGCGAAGGACGCCCGCATCGTCGAGGTTGGCCCGAGCTTCAGCCCGCTCGCGCCGAAGCGCGACGGCTGGAACACGTTCGTCATCGATCACGCGCCGCGCGCGGAACTCATCGAGAAGTATCGCGGCCAGACCGTTGACCGGATCGAGGAGGTGGATTTCGTCTGGACGGGGGGCTCGATCGCCGACGCGGTCCCGGCGGACCAGCACGGGACGTTCGACGCGTTCATCGCCAGCCACGTCATCGAGCACACCACCGACGTGGTGACCTTCCTGCGCGCCGCCGAGACGCTTCTGAGGCCGGACGGGGTGGTGATCCTGGCCGTGCCCGACAAGCGCAAATGCTTCGATTTCTACCGCTCCCTCACCGGGACGGCGGACGCGGTCGCGGCCTTCCTGGAGAAGCGGAACCGCCACACGGTCCGGACCCACATCGACTACGCCCTGAACATGGCGCTCAAGGACGACGGCACGGTCGGCGCATGGTCGGGCCACGACACGCGACCGGCCATCCCGGCCAACCCGCTGACCAACGCGGCCCAGTGGCTCGGCGCCGCGCAGCTGCCGGACTACGCCGACGCCCATGCCTGGGTGTTCGTGCCGGCGAGCTTCAACCTGATGATCCTGGAGCTGTCGCAGCTCGGTTACATCGATCTGCGCGTCGAGGATTGCCTCGAATTGGACGCCACGGAGTTCTTCGTGTGGCTCCGCAAAGGCCGCCAGCACCTGGCGCCCGACGAGATCCGCGAGCAGCGCACCGCGCTGATGCAGCGCACGATCGTCGAGCTGGCGGAACAGGTGGAGCAGCTGCCCGAGACGGCCTTCGTCCAGATGGCCTCGGCCGGCGTCCTCAGGGACCAGCTGCTGAAGGCCACCTACCGGACCGACGCGCTGCGCACGGTGCTGGCGGCGCTGCGCGTCAGCATCGGCCGTTTCGGGCTGGACCGGGCCAAGTTCAAGCGCCTGATCGGCGCGGCGAGCCGGAAGGTCCCGGCGAATCTCTCGGCGGCGGTCCAGCACAAGATCCTGCTGGGGGAGGCGACCAAGATCCTCGACGGGATCACGGATCCCGCTGGCGAGGCGGACGATCGGGATCCCGCCGTCATCGACGGCGCCGTCCTGGTGGCGCCGCTGGGCGCGGCTCAGTTCGGGGATCCGCTGCTCGCCGCCGAACTGGAGCGCGAGCGCCAGCGCGCCCGGGCCGTCCGGATGGTGCTGGACGCCGTGCTCGCGAGCCTGCGCGGCCGCGCCCTCGACAGGAAGAGGTTCCGGGACCTCGTCACGCAGGCGGCCGCGCAGACCCCGAATGACGGTCCCGAATCCGCCCGCCACGCGGTGCTGTCCGAGGAATCGCGGCGGGTCCTCGGCTTGCCGGTCGCCTGAGGCCGGTCACGCGGCGGCGCGACCGGGACCCGCTGGGCCCGGAGCCCGCAGGCCCGGCCGATGCTCAGGCCGCCGACGCGACCGCCGGCGAGATCCGCTTGCGGGCCTTCTTGTCCTCGGTGCTGCTGACGAAGGCCTGCGCCTCCTCCTTGCGCTCGAAGACGTGCGGGGCGACCCCGCGCTTGTTCAGGGCCTCCTCCATCTTGAGGCGCAGGAAGGCGCTGGTCGCGTACCGGGTCGTGGTGGCGTAGTAGTTCGCCTGCAGGTATTGGACCATGCCGGCGTAGTCATCGACCAGGTTCTCGTTGAGCCGGAAGCCGTCGTGGTTGATCACGGCGTTGACCCGCTGGCCCGCCGTCCGGCAGGCCGCGACGATGGTCATGCGCAGCTCGTCCATGTCGCCCTTCACCCTGCAGTACCAGCCTTCCAGGTTGACGAAGAGGATGTTGCGTTCGCCGTCGTAGCTGACGCGGGACTTGAGATCGAGGTTGAGCAGGTCCGAGATCAGGTCCATCGGCTCGTCGCGGAAGATCCGCGGGTCCATCGGCACCGGGTTGCGCACCACGGGAGCGAAATCCATGTGGGCGAGGATGTCGCGCTCGATGTCGATGCCGGGCGCGACCTCGACCAGCTCCAGCCCCTCCTGCGTCAGCTGGAAGACGCAGCGCTCGGTCACGTAGAGGACCGGCTGCGACCGCTCGACCGCGTAGGGGCCCGAGAAGGTGTTCTGCTGGACCTGGGTGACGAACTTGCGGGCCTTGCCCTCTCGGACGATGCGGACCTGACTGTCGCTCACCGCGATCTCTAGGCCGCCGGCCGTGAACGTCCCGGCGAACACGACGGTGCGGGCGTTCTGCGAGATGTTGATGAAGCCGCCGCAGCCGTTCAGCTTGCCGCCGAACCGCGAGGTGTTGACGTTGCCGGCCGCGTCGCACTCGGCCATGCCCAGGCAGGTCATGTCGAGGCCGCCGCCGTCGTAGAAATCGAACATCTGGTTCTGGTCGATGATGCAGTCGGCGTTGGTGGCGGCACCGAAGCTCGAACCGGAGGCCAGCACGCCGCCGACCGCGCCCGCCTCGGTGGTCAGCGTGATGTAGGGGGTGATCTTCTCCTCGTTGGCGACCGACGAGATGCCCTCGGGCGCGCCGACGCCGAGATTGACCACACCGTTCGGCGGCAGCTCGAAGGCGGCCCGGCGCGCGATGATCTTGCGCTCGTTGAGCGCCATCCGCTTGATGCCGGTGACCGGGACCCGGATCTCGCCGGCGAGCGCCGCGTCGTGCATCACGCCGTAGTTCATCCGGTGCATCTCGGGCTCGGCGACCACCACGCAGTCGACGAGGATGCCGGGGACGCGCACGTCCTTCGGCAGGAGGTAGCCGTCGTCGACGATGCGCTCGACCTGGGCGATGACGATGCCGCCGTTGTTGCGGGCCGCCATGGCCTGGGCGAGGCAGTCCAGCGTCAGCGCCTCCTTCTCGTAGGAGAGGTTGCCCGACGGGTCGGCCGAGGTGGCGCGGATGAAGGCCACGTCGATCTTGGTCGCCGTGTAGAAGAGCCACTCCTCGCCATCGACGTCGACGAGCTTGACGATGTCCTCGGTGGTCAGCTCGTTGACTTTGCCGCCCCCGTGACGCGGGTCGACGTACGTCTTCAGGCCGACCTTCGAGAACAGGCCGGGCTGGCCCGCCGCGCAGGCCCGGTAGAGCTGGGAGATCACGCCCTGGGGCAGGTTGTAGCCGCGGATGAGGTTGTCCTGGGCGGCCTTGGCGACCTTCGGCATGCGGCCGAAATTGGCCGCGATGACCCGCGAGAGGAGGCCGTCGTGGTGCAGGCGGCCGGTGCCGAGCCCTTTGCTGTCGCCGGCGCCCGCCGTCATGATCAGGGTGAGGCCGCGCGGCGACCCGGTCTCGACGAACCGCTTCTCGAGGGCGGCGTGCAGGGCCTCCGGGATGCAGCTCTGGACGAACCCCGTGGTGGTCACGACGTCGTTCTCGCGGATCAGCGCGATCGCCTCTTCCGGCGAGATGACCTTGTTCTTCCTCATGGAGCCCGTGATCCTCCCCGGCACCTTGAGGAGCGGCCGGCGGTGATGCCCGTCGCCTCCGACTGTGCCATGCGCCGCCCCCGTGGTGCCGGAACGTCTCGGTCCGGGAGATCGGCTGAGTTCTGAATACGATCGTTATTGCACCGCATCAATATTTGCGGCACTGCACGAGGGCTTATGCCGGCGCCGCGACAGTACTCTGAAAATGCAGTCCGGCGCTGCTGAAAAACTCTTCGGTCCACGATCAGAAAAATTGCGCCCGCCGGGAGGCCCTCGGCCGCCTGTGCTCCGCCGCACGCGGTTTTCAGGGTCCGCGTGTGCCGTCTCACCGCGGCGTGGCCCGATCCGGTGTCTCTCGGTCTCGACACGACAGGAGGCGATCATGAACCGAGATCCCAGAGCCCGTACGAGGCAGTCCGACGGCAAGGCCCGGCCGGCGGAGTCCAGCCGCGATCCCGACGCCCGCGCACGCGAGGCGGTGGTGGATGCCTGGCGCCGGGCACTCCGCCGGATGCGCGAGCGGCGCGCGGCGCAGGATCGCGCCGATCCGGGCCGCTGAGGCGCGCCCCCGAAGCGGGCAACCCGGTCCGGCGGCCGGCGACCGCGCGGGACCGGAAGGCCGGATCGGCCCCGACGTCGCCCGAATGGTGACGGGGACCGACCCTTTTTCTCTACTTGGCGCGATACGGCGGGAGCGGCACAGCGTGGGCAACGAACGGGGAGTATGTGAGCCGATGGACGACGACGTCGCAGACGGCATGGACGGCGACGCGAGTTCCGCGGCGGCTCAGGAGGCGAACGGGATCGCCTTCCTGTTAGCGAGCGCTGCCTACCTGACGCTCGCGGACGCGCATCTTCGGCGGGAGGGTCCGGAGGGACTCGCCCTGATGGACGAGATCGAGGACCGGATCACGGAGGCGCTGCGAAGCTTCGTCGAGGAGACGTCCTACGAGGACGCGCGGCCGGACATCCTGCAGCACGCGACCCGCAAGGTCCGCGCCCTGCTCGAGGCGGGACGCTCGCTGGCGCCGGAGATGCGGCGATTCCAGTAGGGACCGGTCTCGACCGGGCCGCGCGGCGGCGCGCTCCGGCCGGCCCGGCTCAGGCGCCCGGTCGCGACGGCGTCGCGAAGCCGATATCGGCCGCCACGCCGGCGAGCCGATCGGGATCGCGCTCCTTGCGCTCGCTGTAGCGGTCCACGAGGGCATCGGCGCGCCCGCGGGTCAGCAGCGTGAACTTCACCAGTTCCTCGCACACGTCCACGACCCGATCGTAGAGCGGCCCCGGCCTCATGCGGCCGGCCTCGTCGAACTCCCTGTAGGCCATCGGCACCGAGGACTGGTTGGGGATCGTGATCATCCGCATCCAGCGGCCGAGGACGCGCAGGGCGTTCACGGCGTTGAAGCTCTGCGAACCGCCCGAGACCTGCATCACGGCGAGAGTCCGCCCCTGAGTCGGCCGCAGGCTACCCTCGGACAGCGGCAGCCAGTCGATCTGGCTCTTCATCACGCCGGTCAAGGTGCCGTGCCGCTCGGGCGAGACCCACACCTGACCCTCGGACCAGGCCGAGAGGGCGCGGATCTCCCGCACCTTCGGATGGTCGGCGGTCGCGTCGTCGGGCAGCGGCAGGCCGTCGGCGTGATAGATGCGGACCTCGCCGCCCATGGCTTCCAGGAGGCGCGCGGCCTCGTAGGCGAGGAACCGGCTGAAGGAGCGTTCGCGGAGGGACCCGTACAGGATCAGGAACCGCGGCGCGTGCGCGACCCGGGTCTCCTGTCCGGACAAGTCGGTGGGCACCGCGAAATGCGCCGCGCTGAGATTCGGCAGGCCGTCACGGACCGAGGGGGCAGGGGGCGGAGGCTTGCTCACCGGCACGCTTTCTCATACGTTCAAAATATCATTTGAAGATTGTCGGGGAAATGGACGACGCGCAAGCCCTGTCGGCCTTCGCGGCCCTGGCGCAGGAGCACCGGCTGCGCCTGGTGCGCGCGCTGGTGAGAGCCGGCCCGGAGGGCCTCGCCTCCGGCACGCTGGCGGATACGGTCGGCGTGTCGGCCGCGACGGTCTCGCACCACCTGAAGGAGCTGAACCGTGCCGGACTGGTCGGGTCGCGGCGCGATGGCCGCTCGATCATCTACAGCGCGGCCTACTCGGTTCTGGCCGACCTGATCGCGTTCCTGATGCGCGATTGCTGCCAGGGTCGCGCCGAGATCTGCACGCCTGCGGCGGAGACCCTGGCCGCCTGCCTCTGCCCCACGGGAGACAGCACACATGTCTGAGCCGTTCGACGTCGTGATCTACCACAACCCGGACTGCGGCACGTCGCGCAACACCCTGGCGATGATCCGCAACGCCGGGATCGAGCCCCACGTCGTCGAGTATCTCAAGACGCCGCCGGCCCGCGCGCTGCTGCTGCAGCTCCTCGATCGCGCCGGGTTGTCGGTCCGCGACGTGATCCGCGAGAAGGGCACGCCCTACGCCGCGCTGAACCTCGGCGATCCGGGCCTGACCGACGGGCAGCTGCTCGACGCCGTCGCGGCGCATCCGATCCTGCTGAACCGGCCGCTCGTGGTCACGCCGAAGGGCGTGCGCCTGTGCCGCCCCTCGGAAGCGGTCCTGGATCTCCTGCCGCCGCAGCGCGCCGAGTTCGTCAAGGAGGATGGGGAGCGGGTTGTCGACGAGCGCGGCCGCCGCGTCGGCACGGCCTGAACCGGGCTCCGAACCGCAGGACGACGAGATTCGGATGCTCGCGCTCGCCATCTTCCTGATCACCCTCGCGCTCGTCATCGCGCAGCCGCGCGGGCTGGGGATCGGTTGGAGCGCCCTGGCGGGCGCGGCCGCGGCCCTCGCCACCGGCGTGATCCAGATGGGCGATATCCCGGCGGTCTGGCACATCGTGTGGGACGCGACCTTCACCTTCGTCGCCCTCATCATCATCTCGCTGCTCCTCGACGAGGCGGGGTTCTTCCACTGGGCCGCGCTTCACGTCGCGCGCTGGGGTGGGGGCCGCGGCCGGCGCCTCTTCCCCCTGGTGGTGCTTCTCGGCGCGGCGATCGCGGCATTGTTCGCCAACGACGGCGCCGCCCTCCTGCTGACCCCGATCGTGCTGGCGATCCTGCAGCGGCTCGAATTCCCACCGCCGGCGGCCCTGGCCTTCATCATCGCCTGCGGGTTCGTGGCCGACAGCACCTCCCTGCCGCTGATCATCTCCAACTTGGTCAACATCGTCTCGGCCAACTACTTCGCCGTGACGTTCGATCGATACGCGGCGGTCATGGTTCCGGTGAACCTCGTCTCCCTCGCGGCGACGCTGGCGGTGCTCGGCGCCTATTTCCGGCGCAGCGTCCCCGCGAGCTACCCGGTGGCCGCCCTGGAGAGTCCGGCCCGCGCCGTCCGTGATCGACTGGTCTTCCGCGCGGCGTTCCCGCTGCTGCTGGTCCTGCTGCTCGCCTACTTCATCACGGCGCCCCTGGGCGTGCCGGTGTCTGTCGTGACCTGTGCCGGTGCGGCATTCCTCCTGCTCGTGGCGCACCGGGGCGGCGTCATCGGCATCCGCCGGGTGCTCGTCGGCGCTCCCTGGCAGATCGTCCTGTTCAGCCTCGGCATGTACCTCGTGGTCTACGGCCTGCGGAACGCCGGCCTGACCCGGGAGCTGGCGCAGGGCCTGACCTGGCTCGCGGGCCGAGGACCCTGGATCGCCACCCTCGGGACCGGTTTCGCGGCCGCCATCCTGTCGTCGGTCATGAACAACATGCCGAGCGTGCTGATCGGCGCCCTCGCCATCCAGCAGGCTCCGGACCTGTCGCCCCTCATCCGGGAGCTGATGATCTACGCCAACGTCATCGGCTGCGATCTCGGCCCCAAATTCACGCCGATCGGCAGCCTCGCGACCCTGCTCTGGCTGCACGTCCTCGCCTCCAAGGGGCAGACCATCACCTGGGGCCAGTACGTGAAGGTGGGCCTGATCATCACGCCGCCGGTGCTCCTGATCACCCTGCTGGCGCTGGCGACCTGGCTGCCGCTGCTCGGCCCGCTCTAGGTCGGGCATGGCCTCCGGAGGTCGGACCGAGACCATGGCCGCGGCCGCCACCCGCCGCTGGCCGGTGATCGCCGCCCTCGGCGTCGTCGAGATCCTGGCCTGGGGATCGTCGTTCTACCTGCCGGCAGTGATGGCCGCCCCCATCGCGGAGAGTACCGGATGGCCGCTCGCCTGGGTGGTCGGAGGGCTGGCCTTCGGCCTGCTCGTCGCCGCGCTCGCCTCGCCGCATGTCGGAGCCGCGATCCACCGGCGCGGCGGTCGCCCGGTCCTCGCCCTCGCGGCGCTGCTCCTCGCCGCCGGGCTGACCGTGGTGGCGGCGGCGCCGGTCCTGCCGGTCTACCTCGCCGGCTGGCTGATCCTCGGCGCCGGCATGGGGTGCGGCCTGTACGACCCGGCCTTCGCGACCCTCGGCCGGCTGTACGGCGCGACCGCGCGGCCGGCCATCACCACCCTGACCCTCTGGGGCGGCTTCGCCAGCACCGTGTGCTGGCCCCTCTCGGCCTTCCTGGTGGCCCATGTCGGCTGGCGGGGCGCCTGCCTCACCTATGCCGGCCTGCACCTCGCGGTGACGCTGCCGCTGATCCTCGCGATGATCCCGCACGCGCCGGCGCTCGCCGTCGCCGACGGTCCGCAGGAATCGGGCCCCGCCCCCCTGTCGGCCCGGGAGCGCCGGGCCTTCCTGCTATTCGCGGGGGTGCTGGTCCTCGGCGGCGCGATCATGTCCCAGGTGTCGGTCCACCTGCTCACCCTGCTCCAGGCGCGCGGCGTGCCGCTCGCCGCCGCCGTCGCGTACGGGGCGCTGATCGGGCCCGCGCAGGTGAGCGCCCGCGTCGCCGAGATCTCCCTGAAGGGCCGGCACCACCCGCTCTGGACCTTGACGGCCGCCTTCGGCCTGATCGCCCTCGGGCTGTGGCTGCTGGCGGCCGGGCTGCCGGGGGTGGCGCTCTGGCTGGTGCTCTACGCGGGCGGCAACGGGATCTACTCCATCGCCCGCGGGACGGTGCCGCTCGCCCTGTTCGGCCCGGTGCGCTACCCGCTCGTGGTCGGCCGGCTCGCCCGTCCGGCGCTGGCCGCCCAGGCCATCGCGCCGCCGGCGGGCGCCCTGGTGTTCACCCATGCCGGGCTGGGTGCCCTGTGGTGGCTGCTCCTCGCCCTGGCGCTCGCCGCCCTGGGCCTCATCGGGGCTCTGTGGCACGCGCGGTGACGGCGCGCAGGCCCCGTCAGCGGATGCCGCCGTCGCGCAGGCGGTACCACGCGACGATCGCCGAGACGTACAGCCGGTTCAGCCCGTGGAGCGGCAGCGGCTCGATCGGCGTCAGCGGCAGGGGCAGGCTGTCGGCATCGCCCGTGGCGATGTAGGCCGCCATCGCCCGGCCCATGGCCGACTGGAGGCCGACGCCGCGTCCCTGGCAGCCGATATCGATGAGGAGCCCGGGCGCCGGCTCGTGGAGGTGGGGCAGGTAGTCCCGGGTGATCGCGACCCGGCCGCACCAGCGATGGTCGAAGGCGATCCCGTCGAGCTGGGGGAAGAGCTTGGCGACGATCCGCTCGAGATGGGCCCAGTCGGCGGGACTGCGCGGCTCCCGGAACGGCCCGCGGCCGCCCATCAAAAGGCGCCCGGTATGGTCGAGGCGGAAGTAGAGCAGGAGCTTGCGCGTGTCCGACGAGACGTGGCCTTCGGGCAGGATCGACCGCCGCAGGTTGTCGGTGAGCGGCACCGTGGCGACCTGGAAGGAGTTCGCCGCGATCACCGTCCGGGCGAGGTCGGGCCAGAGCGGGCCCGTGTAGCCGTTGGTGCACAGCACGACCCGGCCGGTCGTCACCCGCTCGCCCTGGGCCGTGGTGACGGTCCAGCCCGATCCGGTCCGTTCGAGGGCGGTGACCGGCGATCCGCCGTGGATCACGGCGCCGGCCTTCAGGGCGGCCCGGGCGAGGCCGCGGGCGTAGCTCAGGGGCTGGATCGCCCCGCCGCGGCCGTCGAGCCAGCCGCCCAGATAGCGGTCGGTCCCGAGGAGCTGCTCGGTCTCGGCCCGGTCGAGGACGCGGGTCGGGGCGCCGAGATCCGCCCACTGGGCCGCCCGCTTGGCGACCTCGGCGAGCCCGGCCTCGGTGTGGGCGCCCTGGATCCAGCCGGCGCGGGAATGCGGCACGTCCATCCCGTGCCGGGCGATGAGGTCGAACACGACGTCGGCGGTCCCGCCGGCGAAGCGCGCGAGCCGCTCGCCGCGCTCCCGGCCGAACCGGGCGACGAGGTCGGCGGGATCGTATTTCAGGCCCGGGATGACCTGGCCGCCGTTGCGGCCGGACCCGCCGTAGCCGACCTCCTGCGCCTCGAGCACGACGGGCCGGATGCCGCGCTCGGCGAGGTGCAGGGCGGTGGACAGGCCGCAGAACCCGCCGCCGACGATCACCACCTCGGCCAGGCCGGAGCGGGCGAGGGGCGGCGTCTCCGGCGCGGGCGCCGCCGTCGTGGCCCAGAGCGAGGGTGCGAGCGGGAACGGTTCAGCCACGGCGTGTCCTAGAGCGGGTGCAGCACGCGCTGCAGGAAGTCCCGGGTACGCGGATTCTGCGGCCGGTTGAGGACCTCGGCGGCGGGCCCCTGCTCGACGAGTCGGCCGCCGTCGAGGAACAGGACCCGGTCGGCGACCTCGCGGGCGAAGCCGATCTCGTGGGTGACCACGATCATCGTCATGCCCTCGTCGGCGAGGGCGCGCATGACCTTCAGCACGTCGCCGACCAGTTCGGGATCGAGGGCCGAGGTCGGCTCGTCGAACAGGATCGCCTCCGGCCGCATGGCGAGCGCCCGGGCGATCGCGACGCGCTGCTGCTGCCCGCCGGAGAGCTCGTTCGGCCGGGCGTGCTCCTTGCCGGAGAGCCCGACCCGGGCGAGCAGGGCGCGCGCCCGCTCCTCGGCCTCGCGCCGGGGCTCGCCCTTCACGTGGATCGGCCCCTCGACGACGTTCTCCAGGGCGGTCCGGTTGGCGAACAGGTTGAAGCGCTGGAAGACCATGGAGACCCGGGTGCGGATCGCCTTGATGCCGCGCTTGTCCCGGTCGACCCGCTGCCCGTCGACCCGGATCTCGCCGCCGTCGTAGGCCTCGAGCCCGTTGATGCAGCGCAGGAGGGTCGACTTGCCGGAACCCGAGGGTCCGATGATGCAGACGACCTCGCCCTTGGTGACCTCGGCCGAGACGCCCTTGATCACCTCCAGCGCGCCGTAATGCTTGCGGACGTCCTCCAGCACGATCATCGGTGCCGCGCCTTCGCCTCGAAGTGGCGGACCAGCAGGATCAGCGGCAGGCTGAGCGCGAGGTACATCAGCGCCACCAGCGTGTAGACGCTGGTGTTCTTGAAGGTCGACGACGCGATCAATTTCCCCTGGAGCGCCAGCTCGGCGACCGTGATGGTCGAGGCCTGCGACGAATCCTTGAGCATCATGATCATGATGTTGCCGTAGGGCGGCAGCGCGATCCGGATCGCCTGCGGCAGGATCACCCGCCGCATGGTCATGCCCCAGCCCATGCCGATCGACAGCGCCGCCTCGACCTGTCCGCGATCCACGGCCTCGATGCCGGCGCGGAAGTTCTCGGCCTGATAGGCCGAGTAGGCGATGCCGAGCCCGATGATCGCCGCCTGGACCGCGGTGAGCGACAGGCCGAAATCGGGCATCACGAAGTAGATGTAGAACAGCTGCACGATGATCGGGATGCCGCGCAGGATGTTGATCATCACCGCGCTGAAGCCCGCCAGGACCGCGATGCCGGAGACCCGCATCACCGCCCAGACCAGCCCGAGGAGCGTCGAGACCACCAGGGACGCGACGGTGATCAGGATGGTGAGCTGCACCCCCTGAAGCAGGATCGGCAGGTAGTCCTGGGCGTCGGCGAGGAACTCGCGCATGAAGGTCAGGACCGGTCGGCCGACGGCGGCAGGCCCCACTTCGTCAGGATCGCCTGGAGCGTCCCGTCGGCCTTCAGCTTGGCGAGCGCCGTGTCGATCTTGGCCAGCAGCTCGGTGTCGGTCTTGCGGACGCTGAGGCCCACCGAGGCGACAACGGTCGGCTTGAAGGTCTCGACCAGGCGGACACCGGGAAACAGCCCCTGCTTCACGTAGTAGGCGAGGATCGGCGCGTCGGCGAAGCCGGCCTTCAGGCGTCCGGAATTCACGTCGCGGATGATATCGGGGATCGCGTCGTAGATCTTCACCTCGTTGAACAGGCCCGACTTCTTCAGGGGCTCGACGAAGGCGGTGCCGACCTGGGCCCCCACGGTCTCACCCTTCAGGTCGGCGAAGGACGTGTAATCCTTCGTGTCGGTCTTCGGGACGATCAGGCCCTCGCCGTAGCTGTAGACCGGCGCCGAGAACGACACGACCTCCTTGCGCTGCGGCGTGATGAACATCGCCGCCGCGATGATGTCGATCTTCGAGGCCGTGAGCGCCGGGATCAGCGTCGAGAATTGCAGCGGCTCGACCGCGACCGTGAAGCCCGCCTCCTTGCTGACCGCGTTGACGAGGTCGACCATCACGCCCTGAATGGTGTTCGTCTTGGTATCGAGGAAGGTGAAGGGCAGACCGGTCGGCGTCGAGCCCACCCTCAGGGGCTGCGCGCCGACGGCGGTGCCGAGGACGCCGAGGAGCAGCGCCGACGACAGACACAGCTTGGCCAACCGTCTTCTCATGGTGCCGCTCCCGCGCAGTGGCCGGGTCACACGGCGGCAGCCGGCGCCCGTTTTCACTCTCGTGAAGAATACCGCATGTTTTTGCTATCGACGCAAGCGACCTTCACGTGCATGAAGAGGCGCACGAGAGGCAGGCTGGCGTGACGGTGAGCATCCCCCGAGGCGAGGCAACGGGTCCGGAACCGGTCGACCGGGCCGTGGGTCAGCGCCTGCGCGGCCTGCGGCGCGCGCGCGGGCTCTCGCTGGAGGCGGTGGCGTCGAGCACGGGTCTGTCGATCGGCTTCATCAGCCAGGTCGAGAGGGGCCTGTCGTCGCCGTCCCTGCGGGTCCTCGCGCTGCTCGCCGACACGCTGCAGATCGGGATCGGCGGCCTCTTCGAATCCGGGCCGGACGCGCCCGAGCCCGACCCGATCGTGGTGTTCCGGAAGGACCGGCCGGAACTCCAGCTCTGGCGGGCCGGCATCACCAAGCAGCTCCTGACCCCGCCCGGCGGCACGCAGGGGATGAGCCTGTTCCACATGGTGCTGAAGGCCGGGGCGAGCACCGGCGACGAGCTGTTCAGCCACGACGGGGAGGAGGCCGGCCTCGTCCTCGCGGGACGGCTCACGCTGGTGGTCGAGACGCGCACCCTTCAGCTCGCGGAGGGCGACAGCTTCCGCTTCGAGAGCCGGCGGCCGCACCGGTTCAGCAATCCCGATCCACGCGGCCAGACCGTCGTCCTGTGGGTCAACGTCCTCGGGTCGCCGCCGCCGACGACCTGAGACCGGGGCAGCGTCTCAGTTGCTCAGCCGCACGCTCGCGAGCGTGGTGCTGAAAAGCTTCAGCATGGCGGCGGTGATGTCGCCGTTCGTGGAGACCGGGAAATACATGCCGTCGGACGCGCAGGCCTGCAGCGCCGGCCCGATCTGCGACTCGTAGGGCCTCACGTATCGATTGTAGAAATCATTGTCGTAGATCGGCAGGTACTGCGTGTAGATAATGCCGATCTTCACGTTCTTATTCTTGAGATTCGTGCATGTCGACGGGCTCAGTGGACCGATGAAGCGGTCACTCTGGTACTGGAAACCCGCGCTCTGATTGGTGACGCTGCCCGCGGTATCCTCGACGCCGTCCGTGACGAGGAACAGGAAGCGGATCGGCTTGTCCGGGGTCAGCCCATCGCCGCTGGCCGGGATGGTCGTGTTCATCTTCGCGATGGCCCGCTCGAAATCCGTCTGATTGTCGGACTGATTGTAGTAGGCGTAGGCGATATCGATGTTCGGGGTAGCATTCTTGATGTTGTTCAGCGTCGGCGTCATCGCCTGAAGCTTCGTCTGCGTCGCCGAGTCGTTGAAGGTCCACATCTCCATCTGGAATTGCTGAGGCAGCAGCATGCTGACGTTGGCCTGATCGACGAGCGCGGAGACAGCATCCCGCAAGACCTGAATGCGCAACTTGATGTTGTACCGCAGGGCGATGTGATAATTGTCATTCTGGTTGTCGCCCGTGATGTTACCCCTGCTGTCGAACGTGTGCTGGTGGCAGGCGAACGCGCACCCGTTGGTCGCGCGCTTCATGTTGCTCACGTCGGCATCGGTCGCCGCGAGCCCCATGGACGGCGAATTGTCGAGCAGCAGATAATAGTTGATGTACTGCGAGGTATTGCGGGTGGCCGACGACGTGCCGCTGACGGGCATGGCAGGGATCTGCATCATCGACGCCAGGCTCGTCTTGACCGTCGCCGTGTAGCTCGCCGTCAGGCTCAGCGTCTTCGAGGTGTTGACCGGCGCCCCGGGCGTGAACGAGGTCACCGTGACCCCCGGGACCTTGGCGGCCTCCGCGCGGAACTGGGTCTCCATGTTCTGCAAGGTCGTCGTCGGGATCGTGTTGGTCTTCTGCGACATCACGGCGAGCACGGCGCCGTCGAGGGCGGTGTCGAGCTGGGTCTTCGCGGCGTTGCGGCGTCCGTAATCGACCGCCGCCGCCGTGGCGAACATGACCGGGAGCGTCACGAGCGCGAACGTCACCGCGACCTGACCGGAGCGCGCGCGCGGGAACGCCGTCGCGGTCAGCTCGAGGACGCGCTTCCACCGGATACGGAACACCGACACGGGCCTTCCCTCGCGCATCAGTTGTAGACCGGGCAGGCGACGCCGCCCGGCATGACGATTTCGTTGGGTGTGCGTTCCGACCACGGGACCTGCCGCGTGAAGGTCAATCCGCGGCCGCCGAAGATCCAGCGGTACAGGGCGCTCCCGATGATCGGGGTGTAGGGCATCGTGACTTCCGCCAGGATGTAGCGGGCGCCGTCGAACTGATAGGCCGCCGGCGTCGCGGGCAGTCCGTTGCTCCCGTTCGCCTGGTTGGCCGGGCGCTGCATCGCGTTCTTGGGCCAGCTGGAACAGACGAAGCCTTTGAGCGTCCCGTTGACCGATTCCACGCCCATCGCGTTGACGACGATCTGGAGGCCGGACGCGTCCAGCGGGCGCAGGATCGCGGTCGCCGCGCCGGCGATCTTCGTCATCCCGTCCTGCGTGGCCAGAGCATTGTCCATACGCCCGGACAGATCGCCCAGCGTGCGCGCGAACAAGGTCAGCTTGCGGGTCGCGTCGACGACGCGCGTCAGCTCGGCCGTCCCGAAATACAGGACGATGAGCAGAGGCAGGACGAGCGCGAACTCGACGGCCGCGATCCCGCGCTCGTCGCGGCGATAGCGGCGCAGGCGGAGCAGCAGGCCGCTCATCAGGAGCACCCCGACGGGGCGGTGTACGGCTCCACCTTGAACACCGTCGCGGCCTGGAGCACCCGCCGACTGTTCGGCAGGTTGGCCACGGCCGCACCGAGCAGCGGGAAGAAGACCGGAATGTCCACCGCGGCCTGCACGACCACGATGGCGGAGGTGCCGGCGCAGGAATAGCCGGCGAAATTCGGGTTCCAGTCGCTCGCGCCGCTGGCGTTGGTGGCGACCGGCGAGATCGGGTTGGCAGAACCGTAATCCGCGACCTTCGTGACGCTGACCCGGACGTTGGCGCAGGTGAAGATGGTGACCCTGGGGGCACCGTTCGGTTGTGTGCAGATCGCCGTCCGGAAGCGGCTCATCAGCGTGGCGGTGTCGGTCGTGCCCGCGTTCGTCGTCTGGAAGGCGCCCGTGTAGATCTGCCGGCTGGCATCGGACACCGCCTGCTGGAGGATCTCCTGCTCCCAGAAGACGATCCCGTTCTCGAGGCAGGCCCCGACCAGGGCGAAGAACGGCAGGGCCACCAAGGCGAACTCGACGGCCGTCGCCCCCCCGCGCGCGGACGCGAACCGCGCGGCCCGCCCCCGCAGGTCGAGCCAGCGCGATGCCGCTCGGATTGCCGTACTCACATCCCAGCTCGAAATTGGAACCACCGAGCTTGAGAGACCATCAAAAGCTTACTTTTCTCCGCGCATCACTGCTCAAAGTCGACCGGTCCAGCCACCAGACCTGTCGAGGAATCGTGATCTAGTCTGATAGCGTCAACCAACAGTTGAAAATGCGGCAGAGCCACTCTTCCGGAGGTCGTCTACCGCGATCCGGCGGGCCGCCGAGAAACGAAGCGCCCCGCGACTCGTCGACGGTGCGGCCGCCAAGACCACGCCATCGCACGGCGCGCTTTGGTCATGGATTAACGTAGATATAGCGCATTCTACAATCTTTACCGTACGGACCGACGCAGATCCGCACCGGGATAAGTCGCATTAAGCGCGGCTTAAGAGATCGTCGATATTTTCGCCGGTCAATATGAACCGCGTGGCGATCCCCGCTCATGGCCCGTGCTCTACCGGACGTTGTCTCCATCGAAGAGGGTGTCGGGCTCCTGCGGACCCAGCTCCTGTCGATCTCCGATTCGATCGCGCGGACGCGCCAGGAGATCGCCGATCTCCGGCAGGAACAGGAGACGAGTCGCGCCTGCGACGAGCTCCACGCCGTCGTGCAGGGTACCGAAGACGCCACCAACGCGATCCTGACCGCTTCGGAGAAGGTCGACACGCTCGCGCGGGGCATCGTGCGACGCTCGGGCGACGACGCCAATCGGGCCGACGCCCGGGCCATTCAGATTGAGATGCAGACCATCTTCGAGGCCTGCAATTTCCAGGACCTGACCGGCCAGCGGATCTCGAAGGTCGTGCGCACGATCGTCCTCGTCGAGGAGCGGATCGGCGAGATGCTGCGCGTCTGGTCGGGGACCGGCGAGGCGCCGACGCGGCCGGACCCGCAGCCCGACCGGCGCAGCGGGGAGGCGGCGCTGCTCAACGGTCCGGTTCTGCCCGGTGACGCCTCGGTCTCGCAGGACACGGTCGACGCGATGTTCCCGTAACGCACGGTCCGGAAGGCGTGCCGATGGGCCAGATCCTCCTCATCACGGACGATCCCGCACGCAGCCAGGGTCTGGCGCAGGATCTGTCCGATGGCCTGTCCTGCGAAGTCCACGACCTGCGCGACGCGGAGGCGCCCCTCGGCAACGCCACCGCGATCGTCACCGACGTCCACGACCTGGGATCGGCATCCGTCGAGCGCCTGCGCCGCCGTCTGGCGGAGGTCCGGCACGGCGTCCCGCTGACCGTCCTGCTCCACACCGACAGCCCGCGGACCCGGCTGGTCGGCGTCGCCCTCGGCGCGACGCACACGCTCTGCGCGCCCTTCGACACGGACCGCCTGCGGGAGACGCTCGGGGCGCCGCGCGCCCCCGCGCTCGCCCTCTTCGACGACGAGCCCCTGCCGGCCTGCGCCGTGCGGACGGCCGCGGCGGTCCGCGGCTTCTACGCCTCCGTCTTCGTACCCGATCAGCCGATCACGCCCGGCGTCATCGACAACGGGACCCAGGCCATCGATCTCGCGATCCGGGATACCGGGATCCGCGACTGGGTCCGGGCGGTGCGCCAGTTCGACGACGCCACGCACCAGCACTGCCTCCTCGTCGCCGGGTTGGCGGCGGCCTTCGCGGCCAGCCTCGGCCTCGGCGAGCAGGAGCGCCACCGCGTGACCAAGGCGGCCCTGCTGCACGACGTCGGCAAGATCCACATCCCGGCCGCGATCCTCAACAAGCCGGGGCGGCTCGACGACGCCGAACTGGCCGTGATGCGGTTGCATCCGGAGAAGGGCTACACGATGCTCGTCGATCAGGGCTTCGAGCAGCAGATGCTGCACGTCGTCCGGTCCCACCACGAGATGCTGGACGGGTCGGGCTATCCCGACCGCCTCAAGGGCGACGAGATCCCCGACCTCGTCCGCTTGGTCACCGTCTGCGACATCCACGCGGCGCTGATCGAGCAGAGGCCCTACAAGCCGCCCATGGCGAGCGCGGCGGCCTACGCGATCCTGGAGGGCATGGCGGGGCGGCTCGACCCGGCGATCGTCGGCGCCTTCCGGCCGGTCGTCGCCGCCTTCGCGCCCCACGCCCTCGACGCCGCCTGAGGGCGTCGAGCCGGTCTCGCCGCGCCGCCGGATCTCCTGTCACACGCGCGCGCCGCGCCGCGGAGGGATCCGCGGCGCGGCGCACAGGCGGTCCGCCGGGGCATCGCGGGCTGTGCCGAGGCGCGGCCCGCGACGCCGATCGCTCACTCGGCCGGCTGGAGAGCCGGCGCGGACGCGAGCGGCGCCATGGTCCGGCCGGACAGGGCCGCGGCGAGCTTGGCCTCGTCGACCTCGTTCTCCCAGCGCGCCACCACGATGCAGGCCACCGCGTTGCCGATGAAGTTGGTCAGCGCGCGGCACTCGGACATGAAGCGGTCGACGCCGAGGATCAGCGCCATGCCAACCACCGGCACGGAGGGCACCACGGCGAGCGTCGCCGCCAGGGTGATGAAGCCCGAGCCGGTCACGCCCGCGGCGCCCTTGGACGACAGCATGGCGACGAGGAGCAGCAGCGCCTGCTCGCCGAGGCTCAGCGGCGTGTCGGTCGCCTGCGCGATGAACAGCGCCGCCATCGTCATGTAGATGTTGGTGCCGTCGAGGTTGAACGAGTAGCCCGTGGGCACCACGAGGCCGACCACCGGCTTCGAGCAGCCGGCCCGCTCCATCTTCTCCAGCAGCGACGGCAGCGCCGACTCGGACGACGACGTGCCGAGCACGAGGAGCAGCTCCTCCTTGATGTAGCGGATGAGCTTGATGATCGAGAAGCCGTTGTAGCGCGCGACCGCGCCGAGCACGACCAGCACGAAGATCGCCGAGGTCAGGTAGAAGGCGGCGACGAGGTAGGCGAGGTTCGCGAGGGAGCTGATCCCGTACTTGCCGATCGTGAAGGCCATCGCGCCGAAGGCGCCGATCGGGGCGACCTTCATGATGATGTTCACGACGCCGAAGATCGCCTCGGACAGGACCTTGATGATGTCGAGCACCGGCTTGCCGCGGTCGCCCAGGAAGGCGAGGCCGAAGCCGAACAGCACCGAGAAGAACAGCACCTGCAGGATCTCGCCGCCCGCGAAGGCGCCGACCGCCGTGGTGGGGATGATGTTCATCAGGAAGTCGACGATGCTCTGCTCCTTCGCCTTGCCGGCGTAGGAGGCGACCGCTTTCGGATCCAGGGACTTCGGGTCGATGTGCAGGCCGTTGCCCGGCTGGAGCACGTTGGCGACGACGAGGCCGACGATCAGCGCCAGCGTCGAGAACGTCAGGAAGTAGATCAGCGCCTTGCCGCCGACCCGGCCGACCTTCTCGAGGTTGGTCATGCCGGCGATGCCGGACACGACGGTCAGGAAGATCACCGGGGCGATGATCATCTTCACGAGCTTGATGAAGGCGTCGCCCAGCGGCTTCAATTCGGCGCCGAGCTGCGGGTAGAAGTGACCGAGCAGGATGCCGATCGCGACGGCGACCAGGACCTGGAAATACAGCGTCCGGTAGAGCGGCTTCGGCTTGGCGGGCGGATGCGGGGCGGTGAGTGGTGACGGCACGGCGGCCATGGGGCGTTCTCCCTGTCGCGGGCTTCGGGTGGGGCGGCTCGCGCCGGGATGTCCCGGCGGTGTCCGCGCTTGCTGTTGGCCTTCCGGCGCGCAGCCGTTCTCTGACGACATGGCTGCGTTTCGTGCCGGGAATGGCAACCGGCATGCCACTTGGCCCGCGATCGCGACGTTTCTTTAACCAACTGATCAGGAAAGCATTTTTCGCGGAGCTCGCCGCCCGGGGGCCGCGCGCGAGTGCGGATTCCCGCACGCGGCCGTCCGCGACGGTCCGGATCTCCGCACAGGTCGGCCGCCCTTGAGCGAACTGGCGCCGTCCGGCCACCGCACGCCCTCGCGCCGGAGCCTCGCCGCCGTGATCGGGCTCTGCGCAATCCTCGCGGCGGCGTGGCTGGCCGGCCGCGCCGCGGAGCGCTGGGCCCTGTCGGACCTGCGGCGCGCGGCCCGCTCGGCGATCGGCCTCCAGGTCGGCGTCCTGCTGGCGGAGATGCAGAAACAGGCGTCCCTGCCGCTGGCGCTGGCGGCCGATCCCGAGGTCGCCGCCGCGGTCGGCCCGGATCCCGGGCGCGACCTGCTGGATCGTGTCGACCGGCGGCTCGCCGAAATCGCGGCGGCCACCGGGTCGGCGGTCATCTACGTCATCGGCGCCGACGGGCTCACGGTCGCGGCGAGCAACGCGGGCGAGGACCGCAGCTTCGTCGGCCGGGACTACGGTTTCCGACCCTACTTCAGGCAGGCCCTCGCCGGCGGCGCCGGTTCCCAGTTCGCCCTCGGCACGGTCAGCGGTCGGCCCGGCCTGTATCTCGCGCGCCGGATCGGGGCCGGAACCGGGGTCGTGGTCGTGAAGGTCGAGTTCGACGCCGTCGAGGCGGCGTGGCGGGCCGCCCGCGAGGTCACGTTCGTGACGGATGCCCGGGGCATCGTCCTCGTCACCAGCGAGCCGGGCTGGCGCTTCGACACCCTCAACGCCGTCGATGCGGCCGAACGTGCCCGGATCGCGGCGGGCCAGGAATTCGGCGGCGCCCGCATCGAGCGCCTGCCGCTCCATCCGGTCGCGGGCGAACCGGACGTGGTGCGGGTCGGGCGCGGCTCGCTCCCGGCCTGGACCGCGGTCCTGTCGCAGGCGCCCGTTCCGGGTACGGACTGGCAGCTGCGGACCCTGACGCCGGTCGGCACGGCCGTCGAGCGGGAACGCCTGCAGGCCTGGATCATCGCGGCCCTCGTCACGGCGCTCGCCGGCTACGGGATCTTCGCCCTGGCCGATCGCGGCCGCCGCACGCGGGCGCGTCTCGCCGAGGCCGCGGCGCGCCGGGCGGAACTGGAATCCAGTGTCGAGGCGCGCACGCGGGCGCTGCGGGAGACCAACGCCCAGCTGCGCGCCGAGATCGCGGAGCGGCAGCGCGCCGAGGCCGAGCGCGAGCGCCTCGGCCGCGAGCTGGCGCAGGCCGGCCGGCTCGCGGCCCTCGGCCAGTTCGCGGCCAGCATGGCCCACGAGATCAACCAGCCGCTGGCGGCGATCCGGTCCTACGCGGACAATGCCGCGATCCTCATCCGGCGCGGGCGGGGCGAGGACGCGGCCGAGAACGCCGCCGCGATCGGGCGGCTGACCGACCGCATCGCCGGCCTCACCCGGCAGCTCAAGGGCTTCGCCCGGCGCGCCTCGCCGCGCAGGGAGCCGGTTCCGCTGCACGAGGTGGTGACGAACGCGCTGGAACTGGTGGCGGCCCGCGCCGCCGCGCTGCGCGTCCCGCTGGAGGCGGACCGCCCCGGCCCGGATCTCCGCGTCCTCGGGGACGGCCCCCGGCTGGAGCAAGTCCTGGTCAACCTGCTCCAGAACGCCGTCGACGCCGTGGCCGGCCGCGCGGAGGCCCGCGTCAGCCTGCGGCTCGTCGAGGGCGGCGAGCGCGTCGCCGTGGAGGTGGCCGATACCGGGCCCGGGATCCCCGCGGACGTCCGCGGCCAGATCTTCGACGCGTTCTTCACCACCAAGGCGGACGGCCTGGGCCTGGGCCTCGCCATCGCCCGCGGGATCGTGGAGGATTGCGGCGGGAACCTGATCCTGGCCGGCGGCGACGGCGCCGGGACGGTCTTCCGGATGGAGATGATCCGGGCGACGGTGGCGGTCCCGAGCGTGGGCAAGCCCGTGGGAGCGACACCGTGAGCGAACCGGCGGACGCGCAGGCGGGGACCGAGCGCGTCGTGTTCATCGACGACGAGGCGGACGTGCGCCGGGCCAACAGCCAGAGCCTGGAGCTGGAAGGTTTCTCCGTCGAGGCCTTCGCGGCCGCCGAGCCGGCGCTGGCGGCGATCCTGGCCGCGCCGCCCGGCGTCGTCGTCACCGACGTGCGGCTGCCCGGCCTCGACGGCGTCGCCCTCCTGGCGCGGCTGCGCCGGGTCGACCCCGACCTGCCGGTCATCCTCATCACCGGCCACGGCGACATCCGCATGGCGGTGGCGGCCATGCGGGAGGGTGCCTACGACTTCCTGGCCAAGCCCTATCCCGCCGAGGCGCTCGTGGGATCCGTGCGCCGGGCGCTGGAGCGGCGGCGGCTCGTGATGGAGAACCGGGCGCTGCGGGCCCGGCTCGACGCGGCGATCGAGGAGGATCCGGCCTTTCTCGGGACTTCGCCGGAGATCGTCGGCCTGCGCGCCCTCGTGCGCGAGGTGGCGCAGGCCGACGTCGACGTGCTGGTCTTCGGCGAGACCGGATCCGGCAAGGAGGTCGTGGCGGGCGCCCTGCACCGGTGGAGCCGCCGCGCCGAGCGCAACCTCGTGGCGATGAATTGCGGGGCACTGCCCGACAGCGTCGTCGAGAGCGAGCTGTTCGGGCACGAGGCCGGGGCGTTCACCGGGGCGCTCAAGCGCCGGGTGGGCCGCATCGAGCACGCGCAGGGCGGCACGCTCTTCCTCGACGAGATCGAGAGCATGCCGCTGCCGCTGCAGGTGAAGCTCCTGCGGGTGCTCCAGGAGCGCACCGTGGAGCCGCTCGGCACCAACGAGGTGCGGCCGGTCGACATGCGGGTGGTGGCCGCCACGAAGGTCGATCTCGGGCAGGCGGCGGCGCAGGGCACATTCCGCGACGACCTCTATCACCGGCTCAACGTCATCACGGTCACGATCCCGCCCCTGCGCGACCGGGGGGACGACGTGCTGCTGCTCTTCCAGCACTTCCTGCGCCGCGCCGCGGAGAAGTTCGGGCGGCCTCTGCCGCCGGTCACGCCGGCGATCCGCGATCACCTGCGCCGCCACGCGTGGCCCGGCAACGTCCGCGAGCTCGGCCATTTCGCCGAGCGGTGCGCGCTGGGCCTCGCCGTGGCGGGTCGGGCCGCGGCTGAGACAACGACCGGGAGCCTCACCGATCAGGTCGACCGCTTCGAGCGGCAGCTGATCCGCGACGAGCTGATCATGGCCGGCGGCGATGTCCGCGCCGCCGCGGAGGCGCTCGGTCTGCCGCGCAAGACCCTGTACGACAAGATGGCCCGGCACGGTCTGACGCCGGGCGACTACCGCTAGGATCGCGGCCGGACCTTTCCGAGACGCCGACGACCCCGGCCGCGTCGCGGTATCGCCGCGACGGCGACATGCCGAAAAGGGGTAGGTGGACCGGTGCGGAAACTGCTTAGCGTGGCCGACGGATCCCCCCGCTGAGCCGCCCATGCCCCGCTTCTTCATCGATCTGCACGACGGAACCGAACTCGTCCGCGACAAGGACGGCTACGACCTGCCCAGTCTCGAGGCCGCCCGATCGCAGGCCGTGAAGATCATGACGCGGATCGCGCAGGGGCTCTCCGACCAGCCCGGACGGCAGGATTACGTCGCGGCGGTCCGCGACGATGCGGGGGTGGTGCGGATGCGCTTCCGCGTCTCGCTCGATGCCGGTCCGATCGGCTGACCTGCCCGAACGTGGCGCTGCGCGAGCGCCACTGCGCGTCCGCCAGGTCAGAGACTGCGTAGGACCGCGTCGCGCCCCGCGCTCCTGCCGCGGAACCGCGCGTCGCGGACATGTCCCTCGCTGGGCGAGGGCGCCGACACCGCGGCGCGGATCACGACACTGGCGAAGATTCGGGAGGCGTTCCATCCCGGCTCTCGCGCCGGATGCGGAGAGGCCCGCCGAGATGGAGCCTCTCGACCTGACGAGCGCTTCAGTTTTCCTGGGCCTCGCGGAGCACCGCGCGGACCTGTCCGGCCGCCAGAGCCAGGGCGGTTTCCCGCACGGACCCGTCCGGAGCGTCTTCAGCCGAAGATCCGAGCCTGTAGACGATCCGATTCTCGATCGTCCGCAGCAATTCGCGAGCGGTCTCGTCTTCGAGACCGCGCAATGTGCGCGCGAGATCGAGATAAGCAGACCGCATCAGGCCGAAGGCCAGGCGCGCCGCGGCTTCATCCGCGATCGGCGACATTTCCGTCATGGCGTGTTCCTCACCCAACACGCTCCCCAGACGACGGAGTCTATATATCGACAAATTAGGATTGTAAATACAGCATTCGACTAGACTCCGCACCCGATAACGGGCTCACCCCGCAGATGGGACTCTGACATAGGACAGTCGTCGCCGGGCTTGGCTACTCCGGCCAACTTGAGGGCGTCGTCGCGCCGCTGCCACGGTTCGTGGACGGTTCCCGCGAGGGTCGCGTGCCGAGCACGCGCGCTCACCAGCGACCGGCCGCCGGCTCGTGCAGGGCGGGCCTGTCGTCCGGGACGAGGCGCCCCAGCGGAGCATCGGACCAGTTCTGGCCCGGCTGGGGCACGGCCCAGGCCAAGACTGCGATGGCGGCGAGGCTGAAGCCCGCGCAGAGGATCGCCGCGACGATATGATGGCCCGGGCCGCGCTGACGCCACGCGCGCTCCACCAGAACGTAGCCGGCGCTCCAGGTGAGAATGATCAGCAGCGGGACGAGGCCGAGCAGCATCGCGTTCATCGGCCGCCCTTCCTAGCGACCGGCGATCGCGGCGAAGGTACCGAGATCGATCTGGCCATGTGCCGGCTGAGCGAGATGACGTCCGCCGTTCGGGCCTTCATCATCGACGGATGCGTGGCGCGTGGGCGGGGTCTCCCACGCCCTGACCGTGCTCGCTGTGCCGAGGAAGGCCAGCCCGAGGCAGCCGATCCCGAGAAGTCTCACGCGGCGCCGAGGCGTCCGAACCGCGCGTTCATGGGCCAGACTGACGTGCGTCGCGGCCGGTGTATCGGCGAAGTCGTCGAGCATGATGTCCTCCGTTCTGCAGGCAGTCTTGCCGGCTCGGAGGGTGATATGCGGCGTGACTTACAGGGCGATGTCCCGTTTGTTGCAGGAGACATCTCGGCCTCTCGAAGTCCAGGCCGTCCCGCTCGGATGCGCGAGCGCCGGCCTGACGCTCATCGCACGCGCCCGGCAGAGGCAGGCGATCGGGCCGGCCCTGCGCGGCTTGACCCTGGTGTCGGAGCTGCGGGATCGATGCGGTGTGGGTGGACCCGCTTCAGACGGTGATATCCACCACGCGCTCCTGCGAGGCGGGGAGAAGACGATCGTCCTGCCGCGCTGCGATGCCCGGATCGTCGGCCTTCGGCACCGGCATCGTGACGGTATGCAGGCCTGCCCGGTGCTCGAGGGCGGCTTCGGCTCTCGCCGACTGGATCATCTGCGTCGCCGCGACAGGTCCGACGACGTTGATAGAGGTGGTGATGGGCATGGGGCGACCCTCCTCCTCGACGAGCAGAGCACACAACCAGTGATCGAATTCTTTCGGCGTTGCCTTCAACTCTACGCTTCGCCGGCGGTCCGCATCACGCGAACCTCGCCCGTCGGCGATGTCGCCCTGAAATTGATCGGCAGCGCCATGTCGACCGTGCGGTTGTCCTCACCCTTCACCGAGCCGGTGCCTCGAACCTGCGGGACAGGACAGTGGCCATCGATCATGAGATCCTCGAGCTTCTCGCCATCAGTCTCGGCGAATGTGAGGCTTCTCCTCGGCGAACCCCGCGGACAGATGGGGATCTCAGCGACCCGGGTACGGCCGCGCCGTGCCAGGCGCCCAGCAGCGTCCCGGCCGGTTCGAGCCCTCCGGGATCAAGCCGAAACGGTGCCGGCTCTCACATCCAGGATGTCGTTCGTGGCGCGATTCGGGCGGAGGGACATCAACCCTATGGTGGCCGATACGACGGCGAGCATGAACAGCAAGAGCAGGGCTTCCCGCAACTCGGACGCGTGCCCTTCGGCGCGACGGAGCGCGAACGCGCCGACGGCGAGAACCGCGACTAGGGCGACCGGAACGGCGAGAGCGACGGGCATCGGTGGCTCCTGGCGAACTTCTAACGCGCGTAAAAACCACAAGTTGCCGGCGTGATGGCGAACCCGCCGGAGGGCGGGTTCGGTCGAACGAGCAGAATCAGGGACGTGGGTGCGAGCGAGGGAGGACTTTGCACCCCCGACACAAGGATCATGACCTGCAGGCGAGCCAGGCTGAATCATTGACAAGCCAGGGGAGGACTGAGCGGTGTGCTAGACCTGCGATAGACCTCCGATGGCATCGGCGTCGGGCCGACACTTCGGGCCCACAACTGCATCGAGCAGCACTATCCCGCTAAAATATTATATGCATAACCGAATTCATAATTATCGATCGTTGATGAATAAGAATTCACATTTATACACATCTTGAATAACGCGAATGCACCTAGAAAAGTTTTCAGTGCCGATCTATCCATCAACAGCGATCTGGATATCAGCAGAATTATGTTTTTGTGCATGCACGTTGCCAGTGCTCGGATTAATATTGCTAAAGATCCAGCTTCAGGCGCGAATCGTGATAGCGCCACGTCTGAAGCATCCGGCTTTGGCTCTAAAACTTCGAACGCCTTCTGCGCACCGTCGCCGCCGCGATCGCGGCGTATCGCTAATCAGGTGAAAGCGGAATCATTGCTCGTTAATGCTGTCGGGCACAACCGCGTTTTTCGTAAAATCCGACTTACAATTATGACGCCAGGCAAAGCTGGGAAGACTTAGGGATGATTTGTTGCAGTTGCCCCGGTGTTTCCGGGGTCGCTGACCGAAGCCTCTCAGCCGCCAGAAGCCCCCACCATGCGCAAACTCCTCCTCGTCGCCATGACTGCGCTGCCGCTCGTCGGCATCCAGAGCACCGCCCGAGCGGGCGACGGCGGCGCCATCGCCGCGGGCATCATCGGCGGTCTCGCTCTCGGCGGCCTCGCGGCGGCCGCCGCGAGCCAGCCGCGCTACGCGCCCTATCCCGCCTACGGATATGGATACGGATACGGATACGGTTATCGCCGGGTCTATTACGCCCCGCGCGACTGCTGGATCCAGCGCCGCCGTGCTCGTGATGACTTCGGTAACGTCTATTACCGCCGGGTCCGTGTATGCGGCTGAGCCTTCGAGGCGTGCGGGTCTTCTGATCCCGCATTCCTCGTCCTGTCATCACTGGAATACCGAATGCTGTGCCCGTGATGGACTCGGACGAGGAGAGGTCGACACCCGTCGAAGCGTGTCAGCTCCGGATCCACGCGAGTTGTCAAGCTGACGACATCGGACCGAAGCCGACGCGCCTTCTGGCCAGCACGGGATGTACGCAGAACTCGGGCGCGAGCTGAAGGCTTGCCACCGACGTATCCGTGAGGTCTGCTGCGCGAGGATCGAACCGACCGCGAAAAGAGATGGTCCGGTCCGTCCCCGCTCCACCGGCGGGATCGTTCCCCATGGATGATGCTCAGCCCACCGGATCGCAGCACCGGCGTTTCGACGGGGAGGAACGGGCACTCGTAACCTTCCGGATCATGGGCGAAGGTCTGTCCGCCCCCGACCCGACCCACACGTCAGGGGCCGCCAGCATACCTCTCCCAAGCGGGCGTTCGAACCGCACCAGGTCCGTTCAGCCCCGGGCCTCCGGCGTCATCCGACCGATCCGGCTGAGAGCGCGGTCCCGGGCCACTCGGCCTTCGGCCGAACGCTGACATCCCAAGGGCATTTTTCGTCCGAACAGGTCTTGTCGCCACCCGCCATCTCTTTATATGTTCATCTGTACATAAAACCAGGCCCTCCGATGACACCCGAACGAACGTGAGCGACCACACCGGAAACCGGCCGCGTGGCCGTCGCACCAAAGACATGCCGGACGGTCGGCAGGCGCTGCTGTGCGCGGCGACGCAGGCCTTCGCCAGAAACGGCTTCGACGGGGCCGACGTCCGAACGATCTCGGCCGTCGCGGGTGTGAGCCCCAACCTCGTGCGCGTCCATTTCGGCGGCAAGGCAGAGCTTTGGGAAGCCTGCCTCGACGGGATCGTATCGGCGGCGCTGCCTGTAATGGCCGAGGTCGCGAGGTCCGCTGCCCATCCCGGGCGACCGCTCTATGACCGGCTTCGCGACGTCATCGTCCGGGTCGCTGCCTTCTACTCGGCCCATCCCGAGGTCCGGGACTTCGTCACGCGGCACGGTTCGGACACGCCAGAACGCGCCGCTCTGGTGACAGATCGCCTCCTCCGTCCGGCTTACGAGACGACCCGGTCGCTGTTCGAACAGGGCATCGCCGCCGGTGTCATCCGCAGCTCCCACCCGGCCCTGTTCTTCGCCCTGCTGAACGGGGCGCTGAACCAGCCGCCGACCTTTCCGACCCTCCTGAACCGACTGGCTCCGGAGATCGACATGCGCGATGCCCGCGCTCGGATGATCGAGACCGTCATCGCCACGCTGCTGCACCCGCCGGACTGAGTTCGCCGCCAACCTCGACCGTGATCCCCGCCGCGAATGCGGTCTCCAGTCCTGCCCGAAGGTATCCGATGACCGCGAAACCGAACCGCATCGATGTCCACCACCACCTGATCCCGCCGACTTTCGCGGAGGCCGTGAAGGAGAAGGGTCTTTCCGAGGTGGCCGGTGCATCTCTGCCGCACTGGACGCCGGAGGCGTCCATCGAGACCATGGACGTGCACGGCATCGCCACCGCGATCCTCTCGCTTTCCACCCCGGGCACGTTCCTCACGGGCGGCAGCGAGTGGGAAGCGTGCGACCTCGCCCGGTCCTGCAACGAGTACGCCGCCGATCTCGTCAGCCGCCATCCCGGGCGGTTCGGTTCGTTCGCGGTCCTGCCGATGCCGTTCACCGAGCAGGCCTGCAAGGAAGCCGAATACGCCCTCGACGTCCTCAAGGCCGACGGCATCGTGCTGCTCGGGAGCACTGACGGCCACTTCCTGGGCGATCCGCGCTTCGGCGAGCTGATGGCCGAACTCGATCGGCGCGCGGCGGTGGTGTTCGTGCACCCCAACCTGCACGAGACGAGCACCCAACTTGGGCTGCAAGCCCCCGGCTTCCTGGTCGAGTTCCTGTGCGACACCACCCGGGCTGCGACCAATCTGATCCTGTCGGGCACGGTCGAGCGGTATCCGCGCATCCGTTGGATACTCGCGCATGCCGGCGGTTTCCTGCCGTACGTCGCGTGGCGGCTGTCGCTGGCCAACGAGATCCCGCACTTCGCGCTCAAGGCTCCGAAGGGGGTCCTGCACTACGTCCGGAGCTTCTACTACGATACGGCGCTGTCGCCCTCGCCCTACGCCATGGCCGCGCTCCGGGAATTGGTCCCGGCCGAGCATATTCTCTTCGGCAGCGACTATCCGTTCGCCCCCGCGATCGTCACCGACATGCAGACGCAAGCTCTCGAAGGGCTGAGCGTCCTCGACGAGGCCACCAAGCGCGGCATCGATCGCGCCCACGCGCTCGCCCTGTTCCCGCGTCTCGCCTCGATCCCGCAGGGCGATGACTCCTCGCTCGCCGCCCGCGTGAAGCACGCCCTCGCCAAGCCCGTCGAGGCGCTGGCCGAGCGCATCCGCGACCGCTGAACCCTCCGTCTCCCCCCGATCCAGAGAGCACCACCATGACATCCAGGACCCTTTTCCGCGTCAGCCTCGCCGCCGCCTGCGCCGTCGTCGCCACCTTCGGCGGCGAGGCGTTCGCCCAAAATGCCGACGAGATGGCCAGGATGCGGGCCAATTGCGGGACGGACTACATGCGCTTCTGTGCCGGCATGAGCCCGGGGGGGCCCGAGGTACGGGCCTGCTTCAGGCGCAACCGCGCCAAGTTGTCCGACGGTTGTTCGCAGGCGATCAACGATTTCGAGGCGCACCAAGCCGCGACCCCGGCCGCCCACTGAACGCCGCCCGTCGCACGATCCCCGATGACCCGGGCCCCGGACGAGACCGCGAAGAGCGTCCCATGACCAGCACCGCGACCATTCCGCAGCCCCGCCCGCTGCCCGTCATCGGCAATCTGCCTGATCTCGACGCCAAAGCGCCGGTTCAGAGCATGATGCGACTGGCGCAAGGCTACGGACCGATCTTCCGCCTGTCGCTGGGAGGCCGGATCGCGACCATCGTCAGTTCGCAGGAGTTGGTGGACGAAGTCTGCGACGAGACCCGATTCGCGAAGAAGCTCCACCGCCCACTGGAGATGGTCCGCGATTTCGGCGGGGACGGCTTGTTCACCGCCCGCAACGACGAGCCGAACTGGGCCAAGGCCCACCGCCTGCTGATGCCTGCCTTCGGGCCGCTCGGCATCCGCTCGATGTTCGACAAGATGGAGGACATCGCCGACCAGATGCTGCTGCGCTGGGAGCGGTTCGGGCCCGGGGCCGACATCGACGTCGCCGACGCCATGACGCGGCTGACGCTCGACACCATCGCGCTGTGCGCCTTCGATTACCGCTTCAACAGCTTCTACCAGACCGAAATGCACCCTTTCGTCGCCGCCATGGTCGGCGCGCTCGACGAGGCGGGCAGCCGGGCGCGGCGGCCCGGCGTGGCGACGAACCTGCTGCTGCGGACCAAGCGCCGCTACGAGGCCGACGTCGCGCTGATGGAACGGGTGGCCGATACGCTGATCGCCGAGCGGAAGCGGGATCCTGACGCGGCCTCCCGGCACGACCTCTTGCAAGTCATGTTGGAGGGCCGTGATCCGGAGACCGGCGAGGGGCTCTCGGACGAGAACATCCGCTATCAGATGGTGACTTTCCTGATCGCGGGTCACGAGACCACGAGCGGCCTCCTTTCCTTCGCCCTCTACCTTCTTCTCAGGAACCCACAGGTGCTGGAGAAGGCGCGCGGTCTCGTCGACGAAGTGCTGGGCAGTGAGCGTCCTCAGGTCGAGGATCTGTCGAAGCTGCGCTACATCGAGCAGATCCTGCAGGAGGCTCTGCGGTTGTGGCCGACCGCCCCCGCCTTCGCCGTCGCCCCGAAGGAGCCGACCACTCTCGCAGGCCGATATCCGGTGACGCCCGAGGACGTGATCCTCGTCCTCTCGCCGACCCTGCATCGCGACCCGAAGGTCTGGGACGAGCCAGAGGCGTTCCGACCCGAGCGCTTCGCCCCTGCAGTCGCGCAGACGCTGCCGCCGAACGCCTGGAAGCCGTTCGGCAACGGGATGCGTGCCTGCATCGGTCGCGGCTTCGCGCTCCAGGAAGCGCAGCTGGTGCTCGCGATGGTCCTGCAGCGCTTCGACCTGACCATGGCCGACCCGGGCTATCGGCTTGAGGTCGCCGAGACCCTGACGCTGAAGCCGCACGGATTCCGCATCCACGCCCGTCGCCGCAGCGAGATCGCCGCCCACCCGCACAGCGCCGTGCCGACGGCCCCCCAGCGGACCCTCGCCCCCGGGGCCTGGACCGGCCGGGCACAGGCGGCGACGATCCCGCTCCTCGTGCTTTATGGGAGCAACACCGGCTCCTGCGAGGCTTTTGCCGGGCGCATCGCCGGTGATGCAGCCGGCCAGGGCTACGCCGCGAAGGCCGCGCCGATGGACGACTACGTCGACCGGCTGCCGACAGAGGGCGCGGTCGTCGTCGTCACCGCCTCCTACGAGGGCCACCCGCCCGACAACGCCCGGCAGTTCCTCACGTGGATCGAGGGGCTCGGTCCCGAAACGCTGAAGGGCGTGCGCTTCGCGGTGTTCGGCTGCGGCAACCGGCAGTGGGCGCGGACCTATCAGGCCGTTCCGAAGCGCACGGACGCAGCCTTGGAGAAGGCCGGTGCGACCCGTTTTTGCGATCGAGGCGAGACCGATGCTGGGGGGGACTTCTTCGGCGGCTTCGACGAGTGGTACGCCGGGCTTTGGCAGGATCTCGGCCGCGCGCTCGGCAGGGAAGCCGTCGAGCCGTCTGCGGCGGGCCTCGACGTCGAAATCGTCCGATCAGGTCGCGAGACGGCACTGCGCCTCTCCGATCTCGACCGAGGCCGCGTGTTGGAGAACCGCGAGCTCGTCGCTCTGAGTTCGCCGCTCGGCCGCTCGAAGCGCCACATCGCAATCGCCCTTCCCGAGGGCATGACCTACCGCACGGGTGACTATCTCGCTGTCCTGCCGCGCAACCCGCGCCCGGACGTCGAGCGGGCCCTGCGCCGGTTCGGCCTGGCCGGGGACACGCAGATCGTCATCCACAAGAGCGCCGGGACCGCCTCGGTCTTGCCGGACAACCATCCGGTCTCCGCCGCTGGCGTACTGGAGGACTACGTCGAGCTCGGCCAGCCGGCGACCAGGGCTCAGGTCGATCAACTCGCCGAGGCCACGCGCTGCCCTCCGGATCGCAAGGCTATGGTAGCCCTCGCACAACCGGAACTCTATGCCGCCGAGGTGCTGACCAAGCGCGTCAGCGTTCTCGACCTTCTGGAGCGGTTTCCCGCCTGCGAACTCACGCTCGGGGCGTTCCTCGCGATGCTGCCGCCCATGCGGGCCCGGCAGTACTCGATCTCATCCTCACCCCTGTACGACCCCCGGCAGTGCTCGCTCACAGTGTCGGTCCTCGACGTGCCGGCGCTGGCGGGCGGACACCGCCACCTCGGTGTCGCCTCGACTTACCTCGCCGGGTTGCAGGAGGGGGCGCGGCTGTCGGTGGCGGTGCGGCCCTCGCAAGCCGCCTTCCATCCGCCGCAGGATCCTTCGCTGCCGCTGGTGATGATCTGCGCGGGCAGCGGCATCGCCCCGTTCCGTGGGTTCCTGCAGGAGCGCGCGATCCAGAAGGTCAATGGCCGCGAGGTCGGGTCGGCGCTGCTCTTCCTCGGCGTCACCCACCCGGAGGTCGATTTCCTGTACCACGACGAACTCGCCGCCTGGGAAAGGGACGGCGTCGTCTCGGTCCGCCCGGCCTTCTCCAAGGCCCCGCACGGCGCGGTCACTTTCGTCCAGCACCGCGTCTGGCAGGACCGGGCCGACGTCGCCGATCTGTTCCGGAAGGGGGCGACGGTGTTCGTCTGCGGCGACGGTGAGCGGATGGCTCCGGCCGTGCGGGACACCTGCGTGCGGATCTACCGCGAGGCCAAGGGTGTCACACCCGAGGACGCCGAAGCCTGGGCGGACAAGGTCGAGCGCGAGACCGGCCGCTACGTCGCCGACGTCTTCGGCTGAACGCTCCGAACGCCAGGATCTCGCTTTCCGCCCCCTCGGCGAGTTTCTGGCCGGCGGGCCGTGCCGATCAGACGTGGTCCGCCTCTCTAATCAGACGGAGACATCGAGGATACCGCGACCGTCGCGGACAGAGGCCGTCGTTCTGGGTTTAACCCGATCGTCCAGAACGGCTGCAGGCGGACCGCATCGGTTCTTCACCGAGAGCGATGCGGTCCGCCGCCGACAGAGTCCGAGGATCCTTTCTATTGGTGTCGGTGAAAGTCACGCTCGCGTCGCCGATTCAATCTGGATGAGGGTGACGTCTCTCTTTCGGTCCGCGCCCAAGACGGAATGCCGCAGAACCGGCCATCGCAGAGATAGCGGCGAAACTCGGCGACGCGTCTCTGAGCACCTAACAGAACCGTCTTGATTTGGTTTGATTGCGACGAGGCTGACCGCGAGGCCGGTGAAGGCCTCGCAGATGTCGGCGCGTCGCTCGTAGCGGACCGGCAAGCGCCGGAAGCAATCGAACCGAGCGTGCGTGCGCTCCACCACCCATCGGTGGCGGCCCGGTCTCTCGCTGCTCGCGATGCCGCGGCGTGCGATGCGCGGTATAATCCCACGCGCGCGGCGCTCGCGTCGGTTGGCCCCACTCAGGCAGACGCCAAGCGGCGCACCCGGCGCATATGTAACGAAGTTGCGCTTCGTGCCCGCCTTGCCCCGGTCCGCCGGGTCTGGCGGGTGGCAAGGCCCCTGATTCAGCAGAGAGCACGGCAAACAAGAAGCCCCGCTCAATGCTTGGCGGGGCTTCGAAAAACTGTGGTAGCGAGGGAGGAATTTGAACCCCCGACACAAGGATTATGATGCCCCGCTTTTGCGCTTTGACTCAAGCATTTAGCTACTGAACCGGCAGCAAACCGCACCGCTAACATCAACGGCTTAGGTGTCGGATTGTCAAACCACCCGACAGCACCAAGACCTCCAACAGTCTCCGGCTTCCCCTCGAGGCGAACGGCCTAGAGGTCAGCAAGACGCATCAGAACTGGACACGGTGGCGAGCGTCACGATGAGATGCGTTGGCCTCCGGCAGCAAACGACCCACAAAAGACTTTCGAGAGGCCATCTCCCGTTACCGGTAGCGGACACCGGATAGACACTGATCGCAGCGCTGCCTCGGTCGCGCGACGACGTCAGCGGAACGAGCACTCTGGTCCGAACCACTTATCAAACCGACGAATGATGCCGTTCTGCAGCACCGCCGTCGATCTGGCGCTTCTGGTGGAAAGTTATTTGGCCTCAAGGCGTTCGCTGGCACATGAATGCCGTCGAGCCCGCCCCAGCTCTGTCCTGGGTAGACGTCGTCCTTGCGCTCTGCGTCGGCGCCTCCTGCGGGCTCGTCCTCCTCCCACTGCTCTAGCGCGACGTCTCCGCCAGTGAGGGGCGGTGCAAGTCAGGGACAGCCGCAAGATCAAATCCATTGTCGCCTAGAGTGCCCCGATGAAATGGCCAATCACCTTTAGTTGACTGCAGACGAAGTCACCTAAAGCGGATTTGGAAATATATATTAAGACTTTCCGGGCGAGGATTAGGCTGCTTGGTGGGCTGCCTGTGAGGGCGGGAAGCCGGTCCAGGCTCCTCATCTAGCCCGTGCGGCCCCGTCACCGCCTGCCCTCCGGCAGGCGCCGTTGCGGACGTGCGGGATGCTTCGTCCAGGACCGGATCATGCGCCTTCACCTAACCGTCAAAGCGTCGCTCCTCGCCGCCTTCAGCCTTCTTGCACTCCTCTGCGCCGGTCAGGCCGTTCTCATGACCCTCACGCTCTCGGGCATCCGAGCCGACGTCGCAGGCGTCGCCACGAACTGGCTCCCCTCCGTCGTGGCGATCACCAACATCCGCGCCGCGGCCTCGGAGGTGCGCATCAAGCAATTGCGCACGCTGACCCTGTCCGGCAGTCCCGAACAGCAGGTCGAGAACGCGCGGCAGATCGACCAGGCCAGCGTGGCACTCACCACTGCCCGGAAGGCCTACGAGCCGCTGATCTCGTCGGCCGAAGAGCGGGCCCTCTACGACGCGTTCGGCGCCGCCTGGGAGCGCTACCAGACCGTCGGCCGCGAGGCGGCGCGCCTAGCGGAGGCAGGTCAGAGCGCCGACGGCATCCGGCTCATGGCCGAACCGGCCAACATCGATCTCTACAATGCGGCCCGCGACACGCTGGCCCAGGACGTCGCCCTGAACGAGCGTGGCGCGCACGGGGATGCCGACAGCGCCATGGCGGCGACCGAGTCGGCGACCCTGACGGCCTATCTCTTCATCGCGCTGAGCGTGCTGGCGGCCTGCGGCGCGGCCGCGTTCGTGCTGCTGCGCGTGTCGCGCCCGATCCAGGCGATGACGGGCGCGATGACCGCCCTGGCCGCGGGCGACACGAGCGGCGAGGTGCCCCACCGCGCGCGCCGCGACGAGGTCGGCGCGATGGCGGCGGCCGTCCAGGTGTTCAAGGACAACATGATCCGCACCCGCCGTCTCGAGGAGGAGACCGCTCAGGCGCGTCGCGCCGCCGAGGAGCAGCGCAAGGCCGGCATGCGGCAGATGGCCGACGGGTTCGAGGCCGCGGTCGGTGGGATCATCGGCACGGTGTCGTCCTCCGCGACAGAGCTGCAGGCGACCGCGCAGGCGATGACCGCCACAGCCACCGAGACCGCGACCCAGTCGACGACCGTGGCGGCGGCGGCCGAGGAGGCCGCCTCCAACGTCAGCACGGTGGCGGCGGCGGCGGAGGAGCTCGGCTCGTCTGTGCAGGAGATCGGCCGACAGGTGCAGGGATCGGCCAGCCTCGCCCAGGCCGCAGTGAGCGATGCCGATCAGACCGCCCACCTCGTCCAGGCGCTCAGCCAGAGCGCGGCGCGGATCGGCGACATGGTCGGGATGATCTCCGGTATCGCCGCCCAGACCAACCTGCTGGCCTTGAACGCCACGATCGAGGCGGCGCGGGCGGGCGCCGCGGGTCGGGGTTTCGCGGTGGTCGCCTCCGAGGTGAAGGCGCTGGCCGAGCAGACCGCCAAGGCGACCGAGGAGATCGCGCGGCAGATCGGCGAGGTTCAGGGTGTGACCGCGCAGGCGGTGACGGCGATCGGCGGGATCACGGGTCGGATCCGGGAGATCGACAACGTGGCGACCTCGATCGCGGCGGCCGTCGAGCAGCAGGGCGCGGCCACACAAGAGATCGTGCGCAACGTGGCTCAGGCCTCGGCGGGCACCAACGAGGTGACGGGCAACATCGCGGGCGTGGCCCAGGCCTCGGAGGAGACGGGGGCGGCGGCCGGTCAGGTCCTGTCGGCGGCCTCGGAGCTGTCGCGGCAATCCGAACATCTCGGCGCCGAGGTCGCCCGCTTCCTCGCCACCGTCCGCGCCGCCTGAGGTACCTATGACTGAGATCGTTCTCCTCCCGACCCAGCCGCACCGCTCGGAGCAATCCGACCGGCTGCACGCGGATCTCGCTGCCGCGCACCAGCTTGGCACGGACCTCGGTCTCCGCGCCCCACACATCCAGGCCACTGGCGACAGGCTACTCGAACTGACCCGTGCTCTCGAGCGCGCGCTCGGAGAGCTGGACCTGTCGCTGATCGAGCTCGGCCTCCAGGATCCGGACGCGCGTGAAGCCCTGCGAGGCTTCGTCATCAAGGCCGAGAGCCTCGCCGCGACCGCACAGAGCTTCTCGAACACCGCGTAGGGCCTCACCCACGTGGCGCAGCGATATCCCGCCGCCCTCTGATGGGACCTGCGACTCCGGGCGGGACATAGGACCAGCCCGTCACCTGAAGGAGGCCGGCTTGGGCAGGCTGTTGTTGATCTCTGACGACCGGCCCCGAACCGAACGCTTGGCCCGTTGCCTCGGTCCCGACCGCTGCTACGCCGTCCACGAGCTGTCTGACGAGGCCATGCCGTTCGGGCAGCCGGACCTGATCGTCAGCGACGTCGCCCATCTCACCTCCGAGGCAGTGATGCGGCTGCGGCGGGTACTGGAGCCGCTGCGTGCGACTGGCGCACCTTTCCTGTTCCTGACCCACGGCCAAGCCGCCCGCGCCGAGGTCCAAGCCCGACTCCTGGCCCCGACCGATATTCTCCCGGCTCTGACCATCCTCGATCGGCTGATGGCTCGAATCGACAGGCTTCAGGAGGTCGGAGGCTCCGCCGTCGTCGCTCGGATGGCGGAAGAGGCTCGGCAGTTCTTTGATCGGACCTTCTTCTCCGACCAGATCGTGACACCTGAGCTGGCAAGCACGGGCACCGGCCTGATCGCCCGCGCCGTGCAGCACTGTGGCATCCGCGAGTGGCTCCGGGCGGTCCAGCGCTTCGATGAGGCCACGCACCGGCACTGTCTGATCGTCACTGGCTTGGCCGCCGCGTTCGCGACCAAGCTCGGCTTAGCCGAACTCGACAGCTACCGCCTGACCAAGGCTGCGCTGCTGCACGACGTCGGCAAGACCCGCATCTCGGCCGAGATCCTGAACAAACCCGGTCGGCTCACCGACGAGGAGATGGCGGTGATGCGCACCCACGCGGCGCTCGGCTATGACATGCTAGTCGGCAGCGGCTTCTCACCGGAGATGCTGCAGGTCGTGCGCTCGCACCACGAGATGCTCGACGGTTCGGGCTACCCCGACGGGCTGCAGGCCCCCGAGATCCCCGATCTGGTGCGATTGGTGACGATCTGCGACATCTACGGCGCGCTCATCGAACGCAGGCCCTATCGGGCACCGATGCCGGGCAGAGACGCCTACGAAATCGTGCAGTCTATGACTGGACGGCTCGACGCCGATCTGATTGCAGCCTTCCGCCCGGTGATGACTGCCTTCGAACCGGCTGAAGCGCCCACGATCTGAGCGGGCGGGCTGCTTGCGACCCAACCCAGTCATGCCCCTGCCTTGACGGCGACCTGGGAGCGGACCTTGCCCGCGGGGTGTCGCTCAGGTGTCGGATCCCAAAGTCACCCCGAGAAAATCCGCATTCTCTTTACAGCGGTCGATCAGCGACTTTGTTCGATTTGCATCGGCTAGTATTGCGGCACGAAGCTCTGCCAGCCTGCGCTTGGCGATCATCGAGCGGGTTGGATTAGGTAAGGCCAGCTCCTGACGAAGCCTTGTGATCGTGCGGCAGTCGGTCATGGCACTTTCTTCGGAAACTCGCGCACTTCCAGAATGCGCGCCGCAAACGCGAACGGCCGGAGCATCGCCCCGGCCGCCGTTTCTATCTCAGGGCCGAGACTCAGCGCAGGAGCTGGAGGACGCCCTGCTGAGCGGAGTTGGCCAGCGACAGGGCCGAGATGCCCATCGACTGGCGGGTCGACAGCGCCTGCGAGTTCGCCGCCTCCTGGTTCAGGTCGGCGTTGGTCAGGTTGGCCGAGCCGGTCTGCAGCACGTTGATCAGCTGCTTGGAGAAGTCCTGGCGGTTCTGAACCACCGACAGGTTCGAGCCCAGCGTGCTCGCCGCGGAGTTGAGCGAGTTGCCGGCGCTGG
>NZ_JBKFAV010000045.1:0-49339 GCF_053345825.1 Methylobacterium sp. C33D
GCAGGCGGCCGGCAAGGCGACCGGCAACGACCGGCTGGTGGCCGAGGGCAAGGCGCAGGAGCTGAAGGGCGAGGCGCAGAAGACCGTCGGCGACGTCAAGGACGGCGCCAAGACCCTCGCCGACAAGATCACCGGCAAGCGCTGAGCCGGGCCCGGCGGCGCGGGCCTGTCCGGCGCCGCCGACCTCGTCCATCCCGCACAGGAGACATCGCATGAACCGCGACCAGATCCGCGGCGCGTCCCGCCACCTCAAGGGCCGCGCCCAGACCGCCCTGGGCGGCCTGACCGGCGACCCGGCCCGCCAGGTGCGCGGCGCGGTGAACCAAGTGGCCGGCGGCGCGCAGTACGCCTACGGCCGCGCCCGCGACCGCGCCGAGGACCTCGCGGACGATCTCGCCGAGGACGGCCGCCATCTGGCCGAGGCCGCCCGCGGACGGGCCGACCACCTGATCGACGAGGTTCGGGACCGCGCCCGGGACGTGCGCCGCCGCGGCGCCGATCACGGCCGGCAGGCGATCCGCACGGCCGACGCCAACCGCACCAACACTCTGCTGGGCCTGGCCGCCGTCGCCTTCGCGGCGGGCTGGCTCGTCCGCCGCGCCCGCTGACGGAGGCTCCACCGATGCTGCGCAAGCTCCTGACGGCCTTCATCGTGCCGAAGCTCGTCACCTATCTCGGGCGCCGCTACGACCGGCGCCGGGGCACCGGCCGCACCTACTGACGCCCGGATCTGGAGCCCGGGATCGCTAGCCCGGGGCCTTCCAGATGCCGGCGGCGATCCGCGTCGTCTCGACCAGCGCGGCGTGGAGCGCCGCGTCCCCGTCGCGCCGGCCGGCGCGGATCGCCGCGACCAGCTCGGCCGGCGATGTGGCGGCGCCCAGCGCCCGCTCCCAGGCCCCGGCCGCGGCGCCCGCCTGCGCGATCTCCCGCATGACCACGCCCATCGCGTTGGCGGCCATCAGCAGGACGTAGCGCTGGCGCCCCGACAGGGCCGGCGCGACCTCGTCGAGGAGGCTCTGCCGGGCGACCGCCAGGAGGGCGGCGCCGGCAGGCGCGTCCGGGAAGGATTCGCTCATCGGGCGCCCCACCGCTCGGGCGCGGTCTCGCGCAGGATCGCGGCCTCGAGTTCGGGCACCATCCGGCCGGTCAGCGCCAGTTCCAGCGACGTCTCCTGGCCGGAGACGTGGCGGTGGCCCTGCTCCAGGGCGATCACCGCCCAGCGCAGGTGCGCCATGACCTCCCAGTAGCGCACCGCCTCCGGATCGATCGCGCGCCCGCTCTCGGCCTCGTAGCCGCGGTAGAAGGCGGCCCGCGGGGCGATGCCGCCGGCCTCCAGGTCGGGCCGGCCGAAGCGCCAGCAGGCGGCGCAGAACCAGCCGATATCCTGGACCGGGTCGCCCCAGCCGGCGAACTCCCAGTCGAGGATCGCCGTCAGGCCCTCGGCATCGACCATGTAGTTGCCGGTGCGGAAGTCGCGGTGGACCAGGACCGGCTCGGGACAGGCCGGCGCGCGGAGCTCGGCCCAGCGCAGGCCCCATTCGAGGGCCGGGCGCGCGGCGCCGATCCCGTCGAGACTGGCCCGGAGCGCGCGGATCTCCGCCAGGGCCGGCTCCGGCTCGGGCGCGCCGAGGAAGGCGAGGTCGCCCGCCGGGGCGGTTCCCGGGCGGTCCGCCCGCAGGATGCCGTGCGTCCGGGCGAGTTCGCGGCCGAGCCGCTCGGCGAGGGCCGCGCGGTCGCCGCCGAGGCTCGCGTCCTTGACCACCCGCGGTCCCAGGCCGACCCCCGAGACGAGGCCCATCAGCGCGAAGGGCGCCCCGACCACCGCCGGATCCGCGCAGAAGCCGACCGGCTCCGGCACCCGCACCCCGGCCGCGAAGGCGGCGCGCAGGATCCGGAACTCCTCCGCCCGCGAGCGGCTCGACGCGATGGTGGCGGCCGCGTCCTTGCGCAGGACGAAGCCCCGGGGCGCGCCGTCGACCCGGCACGACAGCATCCAGTTCTCCTGGATCGAGCCGCCGGTCAGCGGCCGCGCGTCGTCGAGCGCGACCGACCCGGCGTCCAGGGTCCGGCCGATCCAGGCGCAGAGCGCCGTCCTCTGATCCGCGTCCAGCATGGCGCCTCAGGACCGCGTCACGGGACGCGCTCGAGGGCCATGGCGATCCCCTGGCCGCCGCCGATGCACATGGTCACGAGCCCGTAGCGGCCGCCGGTCCGGGCCAGCTCGTAGAGGGCCTTCACGGTGATGATCGCCCCCGTGGCGCCGATCGGGTGGCCGAGGGCGATGGCGCCGCCGTTCGGGTTGACCCGGTCGGGATCGAGGTCGAGGGCGCGGGAGACCGCACAGGCCTGCGCCGCGAAGGCCTCGTTCGACTCGACGACGTCGAAATCCGCGGCCCGCAGGCCGGTCCGCTCCAGCAGCCGCCGCACCGCCGGCACCGGGCCCATGCCCATCTCGGAGGGGTCCACGCCGGCGTGGGCGTAGCCGACGATCCGGGCGAGGGGCGTCGCGCCGTCGCGCGCGGCCCGCGCGGCGCTCGACAGGACGAGGGCCGCGGCGCCGTCGTTCAGCCCCGAGGCGTTGCCGGCCGTGACGCTGCCGGTCTTGGAGAAGGCGGGGCGCAGCTTGGCGAGGTCCTCGGCGCTCGTGGCCTTCGGGTGCTCGTCGGTGTCGAAGGCCACCGTCTCGCGCCGGCGCTGGACCTCGACCGGCAGGATCTGCTCCCGGAATCGGCCCTCGCGGATCGCCCGCGCGGCGCGGGCCTGGCTCTCGGCCGCGAAGGCGTCCTGCGCGTCGCGGGGGACGTCGTAGCGCGCGGCCACGTTCTCGGCGGTGACGCCCATGTGGCCGTTGCCGAACGGATCGGTCAGCGCGCCGAGCATGTAGTCGACGAGCACCGCGTCGCCCATGCGCGTCCCGGTCCGCCCGGTGGTCAGGAGGTGGGGCGCGCGGCTCATGCTCTCGGCGCCGCCGGCCACGGCCGTCTCGGCGTCGCCGAGCAGGATGGACTGCGCGGCCGAGACGATCGCCTGCAGGCCGCTGCCGCAGAGGCGGTTGACCGTCATGGCCGGCACCTCCGCGGGAATCCCGCCCTCCATCGCCGCGACGCGGGCGATGTAGGCGTCCCGGGGCTCGGTCGGGATGACGTTGCCGAGGACCACGTGGCCGACCGCCTCGGGCGCGGTCCCGGCGCGGCGCAGCGCCTCCGCGACGCAGCTTGCGGCGAGGGCGGAGGGCGGCGTGCCGGCCAGCGCGCCGCCGAACGTGCCGATCGCGGTGCGCACCGCGCCTGTGATCACGACCTCGGTCATACTCTCGGCTTCCTCTCGGCTTCCCTGTCTGACTCGGCCTGCCGACGCGCCCCGCGCGGCGGACGGACGGTGTCGGCCCCGCTCAGGCCCCGACGCCCCACGACCAGAAGGCGTCGCCCTCGGCCTCGAGGTTGCGGTTCAGGACCATCTTGTGGACCTCGTCGGCCCCGTCCACGAGGCGGGCCTGCCGGGCGTAGCGGTAGATCCACTCGAGCGGCGTGTCGGTGGAGTAGCCCCGCGCGCCGTTGATCTGGATCGCCGTGTCGGCGGCCGCGTGCAGGAGGTTGGCCACGTGCACCTTGGCCATCGACACCTCCTTGCGGGCGAAGCTGCCCTGGTCGAGGGCCCAGGCGGCCTTCATCACCAGGAGGCGCCCGATCTCGATCCGCATGGCGAGGTCGCCGAGCATCAGCTGGATGCTCTCCCGGTCGGCCAGCCGGATCCCGAAGCCGCGCCGCTCGGCCGCGTAGGCCCGGGCGATCTCGACGCAGCGCTTCGACAGGCCGAGCCAGCGCATGCAGTGGGTCAGCCGCGCCGGCCCGAGGCGGATCTGGGTGAGCTTCAGGCCGTCGCCCTCATTCATCAGGACGTTCTCGGCCGGGATCTCCAGGCCCTCGAACAGCAGCTCGCAATGGCCGCCGTGCTCCTCCGGCCCCATGATCGGGATGCGGCGCAGGATCCGCCAGCCGGGCTGGTCCCTGTGGAACAGGAAGGCGGTCAGCCCTTTGCGCGCGTCGTCGGAGGTGCGCGCCATCAGGATGAAGTGCTCGGCCTCCTCGGCGCCGGTGATGTACCACTTGCGGCCGGTGACCACGTAGCCGTCGCCCCGCCGCTCGGCCCGGGTCTGGATCATGCCGGGATCGGAGCCGCCGCCGGGATGCGGCTCGGTCATGGCGAAGGCCGAGCGGACCCGCCCGTCCACGATCGGCGCGAGCCAGCGCGCCTTCTGGTCCGGGGTCGCGACCTTCTCCAGCACCATCATGTTGCCGTCGTCGGGCGCGGCCGAGTTGAACACGACCGGCCCGAAGATCGAGCGGTTCATGGCCTCGTAGCAGACCGCCATGCCGACCTTGTCGAGCCCGGCGCCGCCGGTCTCGGGCCGCAGCTGCAGGCACCACAGGCCCTCGGCGCGGGCGAGGCCGCGCAGCCGGGCCAGCTCGGGGAGGCTGATGTTGCCGTGGCCGTCATAGGCCGCCGGATCGGCCTCCAGCGGCAGGATGTGCGCGTCCACGAAGGCCGCGATCCGCGCGCGGTAATCCTCGACGCGCGGGGAGATGGTGAAATCCACGGGCCCACCTCCTGGGTCGGTGCAGGCGATAAAAATCGAGCGAGCGCTCGCTTTTTATCGCCTGGATTCGCGCCTGGCAACGGGCTAGACCGCGGGCGCCGCTCCCGGTCGTGGCCACGGCGGGCGGGCGGGCGCGACGACGAAACGACGACGAAACGACGACGGAGCGACGATGGATCGATGAGCCCCGCAGACGCCCCCCCGGCCGACCTGCCGGCGCACCTGCCGGCGCACCTGCCGGCGAAAGACGCCTACGCGACCGAGGCGATCTGCGCCCGGATCCTGGCGCGGCACCGGGACCGGATCCGCGTCCGGAAGGACCACGTCGCCGTCGCCAACCTCGCGCGGATCATCGAGGCGGTGCTGAAGCTGTCGAGCCGGCAGGGCTTCCACGAGACGAGCCTGCGCGACCTCGCCCGGGCCTCGGGGCTCAGCATGGGCGGGCTCTACTCGTACTTCGACAACAAGAACACGCTCCTGGTGATGATCCTCACCGAGGTGGCCGAGACGGCCGAGGCGGTCCTGCGGCAGGCCCCGGCGGGGCTCGCGGCGGATCCGGCCGCGCATCTGCGCTGGCTGATCGAGACCCATATCCGCCTGACCGAGGCGATGCAGCCCTGGTTCGTCTTCGCCTTCATGGAGGCGAAGGGCTTCCCGGCCCCCGCGCGGACGATGGCGACGGCGAGCGAGGCCGCCACGGAGCGCATCTTCGCCGAGGTCCTGGCCCGCGGCGCGGCGGCGGGCGTCTTCGCGGTCGCCGACGTGGATCTCACCGCCGCGCTGATCAAGCCGCTCCTGCAGGACTGGTACGTGAAGCGGGCCAAGCACCGGAAGCGCGGGATCCCGATCCAGCGCTACATCGCGGGCGTGACCGCCTTCGTCGAGAGGGCCATCGCGGCGGGCTGATCCCGCGGCGGACGAACAACCTCTGGTCGAGGCTGCCGCGTGCGCCTATGCCGGGCCCGGGGGCATTCCGGAGCGCGGGGGAGCATGGCCGGACCGATCAGGCGTCGCGCGGGCGCGCCCGGAGCCGCCGGGGTCGACGATCCGCTGAGCGGCCTCGCGCCGCTGCTGCGCGTGCGGCCGCACCTGGACGACGTCTGCCGGTTCGGCGGCGCCTGGGCCGCCGCGCACGAGACGGAGCCGGCGCGGCAGGCCTATTTCCACCTCGTCACGCGCGGCCGCGCCACGCTGCGGCGGCCCGGGAGCGCGCCCCTGCAGGTCGCGGCCGGGGACATCCTGCTCCTGCCGCGCGGCGACGCGCACCTGTTCCACGGCGCGGGGCCGCGGCCGGCGACGCCCCTGCCCGTCGCGGTCCGCCACGCGGACACCCTGCGGTTCAAGACCACCGTCGGGGCCGAGCCCGACGTCGAGCTGATCTGCGGCCGCCTGGCCTTCGAGGCGGCGCCCCAGACCCTGATCGTGACCGCCCTGCCGGACCTCCTCGTCCTGAACGTCGGCGCCGAGCCCCTGGCCACCCGCTTCGCGCCGCTGCTGGCGGGCATCCGCGCGGAGCTGAACGACCTCCGCGCCGGGTCGGTCGCGGTCGCCGAGAACCTCGCGAGCGCGCTGTTCATGATGATGCTGCGCGCGCATCTCGAGGCGTCGGGCCCGGCCGAGGGATTGCTGCGCCTCCTGGGCCAGCCGCTCGCCGCCCGGGCGGTGCTCGCGCTGGTGCGCGATCCGGTGCATCCCTGGACGCTGGACGAACTGGCCGCGACGGCCGCCGCGTCGCGGGCGAGCCTCGTGCGCGCCTTCCGCGCCGCCGCGGGCGTCGCGCCGCTGGAATTCCTCACCGACCTGCGGCTCGGGCTCGCCCATCACCGCCTGCGCACCGAGACGGTCGCGCTGGACCGTCTCGCCGCGGAGGTCGGCTACCAGTCCGCGGCCGCCCTGAGCCGGGCGTTCCTGCGCAAGTACGGGATCCGCCCCGGGCAGGCCCGGCAGCCGGAGGCCCCCCCGCAGGCGGGTTGATCCGCCCGGTCATCAGCCTGCGCCGCGCGGTCATCGAGGGCGCGGCCGGCCCTGATTACCTTCCTCGTCATCACGAAGGAGGTCGTCATGCACATGATCGATTGGAACACCTACCGCCAGCAGGTCACCGCCGGCGTCGGACACTTCGCCAAGCTCAGCCCCGACACGGTGCGGGGCTACGGCACTCTCAGCACGGCGGGCCAGAAGACCGGCCAGCTCGACGCCAAGACCCGCGAGCTGATCGCGGTGGCGGTGGCGATCTCCCTGCGCTGCGACGGCTGTATCACGGTCCACACCGACGCCGCCCGCAAGCTCGGCGCCACCGAGGCCGAGCTGGCCGAGGCCCTCGGGGTCGCCACCAGCCTCAATGCCGGTGCCGCGGTCGTCTACGCGACCCGCGCGCTCGACGCCTTCGCGGCCTCCGCCGAGGCGTAGCCCCCTCCCCCATCCGGTTGAGCAAGGAATCGTGCCATGAACACGCAGGTTCGTCGCGTCCTCGGCCTCGTCTCCGGGCCGGGCTCGAACCGCCTCGGCCTCCAGGCCATGCGGGTCGCCATCGCGGTCATCTTCCTCTGGATCGGCGCGCTCAAGTTCGTGCCCTACGAGGCCGACAGCATCACGCCCTTCGTCGCCAACAGCCCGGTGATGGCGTTCTTCTACGCCCATCCCGACCAGTACGCCCAGCACCTCACCCACGAGGGCGAGCTGAATCTCGCCGCCCGCGCGTGGCAGACGGCCAACCACACCTACGCGTTCTCCCGCGGCCTCGGCACAGTCGAGCTGCTGATCGGCCTGCTCGTCCTCGTCGGGCTGGCGTCGCGGCGGCTGGGCCTCGCCGGGGCGGTGCTGGCCTTCCTGACGCCGGTGGTGACCCTGTCGTTCCTCGTGACCACCCCCGAGGCCTGGGTGGCGGCGCTCGGCGACGCCGAGCACGGCTTCCCCTACCTGTCGGGCGCAGGCCGCCTCGTCCTCAAGGACGTCACGCTCATGGCCGGCGCCTGGCTCGTCCTCGCGGACAGCGCCCGCGCCATCCTCGAGCGGGAAGCCCGGGCGCCGGGCGCCCCCGCCCGCCTCGACCTCGCGGGAAGCCGCTAGGTAACCGGGGCGCCGCCCGCGGGCAGCGCCCCGATCATCATTCCCAGGCCGCCGATGTCGTCGAGGACGGCGTCGGCGGCCTCGGCGTCTTCGGGGCGCCCGTAGCCGTAGCGGGCCAGGATGGCGGCGGTGCCGGCGGCGCGGGCGGCCGCGATATCGTGGTGCATGTCGCCGACCATGACGGCCCGCCCGGGCGCGACCCGCAGGCGGCGCAGGGCCTCCCGCAGCGGCGCGGGATCGGGCTTGCGCTCGGGCAGCGTGTCGCCGCCCACGACCGTGTCGATCAGCGGCGCCAGCCCCACCGCGTCGAGGATCAGGCCGGTGGCGCGGGCCGGCTTGTTGGTGACGACCGCCAGCGCGTAGCCCGCCGCCCGGAGGTCGCGGACCGCCGCGGCGGCGCCGGGGAACAGGGCGGTGCCGGCGGCCGCGAGCGGCTCGTACACGGCCAGGAAGGCCGGCAGCAGGTCCGGCGCCCGCTCCGGAGCGCCGCCCGAGGCCCGCAGGGCGCGCCGCAGCAGCGCCACCGCGCCGTCGCCGACCATCGCCCGCATCGCGGCCGTCCCGACCGGCGGCAGACCCTCCCGCGCCAGGGTGGCGTTCAGGGCCGTCCGGAGATCGGCCAGGCTGTCGACGAGGGTGCCGTCGAGGTCGAGGAGAACGGCGTCGAAGCGCGACGGGGGCATGGGTGCGGTCATGGGCGCAGGCAAGGGACATCTCCGCGTCGCAGGCGACCCGCGGCGGGACGCCGACGCCGCGATCTCCGGGACGGGTGGTTCCTGGCGGGTCCGGCGGGGACGGGCCAGGTCGGTCCAAGTCGGTCCAAGTCGGCCCAAGTCGGCCCAAGTCGGGCCGCGCGCGCCGGAGGCCGCTCAGCCGCGGCCGTAGCGCGCGGCCGGCGCGCTGCGGGAGAGGTTCGGGCCGAGGCGCAGGCGGGCGGCCTCGAAGGCCGTCCAGTCGTCGATCTCGGGCAGGGACGGGATCGTGACCGGCTCGCCCGCGTCGAGTCCCGCGAGGGCCGCGGCCACGAGGTCCCGCGCCTCCATGATCATCGCGGCGGGGATCCGGTCGAGATCGGCGCCCGCCCGCGCGAACAGCTCGGTGCGGGTGATGCCCGGCAGGACCGCCTGCAGGCGCACGCCCCGGGGCGCGAGCTCGGCGGCGAGCCCCTGGGTGAGGGCCAGCACGTAGGCCTTGCTGGCCGCGTAGACCGCGTTGAAGCGCTCGGGCAGCAGGGCGACCACCGACGACACGTTCACGATCGTGCCGCCGCCGCGCTCCGCGAAGGCGGCGGCCGCCGCCAGCGTCAGGTGCTGCAGCGCCGTCACGTTGAGGGCGACCATGGGGTCGTAGCCCCCCGCCGGCCCGGGGAGGACCGGCCCCATCGGCCCGAGGCCGGCGCAGTTCACCAGCAGGCGCAGCGCGTCATCGGCGGCGAGGCGCGCGCCGACCGCGGCGACGTCCGCCGGCCGGGTCAGGTCGGCGCGCAGGACCTCGACGGCGACCCCGGCCTCCCCGCCGAGGCGCGCGGCGAGGGCCGACAGCCGGGCCGCGTCGCGCGCCACGAGGACGAGGTCGTGCCCCCGCGCCGCCAGCTGCGCGGCGTACTCCGCGCCGATCCCCGAGGAGGCGCCCGTCACCAGGGCCTTGCCGTGAGCCTGTGTCATCGTGGTCGTCCCGTCGTGAGCTGCCGGGCGCTCAGGCGGCGCCGAGCTTGGTGTTGGCCATCGGCAGGGCGCGGATCCGCTGGCCGGTCAGCGCCGCGACGGCGTTGAGCACCGCGGGCGGCACGCCCGGAAGCCCCGGCTCGCCGACGCCGCCCATCGGCGCGCCGCTCTCGACGATGCGCACGTGCACGGCCGGCATGTGCTCCCGGCGCAGGACCGGGTAGGTGTCGTAGTTCCGCGACTGGCGCACGCCGTCCCGGTAGACGATCTGCTCGAACAGGACCGAGGACAGGCCCAGCGCGGCCGCCGACTCGACCTGCGCCTTGACGATCGCCGGGTTGACGATGCTGCCCGGGTCGAACGCGATCCAGAGGTTGTGCACGCGGGCCTCACCGCCCTCGACGGAGACCTCCGCGACGGTGGCGGTCTCCGACCCGAACGGCGAGGCCATCGCGACGCCGCGGGCGCGCAGGCCGCCCTCGGCGCGGTAGGGGCCGCGCCGCCAGCCGCCCGACATCTCGGCCACCGCCGTCAGCAGGGCGCGGTGGCGGGCGCTGTCCTTGAGGAGCGCCACGCGCAGCGCGAAGGGATCCTGCCCGCCGGCCTGCGCGACCTCGTCGAGGAAGCTCTCGTAGAACGCGTCGTTCATCGAGTGGCCGACGGAGCGCCAGAACGCGATGTTCACCGGATGGGCGACCTTCGTGAAGGTCATGCGCCGGTTCGGCACCGCGTAGGGCTTCTCGACGATACCCTCGACCGCGGACGGGTCGACCGGCGTCCGCATCATCATGCTGAAGTAGCGTCCGATCGGCCCCTCGCCGACCGTGCGCACCGTGAGGGCGGTCGGCCGGCCCGCCGCGTCGAGGGCCGCCCGGAACCGGCTGAAGCTCAGGGGCCGGACCGCGTCGCGGGCGAACTCCTCCTCGCGCGACCACAGCACCTTCACGGGCCGGCCGGTCGCCTTGGCGAGCAGGATCGCCTGCGGGAACGGGTTGCCGGCCTCGTAGGTGAAGTGCCGGCCGAAGAAGCCGCCGAGCATCGGCGAGTGGATGCGGACCCGGGCCGGCTCCAGCCCGGCGACCTTGGCCGACACCGCCTGGAACACCTCCGGCATCTGGTTCGGCAGCCAGACGTCGAGGGTGCCGTCGCCGTTGAAGCGCGCGATCGCCGAGGGCGGCTCGAGCTGGGCATGGGCGAGGTAGGGCGCCTCGTACTCCGCCTCGACCACCTTGGCGGCCTCGGCGAAGGCGCCGTCCACGTCGCCCTCGGCCTCGGCGACGTGGCCCGGATCCGCCGAGGCCTTCAGCGCGGCGAGCATGCCGGCGGAGGAGAAGTCGGCCGCCACCGTGTCGAGGCCGCTGGCCTTGCCGGCCGACCACGTCACCTGCAGCGCCTCGACGGCCTTGCGGGCGCGCCACCAGCTGTCGGCCGTGACCGCCACGGCCCCCGGCAGGCGGTGCACCGCGTGCACGCCCGGCATCGCCCCGACCTCGGCCTCGTTCGTCAGGCGCTCCGGCTCGGTCCCGAGCCGCGGCGCGTGCTGCACGGCGGCGTAGAGCATGCCGTCGACCTTCTGGTCGATCGCGTAGATCGCCCGTCCGGTCGACTTGTCCCGCACGTCGATCCGCGGGACCGGCTGGCGGATGTAGCGGAAGGTCCGCGGGTCGCGCAGGGCGACGCCCTCGTTCGGCCTCAGCGCCAGCGCGTCGGACGCCAGGGCGCCGTAGGAGAGCGCCGTGTTCGAGGCCGCGTGCAGCACGACCCCGTCCCGGGTGGTGAGTTCGCCCTCCCGGACCTTGAGCCGGGCCGCGGCGGCGCGGATCATGAGGTCGCGGGCGGTGGCGCCGAGGCGCCGCATGACGTCGTAGCTCGACCGGGTCGAGAAGCTGCCGCCGGTCATGCGAATGCCGTTGACGACGGCGTAGTCGGGACCGGGCGGCGCGCACTCCACCACGAAGCGGGACGGCGGCACGTCGAGCTCCTCGCCGACGATCTGCGCCAGGCCGGTGGCGATGCCCTGGCCGCCCTCCACGAAGGGGCTCAGCAGCTTGATGGTCCCGTCCGGGTGGATCTCCAGGAAGGCCGCGACCCGGGTGCCGGGCTTGGGCGCGAGGGCGCCCGCGCCCTCCGCGGGGCCCTGCGCCTCCGCCCGGGCGGCGCGCACCGGCAGGACGGCGCTGAGCACCAGGGCACCGCCGGCCGCCGCGAGGACGCCGCGGCGGGAGGGGGCCGGCCGGGCGGTCTGGCCGCCGGGGCCGGGATCGACGCGGGCCATGTCGTGCTGGGCGCGATCGCGGAGCTGGTCCATGGCGGCCTCCTCAGGCGGCGGCCTGCCGCACGGCGGCGGCGATGGCGTTGTAGGTCCCGCAGCGGCACAGGTTGGTCATCGCCTCGGCGATCTCGGACTCGGTGGGCTTGGGCGTCTGCTTGAGGAGGGCCGTGGCGGCCATGACCTGACCCGACTGGCAGTAGCCGCACTGGGGCACCTGCACGGAGACCCAGGCCTCGACGACCTTCCGGCCGACGGAATCCTGCTCGATCGCCTCGATGGTGGTCACGGCCTGATCGCCGACGCTCTCCAGCGGCACCTGGCAGGAGCGCGTCGCCTGCCCGTCGAGGAGCACCGTGCAGGCCCCGCACTGGGCGATGCCGCAGCCGTACTTGGTGCCGGTCATCCCGAGCGTGTCGCGCAGGACGAAGAGCAGCGGCGTGTCGGGCTCGGCCTCGACCGCGTGCGGCCGGCCGTTGATCGTCAGGTTCACCATGGCCGCTTGCCTCCGAGGATCGGCTGAGCCCCCCGGCCATGCTTACGGTCGCCGCGCAGGGCGGCCTACGCCGTAGAAGCCACGTTTCCGGCCATGTCAGGCCTTATCCGGCCATGCCCGGCCGTCGCCGGGTGCGCTCAGGCGACCGCGAGGGGCCCGGCCGCCCGGCGGATCACCCGCGGCACCGCGCCGTGGACCCGGAGGAACGCGCGGCGCATCCGCTCGCGGTTGGCGAAGCCGGCCTCCCGGGCGATCGCCTCGATGGGCAGGCGGCTCTCCTCCAGCATCAGCTTGGCGGCCTCGACGCGCAGCGTCTCGATGGCCTTGGCGGGCGAGGTTCCGGTCTCGGCCCGGAACAGCCGGGTGAACTGGCGCGGGCTGAGGCAGGCCACGGCGGCGAGGTCCTCGGTGGTGAGCGGCAGCCGCAGGTTCCGGCGCGCGTGGGCGAGGACGCTCTGGATCCGGTCGGTGGGCGCGTCCACCTCCAGCAGCGCCGAGTGCTGCGCCTGACCGCCGGCCCGGCGGCGCTCCATCACCAGCCCGCGGGCGACGCGGGTGGCGATGTCGCGGCCGAGATCGCGCTCCACCATGGCGACGGCGAGGTCGATCGCCGCCGACATGCCCGCCGAGGTCCAGAGGTTGTCGTCGGCGATGTAGATCTTGTCGATGTCGAGCCGGGTCGCGGGATAGCGCGCGCGGAACTGGGAGGCGTGGTTCCAGTGGGTCGTGGCGCGGCGCCCGTCGAGCAGGCCGGCATCGGCCAGGACGAAGGCCCCCATGCACAGCCCCGCGACCCGCCGCGTCGCCCGGGCCGCCGCCCGGAGGTAGCGGGCGAGGCCCGGCGTCGTCTCCGGGAGCCCGATCCCGGCCGCGACCAGGATCGTGTCGAAGGCATCCGGCGCGCCGAGGGGCTCGGTGGCGATGTCGGGCCCCAGCCCCGCGCGCACCCGGCCGCCCTGCTCGGCGAGCAGGCGGACGTCGTAGACCGGCGCGCCCGCGTACTTGTTGGCCAGCACGAACGGCGAGGTCACCGCCAGGGCCATGAAATCGAAATCGGGACAGACCACGAGGCCGATCCGCCGCACGACAGCCATGGACCACCGCTCCGCTTCGCCGGCGGCCAACATCAGGCCCCGGCCGGGCCGTGACAAGAGTCGTGGCCGGAACCGAGGCATCCGCGTCCGGGGCCGGTCCCGGGGCCGGTCCCGGGGCCGGTCCCGGGGCCGGTCCCGATCTCTTGCCCGGCCCCCCGGTGTCCTAGCGGGATCTGGCGTCGGGCGGTGTCGGGTCGGTGCAGGTGACGGGCTTGGCGGCCCCGTCGGTCCACGTGACCGACCGCCCCTTGCCCCGCAGCTCGTGCGTGGCGTCGGCGTAGCGGTACCCCGACCCGCTGATCTGCACGGGCAGGGTGACGGCGGCGCCGTTCGCCGGCCGGACGACCGCCCTGTCGGGTCCCGCGGCGTTCACGAACGTGACGGCCAGAGCCTGTCCGTCCGGGCAGGCGAAGGTCACGTCGATCGTCTCGGCCTGCCCGGGCCCGGCGGCCATGGACAGGCCGCCGACGAGGATCGCCAGCCGGACGGACCGGTCACGGGTTCTCATCGCTCTCTCCCCAGCCTCCCGACCGCAGTCCCGTCGCGGCGGTGATCATCGCCGGGATGCGCCGGGCGGGCAATCGGCAGGCAGGCGGCAGGCAGGCGGGCGGCAGGCGGGCGGCAGGCGGGCGGCAGGTCCCGGCGGGCTTTCGGAGCGCGGGGCGCGGTCGAGACCCGGACCGGCATCGGGTCGGGCCCTGCCGGGCCCGGGCGGGACAAGTCGACGAAGACCTGAAATGAATCCACAGCAATTGCGGCAAGAGAGTTCGGAGCCTCAATCAGTCAAGACCGGGCGAATGCCTCCGCAAATCCGATCGATCGCGGGCGCGTCTTCTGCAGATCGTCGAGAAAAGGCTCGCGAGCGCTGGCGGCCACGCCTCGGAGGACCATCCTGCTCTGCCGCCATTTAAATGTCTCTTTAATGAAAGAAAAATAGTAATACGGAAATTGCGCAGCTGCAGCTCCAATGAACCGTTCCAAACACCCGCTCTCGTTACTGATCGCGACGTGGACCACATCCGCCCGCGGACTGACCGCCACGCGTCAGCTCGCGGAGCTGCAGAAGCAGGTCCCGACCCTCTACGGGCTTCTCTCGATCAATGCCGGCGCACTCGCGTTGACCCATTACGGTCTGGCGCCCGCCGCCCTGACGCTCGGCATCCCGGCCGTCGTGATCGCGCTGTGCGTGGTGCGGGCGGCGCACTGGCTGCGCCTGCGGCCCGAGACGTTCAGCGAGGCGCGGGCGGCCCGCCACCTGCGGTTGACCACGGCGCTCACGGTCTTCTTCTCGGCCGCCTTCGTGGTCTGGGCGATGGTGCTGAACCGGTACGGCGGCCCCTACGAGCAGGGCCACGTGGCGATCTTCGTGGCCGTCACGGTGATCGCCTGCATCTTCTGCCTGACGCACCTGCCGGTGGCGGCCTTCCTGGTGACCGGCATCGTCATGAGCGTGTTCCTGTTCTGCTGCGTGACCAGCGGGAACGACGTCTTCCTGGCCATCGCCGCCAACACGGCCTTCGTGACGGCGGTGATGGTCCGCATCCTCAACACCAACTACCGGGCCTTCGTCGACCTCGTGGCGTCCCAGGCCGTGGCGAGCCGGCTCTCGGAGGAGAACGCGCGCCTCGCCCAGACCGACAGCCTGACCGGCCTGCCCAACCGGCGCTACTTCTTCCAGAAGCTCGACGAGGCGATCCGGTCGTCCGCGGCGACCGAGACGCCCTTCGCTCTGGCGATCTTCGACCTCGACCGCTTCAAGCCGATCAACGACACCTACGGGCACAATGTCGGCGACCGGGTGCTGGCGGAGGCCGGCCGCCGCCTCGCGGGCTTCGCGGGCGCCGACGTGGTGGTGACGCGACTGGGGGGCGACGAGTTCGGCGTGCTCCTGCGCGCGCCGGGTTCGGCCGCGGCGGCGCTCGCCTTCTGCGACGGCGTCTGCACCGCGCTGCAGCAGCCGATCCGGATCGGCGACATCCGCGTCGTCACGGGCTGCTCGGGCGGGCTCGCCCTGCCCTGCCGGATCCCGCACGACGCCGACGCCCTGTTCGACCGCGCCGACTACGCGCTCTACCACTCCAAGGAGCAGCGGCGCGGCGCCACGACCCTGTTCTCGCAGGAGCACAAGGACGCGATCCGCGCCGAGCAGGCGGTGGAGACGGCCCTGCGGACGGCGGATCTCGCCGCCGAGATGGTGCTGCACTACCAGCCGGTCCTCGACCTCCAGACGGGGCGGACCGCCTTCGTGGAGGGTCTGGCGCGCTGGACGAGCCCGACGCTGGGCCCCGTCGCGCCGGACCGGTTCATCGCGGCGGCCGAGCGCTGCGGCATGATCCACACGGTGACGCTCCTGCTCCTGCGCAAGGCGCTCGCCGACGGCGCGCGGCTGCCGCCCGGGACCGGCCTGTCCTTCAACCTCTCCGCGCACGACCTCGCCGCGCCGGAGACCGTCCTGGCGATCCTGGCGGCGGTGCGGGGCAGCGGCCTCGACCCGCGCCGCCTGACGCTCGAGCTGACCGAGACCGCCCTGATGCGCGACTTCGACCACGCCAAGGCGGCCATCACCACCCTGCGCAGCCTCGGCATCAAGATCGCCCTCGACGATTTCGGGACCGGCTATTCCAGCCTGGGCTACGTCCACCGCCTGCCGCTGGACAAGATCAAGATCGACCGCGGCTTCATGGCCGACATCGACACGGACCGGGGCTGCAGCCTCGTCTCCACGATCCTGGACCTGTGCCGCAACCTCGGCCTCGACGGGATCGTCGAGGGGATCGAGACGCAGGCCCAGCTGGACGTGGTGCAGCGGCACGGCAGCCGCTACGCCCAGGGCTACCACATCGGCCGCCCGATGCCCCTCGCCGACCTGCTGGAGCGGCTGGCGCGCGAGACAGAGGAGGAGACGGAGGGCGAGGCAGGGCGCGTGGCCGAGGCCGGCGCGGTGCGCCGCAGGGCCTGAAGAGGGGCCTGAAGAGGGGCCTGACGCGGCCGCCGGGCGACATCCGCCGTCAGGGGCGCCCCACTGTCACGGTCGTGACCGACACGGCACCTTGAGCGGACCTCCGCCCGCGCCATCCTGAGTGGGCCACCGGCCCGAAGAGCCGGCTTCGGAGGAGTTCCATGGCCGCCCCGCCCGCCGATACAGCCCCCGAGACCCGTCCCCGCCCGGCCGATCCGGCCGCCTCGACCGCGGCCGGGACGCTGGAACGGCTGGGCATCCGCTTCACCAACTGGGCGGAGCGCTGGTTCCCGGACGCCTTCATCTTCGTCGCCATCGCGGTGGTGATCGTCGCCCTCGGGGCGATGGCGAACGGCGCGGCCCCGGCGGCCGTCGCCAAGAGCTTCGGGGACGGCTTCTGGAGCCTGATCCCCTTCACCATGCAGATGGCCTTCGTGACCATCGGCGGCTACGTGGTGGCGGTGTCGCCGCCCATGCAGGCGCTGATCGAGCGGCTGGCGCGGATCCCGCGCTCCGGCCGCGGCGCGGTCGGGTTCGTGGCCGCCGCCACGATGGTGTCGTCCTTCCTGAGCTGGGGCCTCAGCCTGATCTTCGGCGGCCTCCTGGTGCGGGCGCTGGCGCGCCGGACCGACCTGCGGATGGATTACCGCGCCGCCGGCGCGGCCGCCTATCTCGGCCTCGGCGCGACCTGGGCGCTGGGGCTCAGCTCCTCGGCGGCGCAGCTCCAGGCGAACCCCGCGAGCCTGACCAAGAACCTCCTCGCGATCTCGGGCGTGATCCCGTTCAGCGAGACGATCTTCCTGTGGCAGTCGATGCTGGTCGCCGCGATCCTGTTCGTGGTCTCGATCCTGATCGCCTACGCCTCCGCCCCGCGGCGGGAGACCGCCGTGACCGCCGAGGCGCTCGGCGTCGACGTGGCCCGCGAGACCAACGACCTCGCGCCCCCGCGCCAGCCCGGCGAGTGGCTGGAGCACTCGCCGATCCTCACGCTCCTGCTGGTGCTGATCGCGGGCGGCTGGATCGTGCAGGAATTCGCGCGCCAATCCTGGATCGTGGCGATCTCGAACCTCAACACCTACAACCTGCTGTTCCTGACCCTCGGCCTGCTGCTGCACTGGCGGCCGAAGCGCTTCCTCACGGCGGTCGCCCGGTCGGTGCCGGCCACCGCCGGCATCCTGATCCAGTACCCGCTCTACGCGGCGATCAGCGGCATGCTGACGGGGCCGAAGAACGCCGCCGGGGCCTCGGCCTCCGACGCGATCACCCACGCCTTCGTCAGCCTCAACACCACCGGCACCTTCCCGCTGACCATGGGCGTCTACTCGGCGATCCTCGGATTCTTCGTGCCGTCGGGCGGCGGCAAGTGGCTGCTCGAGGCGCCCTACGTGCTGCAGGCGGCCAACGAGCTGAAGGTCCATCTCGGCTGGGCGGTGATGATCTACAACGCCGCCGAGGCGCTGCCGAACCTGATCAACCCGTTCTGGATGCTGCCGCTCGTGGGCATCATCGGCCTCAAGGCGCGCGACATCGTCGGCTTCAGCTTCCTGCAGCTGATCGTGCACCTGCCGCTGGTGCTGTTCCTGCTCTGGGCGCTGGCCTTCACGCTGACCTACCACCCGCCGGTCATGCCGTCCTGAGGCGCCTCCGGCGCCCTCAGGCGCGCCGGAGGTTCCAGAGGATCGGGAATCCCGGGAGCCGGCCCGTGAGGGTGCGCCGGTAGGAGGTCATCGAGCGGTAGGAGCCGACCGGCACGAACACGACCTCCTCGAGGGCGATCCGCTGCATGTCGGCGCAGATCGCCCGGCGCGCCTCCGCGTCGGAGGCCGCGAACCACGCGGTCCGCAGCGCCTCCAGCCGCGGCACCGACGGCCAGCCGAACCACGCGTTCGGCCCGTTGGCCCGGAGCGGCTGGAGGGCGGCGGGGTCGGCGTTGTCGAAGGACGAGAAGGTGGTGAGCAGCACCGACCAGCCACCCTTCTCGACGGGCTCGCGGGAGACGCGCCGCTGGATCACCGTGCCCCAGTCGCTCAGGGCCAGGTCGACGTTGAAGCCGATCCGGGGGAGCAGGTCGGCCGCGACCTGGGTCAGCGCCGACGGGGCCAGGATGTCGGTGGGGCCGATCAGCCGGATCTTCGCGCCGTCGTAGCCCGCGGCCTTGAGCGCCGCCCGGGCGGCGTCGAGGCTGCGCGGCCCGGTGAGCACGTCCAGGCCGGCCTGCGTCGCCATCGGCGTGTCGGGCGTGAAGATCCCGCAGCGATCGTTGAAATTGGCCGGATCGTCGCCCGCGATCGCCGCCATGAAGTCGCCCTGGACGATCGCCGGCAGCACCGCCCGGCGCACCGCGACGTCGTCGAACGGCGGCTGCAGGTGGTTCATCCGCAGGATCGCCGGGTTGGTGAGCCGGTCGAGGCCCTCCACCACGATGTCGCGGTTGCGGGCGAGCAGTTGCTGGAGTTCGGGCGGCGGCTGCTCGTACCAGTCGATCTCGCCGTTCTGCAGGGCCGCCGCGGCGGTGGCGCCGTCGGCGATGATCCGCCACTCGATCCGGTCGAAATGGGCGACCTTGCCGCCGGCCGTCAGGCTGGGCGTGCCGGGCGCCGGCACGTAGCCGGGGTGGCGCTCGTAGACCATCAGGCTGCCCGAGTTGAACTCGTCGGCCTTCCAGCGGAACGGCCCGGAGCCGGTCGCGTCGGTGATCTGCTTGTACGGGTCGGTCCGGGCGACCCGCTCGGGCATGACGAAGGCCGGCTGGCTGACGCTCGCCAGCGCCTGCGGCAGGAGCGGGAACGGCGCCTTCAGGCGGAACACGATGTCGGTGTCGCCGTCGTGGGCGAGCTCGTCGGTGGCGGCCATCAGGGTCTGGCCGAAGCCGTTGCGCGCCGCCCAGCGCCGGATGCTGGCGACGCAGTCCCGTGCCAGGACCGGCGTGCCGTCGTGGAAGCGCAGGCCCGCGCGCAGGGGGATCGTCACCCGGCGCCCGTCCTGCTCGACCTTGAGGCCGGCCGCCATCTGCGGCTGCGGCCGCAGGTCGGCGTCGAGGCCGAACAGCGTGTCGTAGATCACGTAGGCGTGGTTGCGGGTGACGATCGCCGTCGTCCAGATCGGGTCGATCGAGGTGACGTTCGCCTGGGGGACCATGCGCAGGACCCGGGCGCCCTGCGCCCGCCCGACGGACGGGGCCGCCAGGGCCGCGGCCCCCGCGGCCAGGAAGGTGCGTCGCCTCATCGTCACTCCGCGAACGGTGGATCCCGGCGTCGCAAGCGCCGGACCAGGGGCGCCCCGCCTCAGCTCAGCGGGACGGCGAAGCCCCGCTGCACGGCGGGGCGCGCCATCATCCGGTCGTACCAGCGCCGGACCTGCGGGTAGTCGGCGAGGTCGACCTGATGGCGCTCGTGGCGCCACGCCCAGCCGAGGATCGCGAAATCCGCCACCGAGAGCGGTCCCGCGACGTACGCGACCTGCGCGAGGCGCCGGTCCAGCACGCCGTAGAGCCGGTGCGTCTCCTTGCTGTAGCGGGCGAGGCCGTAGGCGCGGTCGGCCTCCGCGACGGTCAGGAAGTGGTGGACCTGACCGGGCATCGGCCCGAAGCCGCCCATCTGCCACATCAGCCATTCCAGGGCGGCGACGCGCTGCCGCCGGTCCTCGGGCAGGAAGCGGCCGGTCTTCTCGGCGAGGTAGAGCAGGATCGCCCCGGACTCGAACACCGGGATCGTCGACCCGTCCGGCCCGTCCGGGTCGACGATGGCGGGGATGCGGTTGTTCGGGCTGATCGCCAGGAAGTCGGGCGCGTGCTGCGCCCCCTGCGTGATGTCGACCGGGATGACCCGGTAGGGCAGCGCCATCTCCTCCAGCGCCACGCTGATCTTCCGGCCGTTGGGGGTGTTCCAGGCGTAGAGATCGATCATCGCGGGCGCCTCCGCCGTGCGGAGGGAAGCTAGGGCCGGCCGCGGGATCCGGCAATTCGGCCGGCGCTCAGGCCGCGACCGCGGCCGCCTCGGGCTCCGGCAGGCCCAGGTGCCGGTAGGCGTGGCGGGTGAGGACGCGCCCGCGGGGGGTGCGCTGCACGAAGCCGCGCTGGATCAGGTAGGGCTCGATGATGTCCTCGATCGCGTCCCGGGGCTCCGACAGGGCCGCCCCGATCGTCTCGATGCCGACAGGACCGCCCCCGAACGCGCGCGCGATCAGGCTCAGGTACTTGCGGTCCATCACGTCGAGACCCGCCCCGTCCACGTCCAAGAGCTGCAGTGCCCGGTCGGCGATCGCCCGCGTCACCGTCTCGGCCTCCGCCACCACCGCGAAGTCCCGCACCCGCCGCAGCAGCCGCCCCGCGATCCGCGGCGTGCCCCGCGCCCGCCGGGCGATCTCGTTGGCGCCCTCCGCCGACAGGCCCAGGCCCAGCACCCGCGCGCCGCGCGCCACGATCTGCTCCAGCTCGTCGATCTCGTAGAATTCCAGCCGGATCGGGATCCCGAACCGGTCGCGCAGCGGCGTCGTCAGCAGGCCCGCCCGCGTCGTGGCGCCCACCAGGGTGAACTTCGGCAGCTCGATCTTGACCGAGCGCGCCGCCGGGCCCTCGCCGATGATCAGGTCGAGCTGGTAATCCTCCATGGCCGGGTAGAGGATCTCCTCGACCGCCGGGTTGAGCCGGTGGATCTCGTCGATGAACAGGACGTCGCGCTCCTCCAGGTTGGTGAGCTGCGCGGCCAGATCCCCGGCCTTGGCGATCACCGGTCCGGAGGTCGAGCGGACGTTCACGCCCAGCTCGCGCGCCACGATCTGCGCCAGCGTGGTCTTGCCCAGGCCCGGCGGCCCGACGAACAGCACGTGGTCGAGCGCCTGGCCGGTCTTCCTCGCCGCCTCGATGAACACCTGCATGTTCGCCCGCGCCGCGCGCTGGCCGATGAACTCGGCAAGGCTCAGGGGACGGATCGTCCGATCCGCCTCCGCGGCGGTCGCGCCCGGGACCGGTCCCGGGCGGACCGTCTTGATCGGCGCCACCATCTAGGCCGCCCTGGCGCGACCCGACGCCTTCTCGAAGGGGTGCTCGAAGGGGTGCTCGAAGGGCTGCACGAAGGGCTGCACCAGGACCCGCCGGCCCGAGAGGTCGTGCACGCTCACCCGCCACTCGGCCCAGTCGGTGCGGTTGGCCAGCGAGCGCCGCACGTCCGAGGCGACCTTCCGGGCCCGGTCGACGAGGCGGGCCGTCGCGCGGACCTCGGTGCCGCGGGCGTCGAACACGCATTCGAGGCCGTTGGTGCAGTGGAACCGGTACTTGGCCATCCCTCGCTCCTCCTCGGCCGCCCCGCGCGGCGCTCACCCTGTGTTCACTATATGTTCTGATCTCCGCCGGATCCAGCCCCGGCGAAGCGTCGCAGGTGCCTCCTGCGCGGCCTGCGCCGGATTCGCGCCGGACTCGCGCCGGACTCACGACTGCGGCCGATGGGACCGGCCCGGAACACCGCGCGTTCCGCGGGCTTACCGGGCGAGACGCTTCACCGCCGGACCGGAATCCCACCATGCGCGCCACGCTCCTCGCCCTCCTGCTGGCCGTCGGCCTGGGCACGCCCGGCCGCGCCGCCGAGGCGCCGGCCGGGTCCGACGCCCTCAAGCCGATGGTGGAATCGGACGACCTCGTCTTCAACGGCATCACCCGGTCCTCGGACGGCCGGCTGTTCTCGCCGTTCCAGCGGCAGAGCAAGGACAAGGGGATCGAGCTCGGCGAGTGGCGGGACGGCAAGGCGGTCCCGTTCCCCGACGCGGCCTGGAACGCCTGGAAGACGGGCGACGACCCGGCCAAGGCCTTCGTCGCGGTCAACGCCATCCGCATCGGCCCGGACGGGGACCTCTGGGTGGTCGACAAGGGCGCGCCCGGCATGGGCGCGGCGCCGCTGCCGGGCGGCCCGAAGCTCGTGCAGATCGACCTCGCCACGAACGCCGTGCGCAGGGTCTACCCGCTGCAGGCGGCGACCACCGAGAAGAGCTTCATCGACGATTTCCGGTTCAACGGCGGCCGCATCTACCTGACGGATGCCGGCCAGCCCGGGCTGATCGTCCTCGACCGCCAGACCGGCGGCCTGCGGCGGGTGCTCGACGGCCACTGGTCGACCATCGCGCAGCGCCCGCTGACCGGCCAGGGCCGGGTGCTCCGGGACGACAAGGACAGGCTGCTCTTCATCCACGCCGACCAGCTGGAAGTCTCGCCGGACGGCAAGACCTTCTACTACCAAGCGTGCACCGGGCCGCTCTACAGCATCGAGACCCGGTACCTCGACGACGCGTCCGTGAGCGACGACGAGCGCGCCAAGCACGTGAAGCTCCACGCCGCCACGGTGGCGACGGGCGGCACCGCCATCGACGCGGGCGGCACCATCTACGCGAGCGACACGGACGGCCTGCGGATCCTCAAGATCGCGCCGGACGGGACGATGAGCACGCTGGTCCAGGACCCGCGCCTCGTCTGGGTCGACGCGATGTGGATCGACGAGCAGGGCGGCCTGTGGATCCCGGCGGCGCAGATGAACCGCACGCCGGCGATGAGCGGCGGCGGCGCATCGGCGGTCAAGTTCCCGACGACGATCTACCGGATGCAGATCGACGCCGCGCCGCTGCGCAACTGAGGCCGGATCCGCTCGGGCTCGGCTCCGCTCGGGCTCGGCTCGGCTCGGCTCGGCTCGGCGGTGCGTTCGGCACGGGGCGCCTGACGGCGAACCCGGATCCCGGGTTACAAGTTGGATCGAGACGGGTGCCGGAGCCGAGACCGTGTCGCCAGACCCGGCACCGTCGCCCGGCACGATGATAGGATGGATCGACCATGCGCAGGATGCAGTCGTCGCGGCGGGCCGGTGCCTTCCTGGCTGCCGGCCTGATCGTCGCGCTCGCCCCGCCGGCGCGGGCCGACGCCGCCCTGGTCCTGCGGGAGACCCGGCTGCACACGCCGCCGGACTCCCACGAGCCGCAGCGGGCGATGGTCAACCTGCGCAACACCGGCCCGGACCTGGCGACGAACGTGACCGTCCTGTGCACGTTCACCGGGGCCGGCGGGGCGGTGCTCGACACGCAGCAGGCCTCGGTGCCGGAGGTCGTGGGCCTCGCCGACGTGCAAACTGAGACGATCTACTACGGCTGGCCCCGCGCGAGCGGCGCCACCTGCCGCCTCGCCGAGCCGTAGCGGGCGCCCCCATCGCCCGGGGGCGCCCGCCGGTCTCGTCGCCTTCGGGCCGGCCGACGCAGCCTTAGCGGTTTCCGCGCGTTATGGTCCGTTCCCGTAGCGTCCCAGGTCCGTTTCCGGCAGAAGGCGCCACGACCCGCCACCCTGTCGCAGCGCCAGCCCCGTGCCCGTATCACCCGCCCTCCCGGCCCCAGCGACCCGCCCCGACCGCCCCGCGCGGCCGACGGGGGACTCGGTCGCGACGCGCGGGCGCTGAGCGTGGACGAGACGGGGACCGAGGCGCTGCTGCGGCGCGCCCGCGCGCTGGAGGAGGAGGCCGCCGGACTCCGGGCGCGGGCGGCCGGCGCGGAGGGGGACGGCGACGCCCGGCCGCTCCCGCCGCCCCCCGCGGACCCGGACCGGGCCGGCTCGGCCCTCCGGGAGGCGGAGGCGCGCCTGCTGCGCGCGCAGGAGGCGGGCGGGATCGGCCTGTTCACCGTGGGGGTCGCGGACGGGCTCCTGCACCCGACCCCGCAATTCTGCCGGCTCTACGGCCTGCCGGCGCGCGACACCTACCCGGCCGAGCTGGTCGAGGCGCTGATCCTGCCGGAGGACCGGGCCCTCGTCTCGACGGCGGCGAGCCGGCGCCGCGGCGACGCCCCGCGGGACGTCGTCTACCGGATCCGGCGGCCGGATACCGGCGAGATCCGCTGGATCGCGCGGCAGGGGGAGATCGAGCGCGACGCCGCGGGGCGGCCGGTGCGGTTCTCCGGGGTCGCGCGCGACATCACCGAGCAGCGCGAGGCCCGCGACGCCCTGCGCGCCGGCGAGGAGCGCTACCGCACCCTGTTCGAGGCCATCGACGACGGCTTCTGCATCATCGAGTTCTTCGACGGCCCGCACGGCCCGCTGAGCGACTACGTCCACGTCGAGGCCAATCCCGGCTACGAGCGCCACACCGGCATCGCCGGCATCGTCGGGCGGACGCTGCGCGACCTCGTGTCGGCCGAGGACGCGGAGGCCTGGCTCGAACTCTACGGCGGCGTGCTCCGGACCGGCGTCCCGATCCGGTTCGAGCGCTTCTTCGCCCAGGCCGACCGCTTCATCGACGTCTCGGCCGCCCGGATCGGGCCGGCGAGCCGGCGCCAGGTCTCGGTGCTGTTCCGGGACATCACCGCGCGCCGGCAGGCGGAGGACGCCCTGCGCGCCAGCGAGGCGCTCGCCCGGACCAACATCGAGCGCGTGCAGCTCGCCCTCGCGGCCGGAGCCATCATCGGCACGTGGCACTGGGACCTGCCGAGCGACCGGTTCACGGTCGACGAGGGCTTCGCCCGCAGCTTCGGCCTCGACCCGGCGCTGGGCCGCGACGGCATCCCCCTCGCCCAAATCGTCGCGACCGTGCATCCGGACGACCAGCCCGGTCTGGCGGCCGCGATCAACGCGGCCGTCGCCCGCGGCGGCGCCTACGCGCACCAGTACCGGGTGCGCCGCGCCGACGGGCACTATTACTGGCTGGAGGCCAACGGCCGCGTCGACCACGCGCCCGACGGCACGCCCCTGAGCTTCCCCGGGGTCCTGATCGACGTGGACGAGCGCCGCGCCGTCGAGGCGGAGCGGGACCGCGTCACCGCGGCGCTGCGCAGCCTCAACGAGACCCTGGAGCAGCGGGTCGCCGAGCGCTCCGCCGAGCTGATGCGCGCCGAGGAGGCCCTGCGGCAGTCGCAGAAGATGGAGGCGGTCGGCCAGCTCACCGGCGGGCTCGCCCACGACTTCAACAACATGCTGGCCGGCATCGTCGGCTCGCTGGAGCTGATGCAGACCCGGATGCTGCAGGGCCGGGTCGGCGACCTCGACCGCTACATCGGCGCGGCGCAGGGCGCGGCCAAGCGCGCCGCCGCCCTGACCCACCGCCTGCTGGCCTTCTCGCGCCGCCAGACCCTCGACCCGAAGCCGACGGACGCGAACCGCCTGGTCGAGGGCATGATGGAGCTCGTCCGCCGCACGGTCGGCCCGTCGGTGGCGATCGAGTCGGTCGGGGCCGGCGGCCTGTGGCCGACGCTGGTCGACCCGAGCCAGCTCGAGAACGCGCTGCTCAACCTGTGCATCAACGCCCGGGACGCGATGCCGGCGGGCGGGCGCATCGTCATCGAGACCGCCAACCGCTGGCTCGACCACCGGGCCGCCCAGGAGCGCGAGCTGGAGCCGGGGCAGTACGTGACCCTCTGCGTCTCGGACAACGGCACCGGCATGACCCCCGACGTGGTCGCCAAGGCCTTCGACCCGTTCTTCACCACCAAGCCGCTGGGCGAGGGCACGGGCCTCGGCCTGTCGATGATCTACGGCTTCGCCAAGCAGTCGGGCGGGCAGGTCCGGATCTACTCGGAGGTCGGCCAGGGCACGATGGTCTGCCTGTACCTGCCCCGCCATCTCGGCGAGGCGGAGGCCGAGGCGAGCCTGCCGGACCTCGCCCACGCGCCCCGCGCCGAGCAGGGCGAGACGGTCCTGGTGGTGGACGACGAGCCGACCGTGCGGATGCTGGTGACCGAGGTGCTGGAGGATCTCGGCTACGCGGCGATCGAGGCGGCGGACGGCGCCTCGGGGCTGAAGGTGCTCCAGTCCGACGTGCGCATCGACATGCTCATCACCGATGTCGGCCTGCCCGGCGGCATGAACGGCCGCCAGATGGCCGATGCCGGCCGCCAGCACCGCCCGGACCTGAAGGTCCTGTTCATCACCGGCTACGCCGAGAACGCCGCGCTCAACCACGGCCATCTCGGGCCCGGCATGCAGGTGATGACGAAGCCCTTCGCCCTGGAGGCGCTCGCCACCCGCATCCGCGGCATCATCGGCGGCGAGGGCTGAGGTCCGGAGGCCGCGGGCGGCTGGTGCCCCGGAGGCACACGGCGTCGCAGGGACGCGCGGAACGGGTTCGCCGGCCCGGACGTCATTGCCATACCGCGGCGGCGCGCCCATGAGGGCGTCCTCGCGGGCGTCCTCGCGGGCACCATCGCGGGCGTGCTCGGCACGGGGCCCGTCGGGCGGGCGGCCCTGGGAGAGGATCGGCAGGACCGTGCCGAACGGAGGCGACAGGGAATCTACCGTGGACACGCAGACCATCCCGGCCGAACTCACGACCTTCTTCGAGAAATCCCACATCGCCCTGGCATTGGCCGCGGCGGGCGACGACAACGTCCTGCTCCTGGTGAACGAGCGGTTCCACCAGCTCACCGGCTACACGGGCGCGGAGGTCGTCGGGCGCAATTGCCGCCTCCTCCAGCGCGACGCCGACAACCGGGAGGCGCGGGCCAAGATCCACGCCTTCCTGGAGAACGACCGGCAGGACACGGTGCGCACGCCGATCCTGAATTTCCGCAAGGACGGGAAGCCCTTCGTCAATCTACTGTACATGTCCAAACTGAAGGCCCTGTCGGGCGAGGTGCGCTACCTTTTCGCATCCCAATTCGACGTCAGCCGCTCGCAACCCGAGTTGCTTTCCGCCTACGATGCCGAACTCGGCCGGACCCTGTCCCGGCTGACCCCGACGCTTGCGGAGAGTGGGCTCATCATCGAGGGCTCGCTGATGACGATCGCCAACACGGTCGCCACGGTCGCGCAGGCCAAGCTCACGCTCGCGGATCTCGATGCACCAGGATTTCCTTAACGCCCCCGGAGGCGAGGCCTCGGAGGTCCTGGACGGCGCCGGCACGGTGACCGCCCCGCCCTTCGCCGGCCCCGTCGTGGGCATCGGCGCCTCGGCGGGGGGGCTCGAGGCCCTGCGGGAGATGCTGGCGCGCGCCCGGCCGCCGACCGGCATGGCCTTCGTCATCGTCCAGCACCTCGACCCCAACCACGAGAGCATGCTGGCGCAGCTCCTCGACCGGCAGACCGAGCTGGAGGTGCTCCAGTGCGAGGGCGGGGAGCGGATCGCGGGCGACAAGGTCTACATCATCCCGCCGGGGCGCGGCCTCGTCATCCAGAACGGCGTCCTCGAACTCACCCACTTCGTCCAGCCGCGGGGCCTGCGCCGGCCCATCGACGACTTCTTCCTGTCGCTGGCGGTCGACCAGCAGGCCAACGCCGCCTGCGTGATCCTGTCGGGCACGGGGGCCGACGGCACGACCGGCCTGCGCGCCATCAAGGAGCACGGCGGCGTCTGCGTGGTGCAGCAGCCCGACACCGCCCGCTACGACGGCATGCCGCTCTCGGCGGTCGGGACCAGCCTCGTCGACTTCGTGCGGCCGCCGGGCGAGATCGTGGACTGCCTCACGAGCTTCTTCCGCCGCCGGGGCACCGACGCCGTCGACGACGAGGCCCGCCTCGTCGCGGACCACATCGACGACCTCTGCCGGGTCATCCGCGCGGCGGTGGGCCACGACTTCTCCGGCTACAAGCGGACCACCCTGGTCCGGCGGGTCGAGCGGCGCATGCACGTCCTCGGGCTCGACTCCGCCCGGGCCTATCTCGGCCGCGTCCGGGCCGACAAGGCCGAGTGCGAGGCGCTGTTCCGCGACCTCCTCATCAACGTCACCCGCTTCTTCCGCGACGCCGAGCTGTTCGAGATCCTGCGGGAGCGGGCGGTGGAGCCGCTGCTGCGCACCCGCGACCCCGAGGAGGACATCCGGGTCTGGATCCCGGGCTGCTCCAGCGGCGAGGAGGCCTACAGCATCGCCATGCTGTTCGCCGACGCCGCCCGCCGCCTCGGCCTGCCGCCGGCGGTCCAGATCTTCGCCACCGACATCGACGAGCGCATGCTCCAGATCGCCCGGGAGGCGACCTACCCGGCCGCCGCGCTCGCCGACATCCCGGCCCACATGCGGGAGCGCTACATCGTCCCGCACGCCGAGCGCTTCACCGTCGCGGCCGAGATCCGCGACCTGATCCGCTTCTCCAGCCACAGCCTGGTCAAGGACCCGCCCTTCTCGCGGGTCGACCTCCTGTCCTGCCGCAACCTGCTGATCTATTTCGACGAGCGCCTCCAGCAATCGGTGGTGCCGCTGTTCCACTACGCGGTCCGGCCGGGGGGCTACCTGTTCCTCGGCCCCTCGGAGAGCGTCAGCCGGTTCGAGCACCTGTTCCCGGTCATCGACCAGCACGCCCGCCTGTTCGAGCGTCCGCCGGGCGCGCCGCAATACCCGATCGACCTGCCCGGGAGCGCCCGGCGCGGCGAGACCCGGCGCGGCGGCCGCGAGGAGCGGCGCGGCGAGCCCTCGATCGCCGACGAGACCGTGGCGGTGCGCCGCGTCATGGAGCGCTACGCCCCGCCCAGCATGGTGCTCAACGAGGATGGCGGCATCATCGCCGCCTACGGCCGCCTGAGCCGCTACTTCGACTTCCCGGTGACCCGGACCGGCGGCACCAGCGCGATCACCCTGGCGCGCCCGGGCCTGCGCGACGTGATCGGGCCGCTGCTCCGCCAGACCCGCGACGCGCGCAAGCGCGTGGTCGTCCGCGACGTGGAGATCCGCTCGGAATACGGCGTCCAGCCGGTGGAGCTGATCTGCGATCCCCTGCCCGACGGCTCGATGCTCCTGGTCCTGCGCGACACCGGCGCCTTCCGGGCGGCGGACGACCTCGACCTGATCGAGATGGATGCCGGCGGCGACCACGTCGAGGCGCTGGAAGAGGAGCTGCTGCGCACGCGCTACAAGCTGCGCTCGGCGGTCGAGGAGCTGGAGACGACGAACGAGGAGCTGAAGAGCTCCAACGAAGAAATGATGTCGATGAACGAGGAGCTCCAGTCGACGAACGAGGAGCTGTCCACGGTCAACGACGAGCTGAAGACCAAGGTCGAGCAGCTCACCATCGCCAATGCCGACCTGCGCAACTTCTTCGAATCCACCGACCTCGCCGTCGTGGTGCTCGACCGCGAGTTGAAGGTGCGCAGCTTCACCACGTCGGCCACCACGATCTTCCCGCTGCAGCCGGGCGATCGCGGCCGCCCCCTCGCCGACGTGTCGAGCCGGCTCGCCGGGCACGAGTACCTGCACGACGCCCAGGAGGTCTGCGCCGGCGGCTCGGTGATCCAGCGGCGCGTCGCCACCCGGGACGGGGAGCGCACCCTCTCGCTGCGGGTGCTGCCCTACCGCCTGCAGAACGGCAGCGTCGACGGCGCCACCCTGGTGCTCACCGACATCACCGAGGCGCTGTCGCTGGAGCGCCAGCTCGCCGCGGAGCGCGAGCGGCTGGAACTGGCCGTGAAGGCCGGGGGCATCGGCGTCTGGGAGTACAGCCCCGATGCCGGGACCGTCGTGGTCGACAGCACCGCCGGCACGATGTTCGGCCTCGCGCCCGACGCCCCGCACCCGACCGCCTCCCTGGCGGCCAGCGTGCTGCCCGAGGACCGTCCCGGCTTCGAGGCGGCGCTCGCCCAGGCGGCGCACGGGCTGGACGAGTTCGAGGCGCGCCTCCGCGTGCGCGCCGCCGACCACGCGCCGCGGCACATCCGCAGCTACGGGCGCCTGACCCGGAGCGGCGACCGGAAGCGGATCGTCGGCGTCTGCATCGACGTGTCGCCCGAATACGCGCTCGCCGAGACCCGCGACCTGATGCTGCGGGAGATGAACCATCGGGTGAAGAACCTGTTCGCGATCATCGGCGGCATGATCTCGGCGGGCGCCCGCACGCACCGGGAGATCGGCGTCTTCGCCACCGACATGCGCGACCGCATCTCGGCCCTCGGGCGGGCGCATTCCCTGGCCGACCCGTCCGACGGCCAGGGCATGAGCGACCTCGCGGGCCTGATCGGCGCGACCCTGCGCCCGTACCGCGACCACGTCCCCACGGTGATCGAGGGTCCCCTCGTGGCGATCAACTGGCGGCACGTGTCGTCGCTGGCGATGATCCTGCACGAGTGGGCGACGAACTCGGTGAAGTACGGCGCGCTCGGGTCCGACGACGGCGCGCTGTCGGTCACCTGGGACCGGCAGGCGGAGGGGCTCGTCCTGGACTGGTGCGAGCGCGTGGCCCGCGTGGCCGAGCCGCGGCCGGGCCGGGGCTTCGGCACCCTGCTGGTGGAGATGTCCCTGCGCCAGCTCGAGGCGCGCGTGACGCGCAGCCACGACGCGTCGGCCTACCGGATCACCCTGCACCTGCCGGAACTGGTGCTCACGCGGGGGTGAGGCGGCGGCCGATCCCGCCGCGACCGGCAGCGCGCCCGCGGCGGGGCCGGCGGATCCGCGCGTCCGTGTCGGCAGCGGCTTCAGGACCGGCCGCGGGTCCCCTCTCCCGTGCGGGAGAGGGACAGGGTGAGGGATGCGGCCTCACCGAGAAAGTCTCGACCTCGGCTGAACGGCGACGGGGCGCTCGATCCTGATCCTTCTCGTCCCTCACCCCGGCCCTCTCCCGCCCGGGAGAGGGGGTCCGTCGCGCCCCGCCTCCAGCGCCCGTGCCCGCGCGAGACGCGCGAGCTCGTCTCCTCGTCCGGCACGGCCCGCCACACGCGCGACGGCCCGCCCGGCGATGCCGAACGGGCCGTCCTGCCTGGCGGAGCGCCGGGATCCCGGCGCCTACCCGATCAGTCGATGACTTCGACGATGCGGTGGCCGCGATCGACCAGGACGGGCTGGTCGTTCACGACGGTGTAGCGGTAGCCCGGCCGCACCCGGTACTCGGTGGGCACGTCGTAGTAGGTGACGCTGTCCTCCGGCAGCACGGTGCCGACCCGGACCGGGCCGCCCCAGCTGTACGAGCGCACGCCGCGGTCGCGGACGTAGCTGCGGAACCGCGGGCGGTCGTCGACGCCCAGGATGCCGCCCACCGTGCCGGTCGCCGCGCCGACCGCGCCGCCGACGATGCCGCCGACCGGGCCGGCCGCATCGGCGCCGACCGCCGCACCCTCGGCCGCGCCCCGCAGGGTGCCCTGCGCCTGGGCGGCCACCGGGAGGGCGAGGAGGCCGGCCGTCGCCAGCGACAGAAGTAGCTTGTTGGTCATGCTGAGATCTCCAGGGTCGTCAGGGCGTCGCTGTCCGCCGCGGATCAGTTGCAGCCTTCCTTGTGGACGGTCTTGGAGTTGCCCATGCCGTCCTCCTTGTGGACGGTCTTGGAGCCGCAATCGACGCTGCCGGTGGTGACCTCGCGCTTCTCGACCACGGTGTCGCGGTGGTCGACGACGGCGGGCCCGTCCCGGCGGATGACGGTGGTCTCCTCAGCGCTCGCGGCGCCGCACAGGGCCGCGAACAGGGCGCCCGAGAGGATGATGGTGCGCATAGATAGCCTCCTGACTTCAATCGAAGCCAGCAACGGCAGCGGCGGAGAAAGGGTTCCACGCGCATTGATCGGTAGATCACGCGGATATTCGCGAAGCAGCACGGTATTGGTTGTGTACAATCGACCGCCCCGGTCCCGCACAGCCGCGCGGGACCGGGGCGGCGCCTCAGCCGGCCAGGGGCGGCACCCGGGACCACCACGCGTGCGCCCGCTCGTACTGGTGGGCGACGCGCAGGATCTCGGCCTCGGCGAAGGGCCGGGCGGCGATCTGGAGGCTGATCGGCAGGCCGCGCCGGTCGAAGCCGCAGGGCAGCGCGAGTGCCGGCAGGCCCGCGAGGTTGAACGGGTAGGTCAGGCGCCAGGAGGCCGCCAGCACGCTCTCGGCGCGCCCGCCGAGCGTCACCGCGGACTCGTCCGCCCGCCACGCGGTCAGCGGCGAGGCCGGCCCGACGATCACGTCGGCCTCGGCCAGGACGGCGGCCATCTCGTCCATGATCAGGGCCCGCACCCGCTCGGCCCGCAGGTAGTCCGGCCCGGTCACGAGCCGGCCCATCTCCACGAGGTCGCGGACGTCGGCGGCGAAGCCCGCCACGTGGCCCCGGGCGAGGTTGCGGTCGTGGTAGGCGGTCGAGGAGGCGAGCTCGATGGCGTAGATGGCGCCGAGGCCGTGGCGCAGGGACGGCACCGCGACGTCGCGCACCGCGCAGCCCCGGTCTTCGAGGAAGCGGAGCGCCGCCTCGACGGCGTCGGCGACGTCGTCGTCGACCGCGTCGAAGAAGTGGTTGCGGATCACCGCGACCCGCAGGCCCCGGATCGGGCGGTCGAGCCCGGCCGTGTAGTCGGGGACCGGCGCCGCGCTGGCCGCGGGATCGCCGGCATCCGGGCCGGCGAGGGCCTGCAGCAACAGGGCGGAATCGGCGACCGTGCGGGTCAGCGGCCCGGCATGGTCGAGGGACCAGGAATGCGGCACGATCCCCGACCGGCCGACCCGGCCGTAGGTCGGCTTGAGTCCGACGACCCCGCACAGGGCGGCCGGGATCCGGATCGAGCCGCCCGTGTCCGAGCCGAGCGCGGCCGGGCAGAGGCGCGCCGCGACCGCCGCGCCGGAGCCGCCGCTGGAGCCGCCGGGCACCCGGTCCGGATCCCAGGGGTTGCGGGTCGGCGGCGTGACCATGCCCCAGGCGAATTCGTGCATCCGCGTCTTGCCGAGGATCACCGCGCCGGCCGCCCGCAGCCGCGCCACGGCGTGGCTGTCGGCCGCCGGGAAGGTCAGGGCCTCCACCGCCGTGCCGGCCCGGGTCGGCATGTCGGCCGTGGTGTAGTTGTCCTTGACGGCGATCGGGATGCCGTGGAGCGGGCTGCGCGGACCCGTCCGGGCGATCTCGGCATCGGCCGCGCGCGCGGCGTCGAGGGCCGCGGCCGGGAGGTGGACGAAGCTGCTCAGGGTACCGTCGAGCCGCGCGATCCGGTCGAGGCAGGCGCCGACGAGCTCGGCGCTCGACACTTCCCGCGCCGCGATCCGGCGCGCGAGCTCGGTGATCGGCGCCTGCCAGAGGGCGTCAGTCGCGGCGGTCGTCATGGGGCACCCGGCGGTAGGGGAGCGTCGGATCGAACACGACCGGCGGGTGGATGTCCGCGAGGTCGAGGTCGCGCAGCCGCGCGATCTCGGCGAGCACCGGCGCGAACTGAGCCAGCAGGTGCGCGACTCGCGCAGGGTCCTGGCGCAGGCCGATCACGTCGCGCAGCAGGTCGGGGGCTGCAGCCCCGGCAGCGCCCGGTCGCTCGGCGGGGGGCCTGAGCAGCATCGCCACGACGTCGTCCGGCAGGGCACCGGCCGGGCCGTCCTTCCGGGGCATGCCGGCCACGAACGGCACGAGCTGACGGCGGGCGACCGCCAGGACGCGGCGCAGCTCGGCGACGGGCTCCGCGTGCTCGTCGACCCGCAGGTCGAGGAGCGGGTAATCCTCGCCGGCGACGATCGTGAGCGCCGCCGACTGCTTGCCGCGCCGGTCGCCGCCGGCCGCGTCGCCGGCCTCCAGGGCGCGCATCAGCCGCTCGTCGAGATCCCGGGCGGCGCTCCCCGCGAACGCCTCCGCCATGGCGTCGATCACGCCCGGCCCGGCGAGCATGTTGCCCTGGACGGCGAAGCCCGCCCCGGTGCGGTGGCCGGCCTCTGCCGTGCAGCCGGCGCCGGTCCAGGCGGCGGCCCGCCCCTGCCCGTCGACGAGGCCGAGCTGGCGCAGGTCCGGCCGGTCGTCGGTGGCGAGCGCCGCCGCCAGCGCGGCGTCGGGATCCTGCCCGCCGGCCAGCCCGTCGAGGATGCGGGCGGCGAGGTAGGGGTTCACCCAGGACTGGGTGGTGACGGCCCCGATCCCGGCCCTGAGGAACGGGCACAGCCCGCCCACCGCCGGGACGGCGCTCGCCACCGCGACGCCGAGCTGGCCGGTGCGCGGGCAGCGGGCGGCGATCGAGAAGGTGTTGAGTTCTCTCATGCGCTTACGGCTTCCTCCTCCCTGCTCCCGATCCACCACCGTCTCTGCGAGCGCAGCGAAGCCATCCAGCAGCGCTCCGTCCGGGAGCGTGGCGCGACCCCGGGTCGCTTCGCTGCGCTCGCGATGACGGTGGCGGATCCGGGCCGACCTCACACCGCCAAGTGATCGATGACGCGCGCCTGCGCGTCCGGTACCCGGGCGGGACCGCTGTCGACGATCTCGCCGAGCTTGAGCACCGCGTAGCGGTCGGCGAGCGCCAGCGCGAAGGCGACGTGCTGCTCCACCACCAGCATGGACACGCCCGAAGCCCGCTCGGCCTCGAGCACGCCGCGCAGGCGCTCGACCATCGAGGGCTGCACGCCCTCGGAGATCTCGTCGATCAGCAGGAGGCGCGGGCGCAGCATCAGGGCGCGCCCGAGGATCAGCATCTTCTGCTCGCCCCCCGAGAGGGTGCCGGCCCGCTGGGCCAGCCGGTCCTTCAGGAACGGGAAGTGGCCGAACAGCCGCTCCAGCGCCTCCGGCAGCATCCGGTCGGCGGGCACCGCGAGGCGCAGGTTGTCGCGGATCGACAGGTCCTGGAACAGGGGCTGCTCCTGCGGCGCGTAGCCGACGCCGAGCGCGTTGAGCTTGGCCGGCGTGAGGCCGGCGAGCGCCTGGCCCCCGACCGTGACGGCGCCGCCGCGCAGGGCCACCATCCCCAGGACGGTCTTGAGCAGGGTGGTCTTGCCCATGCCGTTCTTGCCCAGCAGCGCCACGATCTCCCCCGGCCCGACCGAGAGGGACACGTCCCTCACGATGGAGACGGCGCCGTAGCCGCTCGACACCCGGTCGAGGGCGAGGGCGGCCCCCGCCGGCGCGATCTGCCGTGCTGCCCGCCGCGCTGCCTCACCCATGGCCGCCTCCCGAATAGATGGTCCGGACCAGTTCCGAGCCGACGACGTCCTCGACCGTGCCGTCCAGGACCAGCCGGCCCTGGTGCAGCACCACGATCCGGGACGAGATCTCGCGCACGAAGTCGAGGTCGTGCTCGACCAGCACGGCGGCGATCCGGCCCTCGGCCGTGAGCGCCTTGAGGACGGTCCCGATGGTGGTGCGCTCGGCCTTGGTCAGGCCGGCGGTGGGCTCGTCGAGCAGGATCAGCCGCGGCTCCAGCGCGACCACCATGGCGAGTTCCAGCGCCTGCTTCTGGCCGTGCGACAGGAGGCGCGTCGGCCGGGTCAGCAGGCGATCGAGGCCGGTCATGCGCAGGACGTCGAGGGCCGGCTGCGGCAGGCCCAGCGTCTCCGCCTGCCCGACCGGGCTCAGGCCGTCGCGGGACGCCCGGGCGAGTCGCAGGCAGTCGGCCACCGACAGGCTCTCGAACACGCTCGCCACCTGGAACTTGCGCCCGACCCCGAGGCCGACGATCCGGTTCGGCGTCAGCCCGGTGATCGGCGTGCCGCCGATGGCGATCGCGCCCTTGAACGGCTCGGTGCCGTCGCTGAGGCAGCGCATCAGCGTGGTCTTGCCGGCGCCGTTGGGCCCGACGAGGCTGACGAGCTCGCCCGCCCGGATCTCCAGGTCGATGCCCTCCAGAACCGTCAGGGCGCCGTAGGCCTTGGCGAGGTTCTCGACCTTGAGGATCGGGAGCCCGGTCCCGGTCGGCTCCGACCCGGCCGCCCGCGCGGCGAGGCGCGGCGGCGCGGCCTCCCGCCGGCCCGCCGGCAGCGCCCGCCACAGGCGGCCGACGAGGTCGGCGAGGCCGCCCGGCAGCAGGATGATGATGGCCACGAAGGCCGTGCCCAGGAGGAGCTGCCAGAGGAACGGCAGGTCGCCCGACAGGTTCGCCGCGAGGTAGTCGATGGCGACGGTGCCGAGCACCGGGCCGAGCAGCGTGCCGCGGCCGCCGAGCGCCACCCAGATCACCAGCTCGGTGCCGAACAGGAAGCCGGCATTCTCGGGCGCGACGACGCCCGAGGCGTTGGCGAACAGGAAGCCCGCGAGCCCTGCCACGGCGGCGAGCGACGCGGTCAGGCGGATCTGCAGGCGCCGCGGGTTGAGGCCGAGATAGGCGCAGCGCGCCTCGTTGTCCCGCAGCGCCACGAGGGCGCGGCCGGCATCGGCCCGGACCAGGATCCAGGCCGCCAGGGTGACGACGATCAGGAACAGCGCCGCGAGGCGGAAATAGCCCTCGATCTCGAAGGGCAGGACGTCGAAGCCGACGAGGCCGCTGCTGGAACCGGTCCATTCCCCGCCGGAGTAGATGAGCTGCACCACGACGATCGGGACGACCAGCGAGATGACCGAGGCGTAGAGCGGTGTCGAGCGGTGGTAGAAGGACAGCCAGCCGACCGCGAGGCCGAGCAGGGCCGGCGCGACCAGCGCCGCCGCGACCGCCGCGGCGATTCCCAGCGGCGTCGCCCCGTAGGCGGCGAGGATCATCGCGGTGGCGTAGGCACCGATGCCGAAGAACGCCGCCTGCCCGAAGGTCAGGATCCCTGCGAAGCCCCAGAGCAGGTCCACCGTGACGGCCAGCACGGCGTAGATCATGGAGCGGGTCAGGACGTTGACCGCGAAGGTGTCGAGGAAGAGCGGCGCGATCCAGAGGGCCAGCGCCGCCAGGGCCGCGACCACGAAGGGCGCGGCGCGGGACAGGCGGCGTCCGGGCGCCGCGGTGGCGCGCTCGGCGACGGGCAGGGTCTCAAGCACGGGAGAAACCTTTCGGGCTGATCCGCAGCACGAGGGCGGCGAGCACCGCGACGGCGATGCTGCCCAGGATCGGGCTCACGAAGGTGCTGATCAGGACCTGCGCGGCCCCGAAGACGAGGCAGGCCGCCGCGAGCGCCACGTACGAGGCGTCGGCGACCATCACCAGCATGAAGGCGCCGATCAGCCAGGAGACGCCCATGTTCGGATCGACGCTGGTGAGCGGCGTCAGCAGGACGCCCGCGAGCCCCGCGAAGCCGGCGCCGAGCATGAACACGACGAGGCGCACGCGGCCCGTGTCGATGCCGAGGCTGCGCGCCAGGGTCTCGTTCATGATCACCGCCCGGGCCGAGAGGCCGAGCCGGGTCCGCTCGATGGTGAGCGCGAACAGCGTGCCGATCGCCAGCGCGATGCCGAGCGCCACGAGGCGGTAGGCCGAGTAGTCGACGCCGAGGACCTCGACGGTCCCGGCGTAGAGGTTCGGGGTGAGCTGAACGTCCCGGCCGAAGGCCAGCGTGATGAGCTGGCCGACCACGATGCCGAGCCCCCAGGTGGCGAGGATCGCGTCGAGGGGCCGCCGGTAGAGCGGGCGGATGATGAAGTGCTCGGCGAGCCCGCCGAGCGCCGCGCCGACGATGAAGGCGAGCGGCAGGGCCAGCCACGGATTGAGCCCGAGCCGGGCGGTCACCACCGCGCAGTAGGCGCCGACCGTCAGCCACGCCCCGTGGGCGAAGTTGATGATCTTGAGCACGCCGAAGATCGCCAGGAGGCCGATCGAGACGATGAACAGGATCGCCGCCGTGGTCAGGATGTCGAGGGTGAGCAGCATCTGGGTTTCCGGGTGCGCGGGAACGGCAGAGGGCGCGGCGGGTGACGACGCGCCTCCTGCCCCGCGGAGGCTACGGTGATCACGGATCTCCGGTGGACACCGGCGGTGGTGGCAGGGCGCGACCTGCTCCCTCTCCCGTCCGGGAGAGGGGACCCGCGCTTCGTCTCGCAGCCGCGCAGCGGGGACAGCAGCGTGGATCCGGCAGCCTCGACGGGCGATGGAGATCTTCGGATCCCCCGGCCCCGGCCCTTCTTACTGCAGCTTCGGGCACTGCGCGCCGGGATCGACGTCCTTGAAGGTGCCGGCGACCTTCACGGTGCCGTCCTTCTGGATCTGGCCGAGATACATCGTCAGCGGCGCGTGGTGCTGCTTGTTCATGGCGATCGTGCCGCGCGGCCCGGTGAAGCTCACGCTCGGCAGCGCCTCGAGCACCTTGGCGGTCTCGGTCCCGCCGGCCTTCTCGACGGCGGCCTTGTAGAGGTAGATCGCCTCGTATTCCGGCACCGAGAGGTCGTTCGGGGTGCGCAGCTCGGCGCCGAACTTCTTCTGCATCGCCGCCAGGAAGGCCTTGTTCTCTGGGCTGTCGATCCCGGTGACGTAGGAGGCCGAGAGGTAGACGCCCTCGGCGTCAGCGCCCATGCTCTTGGCGGTGCCCTCGTCCAGCGCGAGGTTGGCGAAGGGCAGCGACACGCCCGCGCCGCGCAGCTGCTTGGTCAGCGTCACGTTCGGCGCGCCGCCCGCGGTCGAGGTGATCAGCGCGTCGGGCTTGGCCTCCTTCAGCTTGGAGATGATCGCCGTCCAGTCGCTGCCGTCCATCGGCAGGTACTCCTCGCCGACCACCTTGCCGCCGGTCTTCTCGACGTAGCTCTTGGCGAAGCCCAGCATGCCGCGGCCGAAGGCGTAGTCGCTGCCGATCAGGAAGTAGGTCTTGGCGCCCTTCGCCTTGAAGGCGTCCACCACCGGCGGCACCTGCTGCTCGGGTACCCAGGCATCCACGAACATGTTCTTGTTGCAGGAATGGCCCTCGTAGAACGAGGTGTAGATGTACGGCACCCGGCCCTTTGTGACGGCGGGCAGGCCGGCGTTGCGGGCCGCGCTCGTCTCCATGGAGATCAGGACGTCGACCTTCTTCTGGTAGATCAGGCTGTCGAAGGCCTTCTGGGCGCCGGCTGCCCCGGAGGCGTCGTCGGCCACCTCCAGGACGAGCTTGCGGCCGAGCACGCCGCCCTTGGCGTTGATCTCCTCCACGGCCAGCTCGGCCGACTGCACCACCGAGGGGGCGACGACGCTGTTGGCGCCCGACAGGCCGATCGGGATGCCGATGACGATCGGCTTGCCGTCGGCGGCCTGCGCGGCCGTGGCGGCCTGTGCGGCGGCGAGGGCGAGCGCCGCGGCGCCGACGAGGGACCATTTCACCATGAACGAACTCCTTGGATGACGACGGTGCGAAGCGGACTCAGCCGTAGATGTCGGCGCGGCGGTCGCGCAGGAGCGAGTTGAACGCGTTGAGGTCCTTGCGGCCGGCCTCCGCGAGGTCGACCAGCGCCGAGACCGTCTCGGTGCGGTCCCGGCTCGCCGGGCCGGCGAGCGGCCAGCCCTTGGGGCCGATGATCAGGCTCTGCCCCTCGAAGGGCTGGCCGCGCTCGATCCCGACCCGGTCGGCGCAGGCGATGAAGATCCCGTTCGAGTGGGCGGCGGCCCGGTGCAGGGTGTTGGCCATGGCGGCCTCGCCCGCGGGCTGGTCGGGCATCGGCACCCAGTTGGTCGGGATGCAGACGATCTCGGCGCCGGCGAGCGCGAGCTGCCGGAAGGTCTCGGGGAACCAGCCGTCGTAGCAGATCGCGACGCCGACCTTGCCGAGCGCGGTGTCGAAGACCGGGAAGCCGAGATCGCCCCTGGCGAAAAACACGTTCTCCCGGTCCCAGAGATGCGCCTTGCGGTAGGTGCCGATATAGCCCTCCGGCCCGACGATCACGGCGGCGTTGTAGAGGACGTCGCCGGCGGATTCGGCGATCCCCGCCACGATGTGCACGCCGAGTTCCGCGGCGAGCGCCGCCCAGGCGCGGGTCGTCGGTCCGTCCGGCACCGGCTCGGCCAGGGCGGCGGCCTCCGCGGCGGATTCGAACACGTAGCCGGTGCTGGCGAGTTCCGGCAGCACGATCAGCCGGCCGCCCTCGGCGGCGGCCGCGCGGACGCGGTCGGAGGCTCGCGCCAGATTCGCCGCCACCGCGCCGAATTCCGGCTCGCACTGGATGCAGGAGACCCGGATCGGCGGGCGCGCGGGATCGTTCGCTTGGACCATGAAAGCTCCAAAACGCAAAAAGCCCCTGGGCGCAGACAAGATCGTCCGCGAACCAGAGGCTTCAAAGCCGTGATGTCGTGCAGCACTGCTGCTGCGGGGCAACCTTGCCCGGTAAGATTACGATACGCGCCGCACTCCGGACCGCAAGACCATAAATGCGGCAGGCTGCTGCGATCAGGTCTTTTCCGCCAACGCGATGCGCAGGCCGAGACCGCTCATCGCCTCGTGGGCCGAGACCACGCTCTCGGCCACGCTCGCCATCGGCACCCGGGCGGCGGTGGCCCGGTCGCGGAGCATCTTGTAGGCGGCGTCCTCGTCGATCCGGTTCAGGTCCACGAGCAGCCGGACCGCCTTCTCGACGGTGCGGCGGCCCTTCATGGTCTCCTCCAGCCGGTTGATCTTGCTGGTCAGCCGCCCCTCGTAGCCGCGCCGGTAGCGGGCCAGGGCGAACTGGGTGAGCACGCCCCGCGGGTGGAGCGGCTTGTTGAGCACGCCGTGGGCGTTGACGTCGGCGATCGCCTTCAGCGAGGTCGGGCTCTCGTAGGCCACGATGGCGATGACCGCCGGCTCGATCGCCTCGATCGACGGCAGCAGGTGCATCACCTGGGCGTCGTCGAGCTGGATGAACAGCGTGTCGATGTCGGCCGGCAGGGCGGCGGGCGGCGGCCACGCCAGGGAGACCGCGCAGCCGAGGCGGCGGAGCTGCTCCAGCAGCGCGGCGCCCTCCTCGTCCCGGGGATGGATGACGAGGGCGCGGGCGCGCCGCAGGTCGTCCAGGATCTTGCGGGCGGGGCCGGTCACGCGGCGAGCCCCTCCTCCAGCCAGTTCGTCTCGAACCGGGACCACGCGAGGTACGGGTCGGGCCGCACCGGCCGCCGCGCCCGCCAGACCACGTCGAACTGCCCGTCCGCGCGGGCGACGCCGATGCCGGGCGTGAGCCAGATGTGGCGCGTCTCGCCGTCGAAGGCGAGCTCGCCCTCCGGCGCCGCGAGGCGCTGGCGCAGGGCCGCCGCGCCGAGGCGCTCGGCGTCGAGGGTGCCGGCCTCCGCGAGCGCCCGGGCGAAGAGGTGGACCTGCGCGTAGGCGGTCTCCGACCACATGCTGGTGGGGCGCTCGGCCCCGAACCGGGCCTGGAAGGCGGCGACGAAGCGCCGGTTCTCCTCGCCGGGCAGCGCCCCGAAATAGGGCGCCGCCAGGACGTGGCCGGTGCAGTGCTCGGGGCCGATCGCGCGGATCTGGCCCTCCGCCAGGGTCAGGCTGGCGATCGGGCAGCGGGCGCGGTCGATGCCGGAATCCGCGTAGGCGCGGTAGAGCCGCTCGGCGCCGCGCCCGACCACGGTGGAGAAGACCGCGTCCGGAGCGGCGTCGCGGATCGCCGCGATCATGGCGGCGTGGGCCGCGTCGTCCGCGTCGAGGGCCGCGTACAGCTCGCCCACGATGGCCCCGCCCTTCGCCTCGATCAGGTCGCGCATGACCCGGTTCGATTCCCGCGGGTAGATGTAGTCGGACCCGATCAGGAAGATCCGGTTGCCGTGCTCCTGCAGCAGGTAGTCGGCCAGGGCGAAGACGTTCTGGTTGAGGGTCGCCCCGGTGTAGATGATGTTCTCCGAGTACTCGAAGCCCTCGTAGATCGACGGGTACCAGAGCAGGCCGTTGTGCCGCTCCACGGTGGACATGACCGACTTCCGGCTCGCCGAGAGCGAGCAGCCGAACACCACCTCGACCCCGTCCTCGGCGAGCATCCGCCGGGCCAGGGTGCGGTAGGCGTCGGTGTCGCCGGCGGGGTCGTAGCAGATCGGCTCGATCGGCCGCCCGAGCACGCCCCCGGCCCGGTTGATCTCCTCGATCGCCAGGGCGGTGCCGAGGAAGTGCTCGGTCTCGGTGATGCCGCTCACCCCGCTGCGGGAGAACAGGACGCCGACCCGCCACGTCGCTTCATCCCTGGCCGCCATGGTTCCCCCGGGCTCGCCGCAGGCGCCCGGAGGGCTGCGTGCCCCGCTGTCCTAGCCGAGGGAGCACCCGCTGCGAAGGCTCCCCGACCCGCACGCGCGGCGGGCGCCCTCACCCGGCGGCCGTCCGCGCCGGCCGGCTCACGAACCGGGAGCCGGCGAGCAGGAAGCGCCACGGCGTCTCGGCGCCGCGGGTGATGCCGATGCGCCGGTCCCTCACCACCGCGACGGCCCCGGAATCGCCCGCATCGCGGGGCTCGAACCGGAACGGCGCCCGCGCGAGGGGCGCCCCGTCCAGCGCGTCCGTGACGCCGAGGGCCTGGCAGAGGCGGCCGGGGCCGGCGCAGAGGAGGCGCGGATCCTCCAGGCCGCGGCGCGCCCGCATGGCGGGCAGCCCCTCGGTCGGCGCGAGGGCCCGGAGCAGCACGGCGCTGCCGGGCTCGCAGACGAGGTTCAGGCACCAGTGCATCCCGTAGGAGCGGTACACGTAGGCGTGGGCCGGCGGGCCGAACATGCTGGCGTTGCGCCGGGTCGGGCCGCGGAAGCTGTGGGAGGCCGGATCGGTGCTGTCGTAGGCCTCCGTCTCGACGATGATCCCGCCGGCCGCGCCGACGAACAGGCGGGCGCCGATCAGGTCGGAGGCCACCGCGGCGGCGCCGCGGGCGAAGAAGGTGTCCAGCATCGGGTCTCCGGCGCGGGCGGCCCGCGCGATCGGCGTCGCCGGGATCCCGCGGATCGAGGGCGATTAGAAATAAATCGGACGCCGCGGAAGTCTTGCTGGTACGAGGGGCCCGTGAATGGCGGGCCCTGAACCGATCCCCTCGGACCTCCAGCATGGTGCGCACAGCCTCGATCGCGACGCTCCGGTCCGCCGAGTCGGGCGCGCAACCCCGGTCGGCCCCGCGGGCCGCGCGCCTGCGCCTGAACCTGCGGCGTCTCCGGCTGGCCAGCGGCCTGATCCTGTTCGGCTACGTGCTGACGCACCTGCTGAACCACGCCCTGGGCAACGTCTCCCTCGACGCCATGGAGGACGGCCTCGACCTCGTGACGGCCGTCTGGCTCAACCCCGCCGGCCTGACGGCGCTCTACGGCGCCCTGGTGGTGCACCTGCTGCTCGGGCTCCAGGCCCTCTACGCGGCCCGCTTCTTCCACTGGCGGCCGTCCGAGGCCCTGCAGCTGGTCTCCGGCCTGCTGATCCCGCCGCTGCTCATCAGCCACATCGTGGCGACCCGGGTCTCCTTCGTCACCGAGGGGCTCGACAAGGGCTACGCGCAGGAACTCTACGCCTTCTGGATCGCCTCGCCGACCCTCGGCCTGATGCAGGTGACGGTCCTGGTCGTCGCCTGGATACACGGCTGCATGGGCCTGTATTTCTGGCTGCGGCTGAAGCCCGGCTTCGACCGCACGGCGCCCTGGCTGCTGGCGCTCGCGGTGCTGGTGCCGGTGCTGGCGCTGCTGGGCTTCGCGCAGGGCGGCCGGATGGTCCTGACCCTGGCGCAGGATCCGGCGTGGCGCGCCGCGGCGCTCCAGCCGGTCCATGTCGGGCTGCCCGACCAAGTGGCGCGGCTCGCCGCCATCCGGGACGGGCTGCTCGGGACCTACGCGGGCCTCGTGGCGGCGGTGATCGCGGCCCGCGGCGCGCGGACGCTCGCCGAGATCAAGCGCGGCACGATCCGTCTCAGCTACCCGGACGGGCGGGTGGTGCGGGTGCCCCGCGGCACGAGCGTGCTGGAGGCGAGCCGGCGCAACCGGATCCCCCATGCCAGCGTCTGCGGCGGCCGCGGCCGGTGCTCGACCTGCCGGATCCGGGTGACGGACGGCAGCGACGGGGCGCCGGCGCCCGGCCGCACCGAGCGGGCGGTGCTGGAGCGCATCGCGGCCGGTCCCGGGGTGCGCCTCGCCTGCCAGTTCCGGCCCGAGACCGACATGGCCGTGGTGCCGCTGCTGCCGCCGCAGCCGCGTATGCGCCAGGCCGACCTGCTCGACCGGGCGCAGTCCGGCGAGGAGCGCTTCATCGTGGCGATGTTCGTCGACCTGCGCGGCTCGACGCGGCTCGCCGAGGAGCGCCTGCCCTACGACACGGTGTTCATCATCAACCGCTTCCTCGGCGCGGTCGGCGACGCCGTCCGGGAGGCCGGCGGCTCGACCAACCAGTTCCTCGGCGACGGCCTGCTGGCCCTGTTCGGGTTGGAGACGGAGGCCGAGGCGGCCGCCCGGGAGGCCCTGAAGGCGATCGACCTCATCGCCGAGTCGGTCGACACCCTGAACGGGCTCCTGGCGGCCGATTTGGAGCACACCCTCCGGTACGGGATCGGCGTGCATGCCGGCCCGGCGATCGTCGGCGAGATGGGGGACGCCACCGACGCCCGGTTCACCGCGCTCGGCGACACCGTCAACGTCGCGGCCCGGCTCCAGGGCCTGACCAAGGTCCTCGGCTGCGTGGCCGTGGTGTCGGAGGCGGTCTACGCGGCGGCCCGCGTGGCGCCGGCGGAGATCCGGGACGTGGCGGTGGACGGCCGGTCGGAGGCCGTCCGGGTCAGCACCCTCGGAAGCGCCTGACGCGAACGTCCTCGCGAGCGGAGCGAAGCAACCCAGGGTGGCGTCGCGCTGCCGAGAAGTCCCGCTGCCCCGGGTCGCTTCGCTGCGCGCGCGATGACGGGTGATCCGAGGGGGCGGCGCGCCTCAGGCCCGCTGCCGCCCCGTCGCGAGGCGCGGCGCCAGGGCCAGCATCAGCGGCACCACGGCGAGCGCCGTCCCGGCCGCCGCCACGGCCGCCCAGTGCGGGCCGGCCGCGTCGCCGAGCCGGCCGTAGAGCAGCGGCGCCGCCAGCGCGCTGCCGCCGAGCGTCCAGGTGTAGAACACCGCGAAGGCCCGCTCGACCCGGCCGCCCGGGGCCAGTTCCGGGACGGTCCCGTAGAGCACCGACGAGGTGCCGTTCAGCATCACGCCGAGCAGCGGCAGCAGGATCAGCCCGGGGGCCAGCGGCAGCGCGATCACCGCCAGGATCGCCAGCGCCGTCCCGGTCTCGGTGAGGATCACGGTCCGGGTCACGCCGAGACGGTCCCCGAGGCGCCCGCAGACCGCCTTGCCGAGCGCGCCGCCGACGAAGACCAGCGACAGCGCGAGGCCGACCGTGGTCAGGGCCGCGCCCTTCTCCTGCAGCAGGAACGGCAGGTAGAGCAGGAAGGCCGGCCGCGCGGCGTTGTCGAGCATGCCGATGGCGACGAGCAGGCGGAAGCCCGTGCCGCGCCCCGGCCCGGTCGCGGACGGATGGGGCGCCGGACGCGCCGCCGTACCGCCGCTGCGTGACGCCGGCTCACGCGGCAGCAGGCGCGCGACCGCGAGCGCGACCGCGATCCCGGCGCCGGCGATCACCCAGAGCGCGTGCCGCCAGCCCGTCAGGGTCAGCAGCAGGCCGACCAGGGGCGGGACCGCCGCCTTCCCGAGATCGCCGGTGAAATTGTAGGTGCCGAGTGGGCCGCGGGCGCCGGGCCCGTAGGCCCGGGCGATCACCGCGGACGCCAGGGGGTGCTGGGTGCTGCTGCCGGCGCCGCCGAGCAGGAGCCCGATCCCGAGCCCGACGAGGCCGCCCGAGGCGCCGGCGATCGCGTAGCCGGCCGCGCTGAGCACGGTGCCGAGCACCAGCACGGTCCGGACGCCCCACGCCTGCGCGAGGCGGCTCGCCGGCATCTGCAGCGCCGCCAGCGCCCCGTTGTAGAGCGAGCGCAGGAACGCCAGGGCGACGTAGTCGAGGCCGAACTCCGCCTGCCAGACCGGCAGCAGCACGTAGATCAGGTCCGTGTAGCCGTCGTGCAGGGCGTGGTTCACGCCGGTGGCCACCAGCGTGCGCCGGGCGTCCGACAGGGACATGGGTTCGGGAAACGCGGTCAGATCGGACGCGACGGACATCCAGCCATCCTTCGTGGTGCGACGCCAGGATGGCGCCCTGGCCCGGAGCTGACAAACGACTTAAGCTGACGCTCGCGTGAGGAAACCTGACCCGTGCACCGTCGCCTGCCGCCGCTCAACGCCGTGAAAGCCTTCGAGGCGGCCGCGCGGCATGGGAGCTTCACCCGCGCCGCGGACGAGCTGCGGGTCACCCACGGGGCGGTCAGCCGGCACGTCCAGATGCTGGAGGGCTGGCTCGGGCTGCCGCTGTTCGAGCGCCACAACCGGCGCGTGGTCCTGACCGAGGCCGGCACGGCCTACGCCACCGAGATCGGCGCCGCCCTCGACCGCATCGCCCTGGCCACCGCCCGTCAGGCCGAGCGCGGCCGGCCGCGCCTGCTGCACGTGAACGCGCTTGCCACCTTCACCCTGCGCTGGCTGATCCCGCGCCTGTCGGGTTTCCAGCGGGCCAACCCGTCGATCGAGGTGCGGCTGACGACCTCGAACGTGCCCCTCGCCAGCCTGGCGGAGCCGTTCGACGTGGCGATCCGGGGCGGGCCGGACAGCCGCCCGGGCCACCGCGCGGAGCCGTTCCTGTCCGAGCGGCGCATCCCGGTCTGCAGCCCGGACCTGCTGCGGCGGCTGCCGCTCCGGGTCCCGGAGGATCTCCGGCAGCACACGCTGCTGCACGCCGCGACGCTGCCGCGGGTCTGGCCCGACTGGCTGCGGGCGGCGGGTGTCCCGGACCTGGCGCCGCGGGCCACGGTGACGCTGGAGCACTTCTACCTGACCCTCCAGGCCGCCCTGGACGGGCTCGGCGTCGCCATGGGGCCGGAGCGGCTGATCGCCGACGACGTCGCGGCCGGCCGCCTGACCCTGCCCTTCGCGGGCCCCGCCCTGCCAGCGCGGAGCTACTACACCTACGTCCCGGACCCCCGGGTGGAGGATCCGGCGGTGCGGGCCTTCTGCGGCTGGCTCGCCGAGGCGGCCCGGCAGCCGTGAGATCCCGTCTTCGCGAGCGCAGCGAAGCGACCCAGGGCAGCGCGCCCTCGGTCAGCACAGCGCCGACCGGATTGCTTCGCTGCGCTCGCCAAGACGATGTCGCCGTAGCGCCCGAACGCAGTTCGGCGCATGGATCGGATCCGGAACGCCCCCGACCGCACCGGGGTTGGCGTCGGACGCTTCTGCCGAAGGTGACCGCATGGCGCGCAAGCGTCTCCGCCCGACGATCGAGAGCCTGATCGAATCCGTAGGCCGCCTCGGCCTGTCCCCCGACGCGGTCGACCTCGACCGGCTGCTCGCCCATCTCGACCTGCCCGATTACGGCGCCGAGGTGGAGGACGAGCGCGTCGCCCGCGCGCTCCGCGAGATGCGGGCCGCCCGGGCCTTCGCGGAGACCGGCATCCCGGCGATCCGGACGGCGATCCCCAACCTCCGGGCCGTGGTCACCAAGGACCACCGGATCACCTGGCTGATCCGGACCGAGATCCCGCTCCTCGACAACGGCCGCCTGGACCTGCGGCTCGACATCGCCCCGGAGCCGGAGGCGGCCGAGATCCTCGCCCGCATGGCCGCCCGGAACGACCCGGCCCACCGCCTGGAGGCCCTGCGCGAGGCCGTGGCGCGCACGGCCCTGCAGGCGACCCGCGCCCTGCACAAGCCGGTCGACCGGCTGCGGGCGCAGCTCCTCGTCGACCTGCGCGAGGTCGGGGCGGACGCCGCCGCCTACATCGCCCACATGGACCGCTCCCTCCGGTCCCGCGTGTTCACCTACGGCCCGAAGCTCGCCCGCGGCCTCAACGACACGCTCACCCCCGTCCGCCGCCACGCCAAGGCGGTGGCGCGCGAGGGCTCGCGCCTGCGGCGGCTGCGCGATCAGGTCGGCTTCGGCGCCTATATCGAGCGGTTCACCGCCGCCCGGCGCCTCGACCGGAAGATCGTGTTCCACATGGGGCCGACCAATTCCGGCAAGACCTACGCGGCCCTGCAGCACCTGACCGCGGCCGGGACGGGCGCCTACCTCGCGCCGCTCCGGCTGCTGGCGCTGGAGAATTACGAGACCCTGCGCGAGCGGGGCCTGCGCGCCGGCATGATCACCGGCGAGGAGGTGCTGGGCGCGGCCGACCCGACCCACACCGCCCGCACCATCGAGACCGCCGACCTGACCCGTCCGATCGACGTGGCGGTGATCGACGAGATCCAGATGCTGTCGGACCCCGACCGCGGCTGGGCCTGGACCAACGCGCTGTTCGGCGTCGCCGCCAGGACCGTGATCGTCTGCGGCTCCGACGACGCTCTGTCCTATGTCCGCCGCGCCGCAGAGGCCGCCGGCGAGTCCCTGGAGGTGATCCCTTTCACCCGCAAGTCGCCGCTCCTGCTGCTGGAGGAGCCGGTGCCGCTGGAGAAGGTCGAGGCCGGCGACGCGGTCGTGGCCTTCTCCCGCCGGGCCGTGCACGAGAACCGCGAGATCCTCGTCGCCCGGGGCCACCGGGTCGCGACGATCTACGGCGCCCTGTCGCCGGAGGTCCGCCGGGCCGAGGCCGCGCGCTTCCGCTCCGGCGAGGCCGACGTGCTGGTGACCACCGACGCGATCGGCATGGGGCTCAATCTCGGGCCGCTGAAGCGGATCGTGTTCTCGGCGGTGCGCAAGTGGGACGGGACCGCCGAGCGGGCGCTGACCCATTCGGAGATCCGGCAGATCGCCGGCCGGGCCGGCCGCTACGGCCACCAGGATGTCGGCTACGTGGCGGCGACCGACCCGTACGCCGCCGAGCCGATCCGCACCGCCCTCTCGGGCGCCCCGACGGCGCCTGCTGCCGACACGCGCTTCTACGTCCGCCCGGACCTCGGGGCGATCCGCTCGGTGGCCGAGGAGATGCGCACGCACAGCCTGTACGAGGTGCTGACCCACTTCGCGCGGGCGACCTTCTACGCGGGCTCGCCGTTCCAGCCCTCGGCCCTGGAGGAGGTGCTGGACGTCGCCCGGACGGTCGACCGGGCGCGGCTGCCGATCGAGGAGAAGTTCGCCTTCTCGGTCTGCCCGATCGACCGGCGCGACGAGATCGCCATGGGGCTGCTGGAGCGCTGGTGCCAGGCGCGCGCCGCCGGCCTCACGGTCCCGGCCCTGCGCGGCAATCTCGCGGGCGCGCTCGACTACCAGGAGCGGACCGTGAAGCTCGCCAGCGCCTATCTGTGGCTGTCCCGGCGCTTCCCCGAGACCTTCGACGACGTGGACGCCATCCGCCACATGCGCGGGCGGGCCAACGACGCCATCGAGCAGCACCTGCGCGAGACCGCGACCCGCAAGGCCGAGCGCCGGAGCCGGCGGAGCGGCGGGGCGCGGTGAGGCCGATACCGTTCCCGGTCGAACGCATCGGTCGAACCGGCTCGCTCCGTCATCGCGAGCGCAGCGAAGCGACCCAGGGCGGCGCCTCCTCGAAAAGCGTGGCGCCGCTGGATTTCTTCGCTGCGCTCGCAAGGACGGCGGCGCCGATCCGATCGACCGGAACCAGTATCAAAAACGAAAAAAGCCGGCCCGCATGGTGCGGACCGGCTTTTTCAACTGACTTTGGTTGCGGGGACAGGATTTGAACCTGTGACCTTCAGGTTATGAGCCTGACGAGCTACCGGGCTGCTCCACCCCGCGCCAAGTGTGTGCGGATGATCCGCAAGTGTGTGCGGCTGGCCCGGATGC
>NZ_JBKFAV010000046.1:0-47824 GCF_053345825.1 Methylobacterium sp. C33D
CGCATCCCATCGCCCGCGCCACCCGCTGGACCGGCGCCCGCTCCGGCCTCTCCGCCGGGACCGCCGGCGCCGCCACCACCGGGTCCGGCGCCTCCGCCGCCCGGTCCGCCCTGCGCGAACGCCGTTGCCGCTCCGGCCACGACGATGGCCGCCGCGACCGTGTCTCTCAGAATCCGCTTCATGGCTTCTCCTCCAGCCGTCGTCGGCGCGCCGCCGACGCCCACGCCGGCCCGCAACGGGGCCTCGGGGTGAACCGTTCCCGCCCGCGGCACTGTGCACTCGCGGCCGATGACACCCGCCCGCGCTGTCCTCGGCTAAGTCGGATCACGGTCTTGCGATCGGGCGCGTCACCTGTAACGTCGCGCCGCACCAAGAAGAGACCGGTTGCGGCCGGCATCGAGATTGATACACGGAGACGCCATGTCCGCCTCTCGAGACGATACGATCGGTATCGCACCGAGCGCCCTCGACGATGCCGCGGACCGGAAGCGCCGGATCTGGGCGATCGTCGGATCGTCCTCGGGCAATCTCGTCGAGTGGTACGACTTCTACTGCTACGCGTTCTTTGCGCTCTACTTCGCGCCGGCCTTCTTCCCGAAGGGCGATTCCACCAGCCAGCTCCTGCAGACCGCCGGCATCTTCGCGGTGGGCTTCTTCATGCGGCCGATCGGCGGCTGGCTGTTCGGGCGCATCGCCGACCGGGTCGGCCGCCGGACCTCGATGGTCATCTCGGTGCTGATGATGTGCTTCGGCTCGCTGCTGATCGGCATCCTGCCGACCTACGAGCATGTCGGCACGCTGGCCCCCGTGCTCCTGCTCCTCGCCCGCATGCTCCAGGGCCTGTCCGTCGGCGGCGAGTACGGCACCTCGGCGACCTACATGAGCGAGGTGGCGATCAAGGGGAAGCGCGGCTTCTTCGCGTCGTTCCAGTACGTGACGCTGATCGGCGGCCAGCTCCTCGCCTCGCTGGTCCTGGTGCTGCTGCAGACGGTTATGACCGGTCCGGAACTCACCGCCTGGGGCTGGCGCATCCCGTTCTTCATCGGCGCCGCGCTGGCGGTCGTCGCGCTCTATCTCCGGCGCTCGCTGGCCGAGACGAAGGGCAGCAGCGACAAGGAATCCGCCGGCACCTTCTCGGCGCTGGCCAAGCACTGGCGGGCGTTCCTGGTGGTCGTCGCCTACACGGCCGGCGGCTCGCTGAGCTTCTACACCTTCACGACGTACATGCAGAAGTACCTGGTCAACACCGCCGGCATGCCGAAGACCTCGGCGTCGCAGACGATGACGGTGGTGCTGTTCGTCTACATGATCATCCAGCCGATCTTCGGCGCGCTCTCCGACAGGATCGGCCGCAAGGCCAACATGCTGCTCTACAGCGGCCTCGGCACGCTCATGGTGGTGCCGCTAATGACGGCGCTCGGCACCAACAAGGACCCCTACCTCGCCTTCGCGCTGATCACCCTCGGGCTCGCGGTGGTGTCGTTCTACACGGGCATCAGCGGCATCGTGAAAGCGGAGCTGTTCCCCACCAACGTCCGCGCCCTCGGTGTCGGCCTGTCCTACGCGGTCGCCAACGCCACCTTCGGCGGCACCGCCGAGTTCGTCGCCCTGTGGTTCAAGGACAACGGCATGGAGAGCACGTTCTTCTGGTACGTGACCGTCCTGATGGCGATCGCCTTCGTGGCCTCGCTGATCATGCCGAACCCCAAGGTCCACGGCTATCTCGACGGCGCCGGCACCGTCGAGGAGGCGCTGGGGAAGAAGCCGCGCCTCGCCCACGCCTGATCGACCCGCCCGGCTGGACCGGGCGGGACTTTCACGCTGATATGACCCCCGCCGGGCGCGCCAGACGCCCGCGGGAGGACGCCATGTTCAGGAACGCCGCCAGGGTGCTGGCCCTGCTCTGTCTCGCGACCGCATCGCCGTCCGGGGCGGCCGAACCGGCTCCCGCCGACGCGCCGTTCAGGCCGACGCAGCCCGCGGGCTACCTCTTCGTCGGCGGTCGTTACGCCACCGCCGCCGGCAAGACGACAGCGTCCGGCCAGATGTTCGTCGAGTACCGCGTTCCGGAGCGGGTGACGCAGCCCTACCCGATCGTCCTGGTGCACGGCACCGCGCAGACCGGGACCAACTTCCTCGGCACGCCCGACGGGCGCCCGGGCTGGGCCGACCGCTTCGCCGCGCAGGGCTTCGCGGTCTACGTCGTCGACCAGGTCGGTCGCGGCCGCTCGGGCGGCGACCCGGACACCTACGGTCCCTACGCCCGCCTGCCCGTCGAGGATCTGGAGACGGTGTTCAGCGGGCAGGAGCGCTCCGCGCTCTACCCGCAGGCGAAGCTCCACACGCAGTGGCCGGGCGGACCGGGGATCCGCGGCAACGCCGCCTTCGACCAGTTCTACCTCTCACAGGTGCCCTACATCGCGAGCGCCCTGAGGAGCGAGGAGCTGGTCGACCCCGCGCTGATCGCCCTCCTGGAGAACATCGGCCCCGCGATCCTCCTGACGCACTCGCAGGCGGGCGTCTTCGGCTGGGCGGTCTCCGACCAGCGGCCCGACCTCGTGAAGGCGCACGTCGCCGTCGAGCCGAACGGGCCGACCTTCTACGATATCCGCTTCAAGGGCGGCGTCGACTGGTACGAGCGCGTCGGCGAGGCCCGGGCGCGGCCCTACGGCATCACCCGGGTGCCGCTGCACTTCGAGCCGCCGGTGAGCGGCCCGGCCGACCTGACGGTCGTGCGGGCCGAGACAGCCGCCGCGCCCGACAGGATCCGCTGCTGGCTCCAGGCCGAGCCCGCGCGCCGCTTGCCGAACCTCGCCCGGGTGCCGGCGGTGATCGTGACCGCCGAGGCCTCGTTCCGGGCCACCATGGACGATTGCACGGCGGCCTTCCTGGCCCAGGCGGGCGCGAAGCCGGATCGGCTGGCGCTCGCCGAGCACGGCATCCGCGGCAACGGCCACATGATGATGCTGGAATCGAACAGCGATGCCGTGGCGGACGCGATCGTCGGCTGGATCCGGGGCCGGGTCCAGGGGCAAGTCCAGGGCCAAGTCGGGGCGCCGGCCCGGCCTTAACCCGCCGCTTACCGTGTCGCGGCGAGGGTGCCGCCGTCATCCGACGAGGGACTGCATGACCGACATGACCGACACCGTGGGCGTCGCGGGCGACCGCATCCGCTCGATCATCGAGCGCGTGGAACGGCTGGAGGAGGAGATCAAGGACCTGATGGAGGCCAAGAAGGAGGTCTTCGCCGAGGCCAAGGGCGAGGGTCTCGACGTCAAGGTGCTCAAGGAGATCCTGAAGATCCGCAAGCAGGACAAGGACGAGCGCGACGAGCAGGAGACGCTCCTCGACGTCTACCTGCGCGCCATGGACGCGCCGGCGCCGTCGCCGGCGCCGATCGCCGCGGCGGCGTGATCCGCTCGACCGGGTGCGGCGCCGGGCGCCGCACCTCTCCGCCGTGACGATGCCTAGGCCGCGAGATAGGCGGCGATGTTGCGCCGGATCCGCTCCAGGGGCTCCTCCGCCGGGTCGGGCAGGACGAACCGCGCGCCGGTGATCGTCTCGTAGGCGCGGATGTAGACCGCGGCGGTCTCGAGCACGACCTCGGCGGGGATCTCCGGGATCGGGTCCTCGTAGGGGTCGCAGCGGGCCACGACCCAGTTGCGCACGAAGTCCTTGTCGAAGCTCTCCGGGGCCGAACCCGCGGCGAAGCGCTCGGGATAGCTCTGCGCGAACCAGTACCGGCTGCTGTCCGGCGTGTGAATCTCGTCGGCGAGGACGATCCGGCCCTCGGGATCGGTGCCGAACTCGTACTTCGTGTCGGCCAGGATGAGGCCGCGCTCCGCCGCCAGAGCGGCCCCGCGCGCGAACAGTGCCAGGGCCGCCTCCGACACGGTCCGCCACTGCGCCCGCGTTAGCAGACCGCGCTCGAGGATCTCCGCCTCGGTGAGCGGCTCGTCGTGGCCGCCGTCGAACGCCTTGGTGGTCGGCGTGATGATCGCCTCCGGCAGGCGCTGGTTCGGCCGCATCCCGTCGGGGAAGTGGTGGCCGTACATGTTCCGCTCGCCCGCACGGTAGCGCGTCAGGATCGAGGTCGACGTGGTGCCCGCGAGGTAGCCGCGCACCACCACCTCCACGGGCAGGATCTCCAGGCGCCGGCCGACCACCACGTTGGGATCGGGATAGGCGATGACGTGGTTGGGGCAGAGGTCGGCGGTCTTCTCGAACCAGTAGCGGGCGGTCTGGGTGAGGACCTGGCCCTTGAACGGGATCGCCGCGAGCGCCCGGTCGAAGGCGCTGATCCGGTCCGAGGTGATCAGGATCCGCCGGCCGTCGGGGAGGTCGTAATTGTCCCGGACCTTGCCGCGGTAGTGGCAGGGCAGCTCGGGCAGGGTCGCGTCGCGCAGGACCTGATGCGCGTGCGGGGCGAGATCTGCCGTGTTCATCGGGCTTTCCGTCAGGCTGAACGGCGACCGCGCCGCCGAACTTCTGTGCGCGGACGGGCCGGGAAATTCCAGTCCCGGCCTGCGGAAGGGCGCGCGGCGTCCGGATCCGCCCTGGTCGGACCTGGCCGGAACCCTACACTTGGGCGGGGATCAACGACGGTGGACGACCGGCCGCGCGGCGCCGAACGCTCCTGCCGGACGGCCGAGGCGCGATGATCGAGACACCCCAACCGTTGGGCAGAGACCCGTTCCTGCGCCGGATCGAGACCGTGGCCCTGTTCCGGCTGACCGAGGCGGAGCGCGCCGCGCTCGTGGCGCTCCCGATGCAGGTCGCCCCGTTCGAGGCCAACCAGGACATCATCCGGGAAGGCGACCGCCCGTCCCGGAGTTTCGCGATGCTCAGCGGCATCGCCTGCACCTACAAGTCGACGCGCGCGGGCAAGCGGCAGGTGATGAGCTACCACGTCCCCGGGGACGTGCCGGATTTCCAGAGCCTGTTCCTGGAGGTGCTCGACATCAACATCGCGACGGTGAGCCCCTGCCGCCTCGGCTTCGTCCAGCACGACGCGGTCCGGGCGATGCTGCGGGCGCACCCGCGCCTCAGCGAGGTGTTCTGGCGCGCGACGCTGATCGACGCCGCCCTGGTCCGGGAGTGGATGCTCAACACCGGCCGCCGGGAAGCGTATGCCCGGATGGCTCACCTGTTCTGTGAGCTGGTGACCCGCCTCGGCGCCGTCGGGCTGGCACCGGATCGGACCTGCGACCTGCCGATGACGCAGCCCGAACTCGCCGACGCCCTCGGGATCACGTCGATCCACGTCAACCGGACGATTCGCGAACTCAAGTCCGCCGGCCTGATCACGCTGCAGGGTCGCCGCCTCACGGTCCACGACTGGGCCGGGCTGCGGGAAGCGGCGGAATTCGATCCGACCTACCTGCACCTGCGCGACGCGGAGACGCGCTGAGGAAGGCCATGGATCGTCGATATTGGGTGGGTCTCAGTCGCCGGCTCGAAGATCCGCGGATCCGGCGCTCAGCGAGAAGATGGTGCCCAGGGACGGAGTCGAACCGCCGACACTGCGATTTTCAGTCGCATGCTCTACCAACTGAGCTACCTGGGCGTCGTCCGCGCCGGTGTCGGCCTCGGACGTCGCGGGGTATAGTGAGTGCTTCGCGGCGTGTCCAGCCTCGCGTGACGCCGACGTGACCGGAAGGCCGAAAATTTCAGCGCTCCGGATCCGGCGGGGGCGGCGGCGCGTCGGGATCCAGTTCCTCGGGGATCGCGTAGCGCTCGTTGAGCCAGCGCCCGAGATCGACGTCGGCGCAGCGCTGGCAGCAGAACGGCCGGAATTCCGGCGTGGACGGTTGCCGGCAGATCGGACACGGCGGCGTCCGGCGTTCGCGGATCATGCGAGTGCGCCCCACCCGGCCCGGATCGGATACCCCTCCCCGTCGAGAAGGCTCAGAGTCTCGTAGAGCGGCAGGCCGACGACGCCGCTGTACGAGCCGACCAGTTTCACCACGAAGGCCCCGGCCAGCCCCTGGATCGCGTAGCCACCGGCTTTGCCGCGCCACTCGCCCGAGGCCACGTAGCCCTGGATGTCGCGGCCCGAGAGCCGCTTGAACCGGACGCGGCTCTCGACGATCCGCTCGCGGCGCCCGCGGGGCGAGAGCACGCAGACCGCCGTGTAGACCCGGTGCTGCCGCCCCGAGAGCAGGCGCAGGCAATCCGCGGCCTCGTCGGGGATCTCGGCCTTCGGCAGCACGCGCCGCCCCACCGCGACCACCGTGTCGGCCGACAGGAGCCAGGTGGGGGTCGCGGTGTCCTCCAGGTGCAGCGCCGCCTCGGCGGTGGCGAGCTTCGTCCGCGCGAGGCGGCGCGCCAGCTCGCGCGGCGGTTCGGCCTTGCGCGGCGTCTCGTCGATCTCGGCCGGCAGGAGAGCCGCCGGCTCGATGCCGATCTGCTGGAGCAGCGCCAAGCGGCGGGGCGACGCGGAGGCGAGCACGAGCCGCGCTGTCGGACCCTGCGTCGCGCCTATCGCTTCAGGTTTGGCGTCCATGGTGTCCCGTTCGCACACTCGACCGGAGCCGCGCGACCGGAGCCGCGCGCCCTGCGCGGCGGCACCTCGTCGGCCGGGACAGGCTCGATGCGCCTGCCTGATAAGCGAAGGGTGCCGCCTTGTGAACTCGGGCGGGACGGGCCGCCGGCGCGAATCCGCGGCGTCTCGAGCGCGCGGTCCCGCACCGACCGCGGCGCCCGACACCAGCATTCGGCAGCTTCGAGGACGTTCCAGAGCGGCCGGCTCGCAGCGGGACCGAAATCACAGGCCGGGTGCGGGCTACGCGAAAGACCTGCTCAAGTCCTCGACGGTCATCGTAACCCGCCGTTAACCACGATCGACCGAGGATGGCGCCCTTCGAATGGGATCGTCATCGATGCTGAACGCTGATCCGCTCGTGCAGCGCCCGAAGCTCGTCAACGCCGCCCTGCTCGCCCGCGCCCTCGACGGGCTACGGCCGCAGGTCGCCTCGCCGGTCGAGATCTGGCAGCGGCTCACCGAACAGTACGTCGTCGATCTCGACGCCGTCGCGGCACTCCTTCCGGCGGACGAACCGGAGACGCACTGGCTCGCCGCCCGCGACTGAGCGTGGCCCGCACCGCGCCCGTGCCGAGCGGCGCGCCGGCCCGGGCCAAGCTGGCACGTGACGTGCTTTGAGAGTTCAAGAGACCGGAGGAAGCGCACAGGCAACGACAACGCGGTGGCTCGCACGCCGGAGCACCCCGCGGACCTTTCGATCACTCGAAGCCGAGGTCCGTCATGTCGGAATTGCTCTCCGTTGCCCTCGTCTGTGCCGGCACGCTGCTGGCTCAGGACTGCTCCCGCGACACTGCCCTCGACGTCATCATCGCGCCGGCGCACACGCCGATGGAATGCCTCATGCACGCTCAGACGATGGCCGCCCAGGCCGGGTTGCCGGGGGGCAGCGACCGGTACCTCAAGGTCGCCTGCGAGCATCGCCGGAGCGAGGCCGAAACGCGTCCCGTGATCCGCCGCGCCTCGTGAGGCCGGGTGCGCGCCGGGCGATTCGGCGCAGACCAGCGTGGCCGGCGGATCGTCTGGTGCATCAAAGTCACGTCACGAGAATTCTTGTTCGCATCCACCTATCGGACAGTTGCCGCCCCCGGGAACGGGACCCATCCTTCACGGCCACGCTGATGCAACCCTCACTTCGGCATCCGCCAACGTTGCCGCCCCGATGGCCCGCGTGCCGGGCAGGGCTCAAGCGAGTGCCTGCCCGATGCTGTACGACGCGTTCGACCTGCAGACCGACATCGCCGCTCAGACCCGGGCGTGGGGCCGGCTGCTGAACGACATCTGGTCGCCGTGGATCGGGTGGGGCGAGCCGGCGACATGGATGTCCGCCGGCGCCCGGATGATGATGCGCGCCGGCCTGACCTTCGCGCGGCCGCCCTACGGCATCGAGTCGGTGAATGTCGGCAACCGGAGCGTCCCGGTCTCCGAGGAGGCGGTCGAGGTCACGCCCTTCGCGACGCTGCTCCACTTCAAGAAGGACATCCACACCGAGCAGCCCAAGGTGCTGATGGTGGCGCCGATGTCGGGCCACTTCGCCACGCTGCTCCGCGCCACCGTGCGTACCATGCTGCCCGACCACGACGTCTACATCACCGACTGGCACAACGCCCGGGACGTGCCGCTCTCCGACGGGACGTTCGGCTTCGACGACTACGTCAGCCACCTCATCCAGTTCCTGCGGACGATGGGCGAAGGCGCCCACATGGTGGCGGTCTGCCAGCCCGCCGTGCAGGCCCTCGTGGCCGCGGCCGCGATGGCGCAGGCGAAGGATCCCGCCGCCCCGCGCAGCATGACCCTGATGGCCGGTCCGGTCGATTGCCGGATCAATCCGACCGGCGTGAACGAGCTCGCGACCTCGAAGCCGATCGAGTGGTTCGAGAAGAACCTGATCGCGACGGTGCCGGCGCGCCACAAGGGCGCCGGCCGCAAGGTCTACCCGGGCTTCGTGCAGGTCTCGGCCTTCATGGCGATGAACGCCAAGCGCCACATCCAGGGCCACGCCGACCTGTTCTGGCACATGGCCAACGGCGAGCACGACAAGGCCGAGGCGATCGAGACCTTCTACGACGAGTACTTCGCCGTGCTTGACCTCGCGGCCGATTTCTACCTGGAGACGGTCAAGACCGTGTTCCAGGACCACGCCCTGGCCCGGAACGCGGTGTCGTATCGGGGCGAGCCGATCGACCTGCGCGCGATCCGCCGCACGGCGCTGATGACGGTCGAGGGCGAGCGGGACGACATCTGCGCCGTCGGCCAGACCATGGCGGCCCACGACCTGTGCTCGGACCTCGCTCCGTACATGCGGACCCATCACCTCCAGGCCGGCGTCGGCCATTACGGCGTCTTCGCCGGCCGGCGCTGGGAGTCGCAGATCTACCCGCAGGTGCGGAACTTCATCCAGGCGCACAACTGACCGCGCCCCGGTCGGCTCGGCGTCGCGCCGATTTGACCCGCCGACCTGCGCGGCCCACCATGCTAGGCACGTGTGACGGGGCCCGCCGGGCGCGGCTCCGTGGGCCACTCCTTCGGCGTGAGGCGGAACGGTCGGCGTGATCGGCAGGAACGGCACCGAGAGCAAGACCAGCGCCGACGCGGCGTCAACGCGGCTCGACCGGCTGGTCGCGCAGGCGCGGGCGGCCTCCCTGTGGGAGCAGGCGTGGCCGGTGCTCTGGCGCGGCATCGGCGTCGGTCTGCTCTTCCTGGTCGTCTCCTGGGCAGGCGTGTGGCTCGACCTCACGCCGCTCTGGCGCCAGATCGGCCTCGGTGCCCTCGCCATCCTGCTGGTCGCCGCGCTCCTGCCGCTGATCCACATCGCCCGGCCGGACCGGCGCGTGGCCCTGGCGCGGCTCGACCGGGACGCGGCGTCCCGCGATCCGAGGCTGCGGCACGGGCCGGCCTCGGCGGCCCAGGACAGCCTCGCCGTGGGCGCCGCCGATCCGGGGAGCCGGCTGCTGTGGGACCTCCACCAGCGCCGCGCCGCGCAGGCGATCTCGGCCCTGCGGGTCGGCCTGCCGCGGCCGGGCATGACTCGCCACGACCCCTTCGCGCTGCGCGCCGGCCTGATGGTCGCGGCGGTGGCCAGCCTGTTCGTGGCCGGACCGGAGTGGCGCCAGCGGATCGGCGCCGCCTTCGACTGGCAGGAGCCGGCGGCACCCGGCCCGAATTTCCGCGTGGACGGCTGGATCGACCCGCCGCTCTACACGCGGCTTCCGCCGCTGCTGATCGCGATGGACGGGAGCGACCAGCACCTGCGCGCGCCGGTGAACGCCCAGCTGATCGTGCGGATCGCCGGCCAGGGCAAGGCCGCGTCCGAGACGACCCTCACGCCCAATGCCGGCCTGGTGCCGGTCCCGGGCCAGGAGGCGCGCCCCGACCTGCGCGAGGAGCGCTACCGCATCGTCGGCGGCGCCGCGCTGACGATCGTGACCCCCGCGGGCAAGCAGCGCCTGACCGTCGACGCGATCCCCGACCGGCCGCCGGAAGTGACCGCCGTGGGCGGTCCCGAGGTGAACGGCCGCGGCACCTTCAACCTGACCTACCGGGCGAAGGACGATTACGGGATCAGCGCGGCCGAGGCGGTGATCGAACCGCTGAAATCCGCCCGGACGCTGGTCCCGGTACCGCAGATCAACCTCGCGCTCCCCGGCGACGCGAGCGGCGATACCGACACCAAGACCCTCGTGGACCTCACGGACAGCCCCTGGTCCGGCGCGAAGGTCCGCTACCACATCGTCGTCAAGGACGAGGCGGGCCAGGAAGGGCGCACGCCCGACACCGAGATCGTCCTGCCGGCGCGGCCGTTCCGGGAGCCGCTGGCGCGGGCGCTCGCCGAGCAGCGCCGCCGGCTCGTCACGGCGCCCGATACGGATCGCCGCTGGGTCCAGGGGGCCCTGGACGCGCTGCTGGTCGCGCCCGACACGTTCACGCCGCAGCCCGCGATCTTCCTCGGCCTGCGGACCGCGACCGAACGCCTGCGCCGCGCGCGGACGGATTCGGACCTCGTCGCGGTGGCCGACCTCCTGTGGGAGATGGCTCTCAAGATCGAGGACGGCGACCTCTCGGACGCCGAGAAGCAGCTCCGCCAGGCGCAGGACCGGCTGAAGGAGGCGATCGAGCGCAACGCGCCCGACGACGAGATCAAGCGCCTGACGCAGGACCTGAAGCAGGCGCTGGACAAGTTCCTGTCCGAGATGGCGCAGAAGCAGGGCCGCGAGCCCCGCGAGCAGAGCGAGCGCGGCCAGACCAACGGGCAGACCAAGACCGTCACCCCGGAGGATCTCGACAAGATGATCCAGGACATGGCGGAGGCTATGAAGCGCGGCGACACCGCCGAGGCGCAGCGCCTGATGGAGCAGTTGCGCAACATCCTGGAGAATCTCCAGACCGCCGAGCGCGGCGGCCGCTCCGACCAGGCGTCCCGCGAGATGCAGAAGCAGATGCGCGACCTCGACGCCATGTCGCGCGAGCAGCAGGGCCTGCGCGACGAGACCTTCAAGGACGGCGAGGAGCAGCGCGGCGGCCAGCGCCCGCAGAACCGCGGTCAGCCGCAGCAGGGGCAGCGCGGGCAGCAGGGCCAGGGTCAGCAGGGCCAGCGCCAGCAGGGTCAGAAGGGTCAGCAGGGGCAGGGCCAGCAGGGTCAGCAAGGCCAGGGGCAGCAGGGCGAGGGCCAGCAGGGCGGCGTCGGCGAGCGCCAGCAGGCGCTCCGGCAGCGGCTGGAGGACCTTCAGAAGCGCATGAAGGAGAACGGCATGCGCGGCGAGCAGGGTCTCTCCGACGCCGAGGACGCCATGCGCGAGGCCGAGAACAACCTGAAGGACGGCGATTCGGACGGGGCCGTCGACGCGCAGGGCCGCGCCCTCGACGGCCTCAAGCGCGGCGCCGACGGCATGGCCCAGCAGATGCAGGAGATGGCCGAGGGCCAGGGCGAGGGTCAGCAGGAGGGCGGCCAGCAGCCTGGCCAGCAGGGGCAGGCCGGGGCGCGCGACGACGATCCCCTCGGGCGCCCGACCCGCGGCCGCGACATGAGCGACGGGCGCGTCCGCGTTCCCACGGCCGACGAGTCCGCGGTCCAGCGCGCCCGGCGCATCATGGAGGAGCTGCGGCGCAAGCTCGGAGACCCGAGCCGCCCCCGCGAGGAACTCGACTATTTCGAGCGCCTGCTCCGCCGCAACTGAGCGCCCGACACCTCTAACGACGCGCGATGCCGCATCGCGGCGCGCGCCCCAGCCGGATCCCCGACCGCATGTCGTCCAACACCCTCGTCCTGATCGCCTGCCTCGCCGTCGCCGCGGTCCTGGTGCTGGGCCTCGCCAACATGATGCGCGGCGGCAGCGTCAACCTCTCGCAGAAGCTGATGCGCCTGCGGGTGCTCCTGCAGTTCGTGGCGATCGTGATCATCATGGGCGTGGTCTGGTGGCGCTCGGCCTGAGGACGCCCAGGGGTGTGACCGCGCCGCCGCACCCGAACACCTTTCGATTGGGTGAAGGATGAATTGCCCGCCGCGCCCGGCGGGGCTCTGCTACGCTCGGTAGAAGCAAATCGCTGCGCCTAACCGGCCGAGCCCGCATGACTGCCCCTTCCCGCCTCTGTCTGTTCGGCCTTCTGACCGGGGGGGCGATCCTGCCGGCCGCGGCCGCGGATCTCGCGCCGCCGCCGCCCGCCGCCTACGCGGCCCCGGTCCAGCCGCTCAGCATCGTGTCGGAGATCCGGATCGGCGGCTCGGTCCAGGATCCCGGAAGCGCCGAGGGCAAGCTCCCCGGCTTCAGCAAGGCGAACGTCAACGGCGAGATCCTGTTCGCCAAACCGCGGATCAGCGACGATCCGTTCTGGCAGGCCTTCGTGCCGCGCCCGACCGTCGGCGGCAGCTACAACACCGGCGGCCGGACCAGCTACGCCTATCTCGGCGCCACCTGGACCCTCGAGGTCTTCCCCGAGACCTTCAACCGCCGCGTCTTCCTCGACGGTTTCTTCGGCGGCGTGGCCCATAACGGCTGGACCGGCCCGAAGGCCGAGACGCCCTACGGCTTCAACACCCTCGGCTGCTCGCCGATGTTCCGCGAGGCGGCCGCCCTGGGCTTCCGCCTGACGGAGCACTGGAGCATCATGGCCACGATCGAGCACATGTCGAATGCCGGGCTCTGCGCTAACAACCGCGGTCTGACCAATTTCGGCGGCAAGGTCGGCTACACGTTCTGAGGCACACCACCCCGTGGTCAAGCTCAACCGCATCTACACGAGGACCGGCGACAAGGGGACGACCGCGCTGGCGGACGGGCAGCGGCGCTCGAAGGCGGACCTGCGGGTCGAGACCTACGGCACCGTCGACGAGACCAACGCCTGCATCGGCATGGCGCGCCTGCACACGCAGGGGCCGCTCGATCAGATGCTCGGGGCCATCCAGAACGACCTGTTCGACCTCGGCGCCGACCTCGCGACGCCGCCGACCGCGGAACCCCTCCCCTACGAGCCGCTGCGCATCGTGGCGAGCCAGGTCGACCGGTTGGAGCGCGACATCGACGCGTTGAACGCCGCGATCCCGCCGCTGAAATCCTTCGTCCTGCCCGGCGGCTCGCCGGCTGCCGCGGCCCTGCACCTCGCCCGGACCGTCTGCCGGCGCGCCGAGCGGCTCGCGGTGAGTCTCGCGGCGCGGGAGGACGAGACGGTCTCGCCGGAGGCGCTGCGCTACCTCAACCGCCTGTCGGACTTCCTGTTCGTGGCGAGCCGGGCGGCGAACGCCGACGGGGCCGACGACGTGCTCTGGGTGCCCGGCGCCAATCGCTGAGCCGGCATCGCGGTTTTCGCGGAGCCGCCACGGCGCCGCGTTGACAAGGCGGAAATGTGGCCGTTACGGTCCGGCGCCTTGCGTGCCCCCCGCCACGCTGCGCCTCGGGCGCCCGTGGGAGTGGCCTGCACGACGACAAGAATCCTCCGGGGAAGGATCGTGACCGCCATGAAGGTGCTGGTGCCCGTCAAGCGGGTGGTGGACTACAACGTCAAGATTCGCGTGAAGGCCGACGGCTCCGGCGTCGAGCTCGCCAACGTCAAGATGTCCATGAACCCCTTCGACGAGATCGCCGTCGAGGAGGCGATCCGCCTGAAGGAGAAGGGCAAGGTCACCGAGATCGTGGCCGTGTCGATCGGCCCGCAGCAGGCGCAGGAGACGCTGCGCACGGCGCTCGCCATGGGCGCCGACCGCGCGATCCTGGTGAAGACCGACGTCAACTGCGAGCCGCTGGCCGTCGCGAAGCTCCTGAAGGCCGTCGTCGAGAAGGAGAGCCCGGAGCTCGTCATCCTCGGCAAGCAGGCGATCGACGACGACTCGAACCAGACCGGCCAGATGCTCGCCGCCCTGCTCGGCTGGCCTCAGGGCACCTTCGCGTACAAGATCGAGCCCGGCGAGGGCAGCCTCGACGTCACCCGCGAGGTCGACGGCGGCCTGCAGACGGTGAGCCTCAAGCTGCCGGCCATCGTGACGACGGACCTGCGCCTCAACGAGCCGCGCTACGCGTCGCTGCCCAACATCATGAAGGCCAAGAAGAAGCCCCTGGAGGAGCTGGCACCCGATGCGCTGGGTGTCGACGTGACCCCGCGGCTCACGGTGCTGAAGACTGCCGAACCGCCGGGCCGATCGGCCGGCGTGAAGGTCGCCTCCGCGGCCGAGCTCGTCCAGAAGCTCAAGGTCGAAGCCGGCGTCATCTGATCCGAGGCGGGGCTCCCGGACGACGGTCGAGCCCCGCGCCACCACCCTCGAGGGCACCCCAGACCATGACGACACTCCTCTTCGTCGAGCACGGCAACGGCCAGATCAAGGACGGCACCCTGAAGGCACTCGCCGCCGCCAAGGAGATCGGCGCACCGATCCACGCCCTCGTGCTGGGCACAGGATCGAAGGCCGTGGCCGAGGCCGCGGGCAGGCTCGACGGCGTCGAGAAGGTCCTGAACGCCGAGGACGGCGTCTACGACCACGACCTCGCCGAGCCGGTCTCGGCGCTCATCGCCGCCGTCGCCGAGCCCTACGACACGATCATCGCCTCGGCCTCGACCACGGGCAAGAATGTGCTGCCGCGCGTGGCCGCCCTGCTCGACGTCGCGCAGGTCTCCGACATCATCAAGGTCGTCTCGCCCGACACGTTCGAGCGGCCGATCTACGCCGGGAACGCCATCCAGACCGTTCAGGCGCCCGCCGGCAAGAAGGTGATCACGGTGCGCACGGCGGCCTTCAAGGCGGCCGAAGAGGGCGGTGCCGCTGCGCCGGTGGAGGCCGTGTCCGCGGCCGCACCCGCGGCGGGCGGCTCGAGCTTCAAGGGTGAGGAGATCGCCAAGTCCGACCGGCCCGAGCTGGCCTCGGCGCGGATCATCGTGTCCGGCGGCCGCTCGCTCGGCTCCTCGGACAAGTTCCACGAACTGATCGAGCCGCTGGCCGACTCGCTCGGCGCCGCCGTCGGCGCGTCCCGCGCCGCCGTGGATGCGGGCTACGCGCCGAACGACTGGCAGGTGGGGCAGACCGGCAAGGTCGTGGCGCCGGACCTCTACGTCGCGGTGGGGATCTCGGGCGCGATCCAGCACCTCGCCGGCATGAAGGACTCGAAGGTCATCGTCGCCATCAACAAGGATGAGGACGCGCCGATCTTCCAGGTGGCCGATTATGGACTGGTCGGCGACCTGTTCCAGGTCGTGCCCGAGCTGCAATCCGAGATCGGTAAGGCCAAGGGCCAGTAACGGCACCGGATCTGGCAACCCGCGAGCATTGTCGCAGAACGCGGCTTCACGGGTTCCTTCCGGATCGAGGATTGGTCTAGAAGGCAGCAGCGGCGAGACTTCGCGCGGTGCCGTCGCGTCCGCGCCGTCCAGAGAGCTGGGCGGCAGCGCTACGGCATCCGCCTTGGGGGCACAGGTCGGCACATGCATATGGAGATCAAGCGGGTCGGCATCGTCGGCGCGGGCCAGATGGGCAGCGGCATCGCGCAGGTCTGCGCCACCGCCGGCTTCGAGGTCCTGCTGAACGACCGCGATCCCGCCCGGCTCGAGAACGGGTTGTCCGTCATCGAGGGCAGTCTCGCCCGCCTCGTCTCGAAGGGCACGCTCACCGAGGGCGACAGCGGCGAGGCCCGCTCGCGGATCGTCCCCGCCCGCGATTTCGCCGCCCTCGGCCCGTGCGACCTGGTCATCGAGGCGGCGACCGAGAACGAGGCGACGAAGCGCGAGATCTTCACCACGCTGTGCGGTTCGCTGCGGCCGGAGACCCTGGTGGCGACCAACACGTCGTCGATCTCGATCACCCGGCTGGCGGCGGCGACCGACCGGCCGGAGAAGTTCATCGGCATCCACTTCATGAACCCGGTGCCGGTGATGCAGCTCGTCGAGCTGATCCGCGGCATCGCCACCGAGGACACGACCTACGAGTCGGCCAAGGCGTTCATCGCGAAGCTCGGCAAGACGTCGACGATGTCGGAGGATTTCCCGGCCTTCATCGTCAACCGGATCCTCCTGCCGATGATCAACGAGGCGATCTACACGCTCTACGAGGGTGTCGGATCGGTCGAGTCGATCGACACCGCCATGAAGCTCGGCGCGAACCACCCGATGGGGCCGCTGCAGCTCGCGGACTTCATCGGCCTCGATACCTGCCTTTCGGTCATGCAGGTGCTCTACGAGGGCCTCGCGGATTCCAAGTACCGGCCCTGCCCGCTCCTGGTGAAGTACGTGGAGGCCGGCTGGCTCGGCCGCAAGGCGAAGCGCGGCTTCTACGATTACCGCGGTCCCACGCCGATCCCGACCCGCTGAGACCGCGGGGCCCGGGACGGCCGGACGCCGTCCCGAGCGTCCCGGGCTCGATCGCTCCTACTTCGGCGCGCCGTTCGCGCCCGGCTGGGCCGGCTGCGGGTAGGACGGGTTGCCGCCCGGAACGGCGGCGCTGTTCGACGGCGACGAGCCGCCGGACTGGCCGTTGACCGAGCCCGTCACCTCCTTGCGCGAGGCGTCCTGGCTCTGGCTGGCGTAGTCCTTCGGCGCGTTGGCGCCGTTCCAGGTGAGCAGGCCCACGGTGGCGATCGCCAGCAGGACGAGGCTCGCCACCAGCACCCAGAGCACGGGCTTGCCGCGCTCGCCCTGACGGCTCTCGTTCGGGTTCAGTCTCTCAACCATGTGCAAAACCTTCCTCGGCGGGACGCCACACGCCGGAACGGGCGCTGTGCGACACGATCTCGTTACCGGCGGCCAACGCGGGGCCGCCGAGGCAGGTTCCTGGGCGGGGCCGGGGCTAGCGCCCGGTCGTCAGCAGGATCTTGCCGAGATGGGCGCTCGATTCCATCAGCTCGTGCGCCTCCCGCGCCCGCTCCAGCGGGAACGTGGCGTGGGTGACGGACCGGATCCGCCCGGCGTCGAGCTCGGGCCAGATGTCCCGGCGCAGGCCGTCGGCGATCGCGGCCTTGTCGGCCTTGCCGCGCGGGCGCAGGGTCGATCCGGTGAAGGTCAGGCGATTGCGCATGATCGGCGTGATGTTCAGCCCGTCGACCTTGTAGCCGCCCATCAGGGCGATCATCACGAGCCGCCCGTCGGGCGCCAGCGACTTCAGGTTCCGGGCGAGGTAGCTCGCGCCGATCATGTCGAGGATGACGTCGACGCCGCGCCCGTCGGTGAGGCGCTTCACCTCCTCGGCGAAGTCGGCCTGCTTGTAGTCGATCGCGGCGTCCGCCCCGAGCTCCTCGCAGAACCGGCACTTCTCGGCGGAGCCCGCCGTCGCGAAGACCCGGGCGCCGACATGCTTGGCGATCTGGATCGCCGTGGCGCCGATGCCGCTCGACCCGCCATGGACGAGGAAGCTCTCGCCGCGCGCGAGGCGGCCGCGCTGGACCACGTTGGAGTAGACCGTGAAGAAGGTCTCCGGCAGGCCGCCGGCGTCGACCAGCGAGACGGCCTTCGGGCGCGGCAGGCAGTGGGCCGCCTCGGCCACGGCGTACTCGGCGTAGCCTCCGCTGATCACCAGGGCGCAGACCTCGTCACCGACCGACAGGTTGTCGACCCCGCTTCCGAGCGCGACCACGCGGCCGGCGACTTCGAGGCCCGGGATGTCGGTGGCGCCGGGCGGCGGCGGGTAGACCCCGGACCGCTGCGCCACGTCGGGCCGGTTCACGCCGGCGGCCACCACCGCGATCAGGACCTGGCCGGGCCCCGGGCTCGGCACGGGGGCAGTCTCCAGGCTGATCACCTCCGGTCCACCGGAGCCCGCGTAGCGGATCTGGCGCATGGTTCCGGGCAGGTCGGTGGTGGCCATCAGCGATTGTCCTCCGCGCGCAGGTCGTCTCGGCCGCGCTCACGGGGGCGCGGTCCGGCTCTACTTGCGGCAACGGGCGCGCTTGGCAAGCTGCGTGCGCCCGCTGCCGGTCCGTAGGTCCGCCTAGCGGGCCGCCGCCTTCACGGCGGCCGGAAGCACGATCGCGCCCTGCGCGAGGCTCTTCGGCCAGACGGCGACCTGCTTGCCGTCCTGCCACTGCGCCATCAGGCCGGTGACGAAGCCGGGGCCGTACTTGATGGAGTGGGTGAACGGGTCGTCCTTGCCGTAGAACTGCGTGCGACCGACGGTGCCGACCCAGTCGGTCTTCTCCAGCGCGTCGACGAGCTTGTCGGCTTCCGTGGTGCCGGCCCGCTTCACCGCGTCGGCGGTGTAGTAGACCTGATCGTAGGCCATGTATCCGGCGTAGGACGGGTCGCTGCCGAAGCGCTTCTTGAACGCGGCGCTGAAGGCGAGCGACTTGTCGGTGATCGCCGCGCCCGGCACCGCGATGCTCTGGAAAATCACGCCCTGCGTGGCGCCGTTGGTGTTCGACCAGAAGGTCGAGGAGGTCGCCTGCGAATTCATGCCGGTCATGGCGAGCGGCACCTGCTGGTTCTGCCACTGCACCGTCGGCTGCACGCCGACATGCGAGATGCCGGTGACGATCAGGTCGGGCTTGGCCGCCTCGATCTTGTTGTAGATCGGCGTGAAGTCGCCCGTGTCCGGCGAGAAGCGGATGTGGTCGACGACCTTCACGCCGATCTCGGGCAGGCACTTCTCGTAGCCGACGTCGAGCGGCCGGGTCCAGGCCGCGTCCTCGCTCATGATCGCGGCGGTCTTCACCTTCATCAGGTCAATCAGCATGTCCTTGGTGGAATCGCAGATCGACTGGGCGAGGGCCGCCGAGGTCAGGTAGCCGTGGAAGGTGTACTTGTTGCGCGCGTAGTCCTTGTGCACGGCGAGGCTGATCTCGTTCGAGGCCGCGCCGGGCGTGATCATCGGCGTCTTCAGCCGGGCCGCCCAGGGCATCAGCGCCAGCACCACCTCCGAGATGTAGCTGGCGATGACGAGGTTGACCTTGTCCTCGCTGACCGCCCGCTGGAAGGCGCGGACCGCGTCGGAGGCGGAGGACTTGTCGTCGTAGGTGACGACCTGGATCTGCCGTCCGTCGATCCCGCCCTTGGCGTTGATCTCGTCGGCGGCGAGCTGCACCGCCTGCGGGATCGAGGCTCCGACCACGGACTGCGCCTCGGCGATCACCCCGATCCGGATCGGATCGGCGGCCCGCGCCTGGGTCGATCCCAACAATCCGGCCACTGCGAGCAGGGCCAGGGCCCGGCTCGAAACGCTGCGTTCCATCGGCATGGGCTTCCTCCTGCGGCCCGTGCGGCTTTTGCCGCCGCATCGGGACCAGAGACGGAGTGTGCATCACGCGGCGGTCTGAATACAGTGTGCAGATACGGAAAACCGTGACAGACGGCCGCTCAGCTGTCCGAACGTCTGAAGATCACGCTCAGATTGTTGGCCGGCATGGTCACGCGCCGGACCATGGTCAGCCCGTGCCGGCCCGCTTCCGCGGCGACGGCGTCGCGGTCCCGCACACCCCAGGCCGGATTCCGGGCGCGCAGGGAGGCATCGAAGGCTGCGTTGCTCGCCGCGAAGGGCCGGTCGGCTTCGCGGAACGGGCCGTACAGGAACAGGACACCTCCCGCGCCCAGGACGCGGCCGGCGCCGGCCATCAGCCCCTCCGTGGCTTCCCAGGGCGCGATGTGGATCATGTTGATGCACACGATCGCGTCGATCCGCGCGTCGACCCGCGCGACGGGCCAGGCGGCGGACGCGGCGTCGAGCGCGAGCGGCGGCCGAAGGTTGGCGAGGCCCGCGCGGAGCGCGTGCGCGGCAATGCTGCGCCGGGCGGCGGGCTCGGGATCGCTCGGCAGCCAGTCCAGGCCCGGCAGGGCCGCGGCGACGTGGACCGCGTGCTCGCCGGACCCGCTGGCGATCTCCAGGACGGTGCCGCGGGCGGGCAGGACCTCGCGGAGGACGGCCAGGATCGCGTCGCGGTTCCGCGCGACGGCCGGCGCCGTCAAGGCGTCGTTGACGTCGACCTCCCAGCCGAGCATGGATCCCCTCCATCGGTCTGCGCACTCGGTCGGCGGGATGACGGCCGGCCGCGTCACGCACCCATATTGCGTGGGCGGACCCGTTGCCATACCGCATTCCAGCGGTGTTCCGCCCCTTCGACGCGCTGTCCGAGCCAGGCCCCACGTCTCCGCGTTGCGAGGCGGGCCGACCGGCCCGGCACTGGGGGCGAGCGCCGCCGCACTTCCGGACCAACCCTACCCCGTCCAGGATTTCGCCCAACGTGCCCGATCCGCAAGCCGCCCCGACACTGCCCAAGGTCGCGACGGGCATCACCGGTTTCGACGATCTGACCCATGGCGGCCTGCCGGCCGGGCGGCCGACGCTGATCTGCGGCGCCGCGGGCTGCGGCAAGACGCTGTTCGCCACGACCTTCCTGGTCAACGGCGCGACGCGCTACGGCGAGCCCGGCGTGTTCATGAGTTTCGAGGAGCGGGCCGAGGACCTGGCGGCGAACGTCGCGTCGCTCGGTTACGACCTCGACGGCCTCGTCGCGGGGGGCCGGCTCGCCATCGACCACGTGCGCGTGGAGCGGAGCGAGATCGAGGAGACCGGCGAGTACGACCTCGAAGGCCTGTTCATCCGCCTCGGCTTCGCGGTGGACTCGATCGGGGCCAAGCGCGTCGTCCTTGACACGATCGAGACCCTGTTCGCGGGCTTCACCGATCCGACCCTGCTCCGCGCCGAGCTGCGCCGCCTGTTCGGCTGGATCAAGGATCGCGGCCTGACCGCGATCATCACGGGTGAGCGCGGCGACGGCCCGCTCACCCGCCAGGGCCTGGAGGAGTACGTCTCCGACTGCGTCGTGCTGCTCGACAACCGCGTCGAGGACCAGATCACCACGCGGCGGCTGCGCGTCGTGAAGTATCGCGGCTCCGCCCACGGCACCAACGAGTACCCGTTCCTGATCGATCACGCCGGGATCAGCGTGCTGCCGGTGACCTCGGCGGATCTCGACTACGCGGTGCCCGACGGCGTCGTCTCGACGGGGATCGCGGGGCTCGACGCGATGCTGGCGCCGCGAGGCTTCCATCGCGGATCCGGGATCCTGATCTCGGGCGAGGCCGGGACCGGGAAGAGCATGCTGGCCGCCTCGATCCTCGACGCGGCCTGCCGGCGCGGCGAGCGCTGCATGGCCTTCGTGTTCGAGGAGAGCGGCGCGCAGATCGTCCGCAACGCGCGCTCGATCGGGCTCGACCTCGCCGCGCACGTGGCGAGCGGCCGCCTCCGCTTCGAGGCCGCGCGGCCGAGCCTGTTCGGGCTGGAGACGCATCTCGCGCGGATGCACCGCGACCTCGACCAGTTCCGGCCGGACGTGGTAGTGATCGACCCGATCTCGGCCCTGCGCGGCCCGTCGGGCGAGCTGCAGGCGACGCTCCTGCGCATGATCGACCTGATCAAGGTCCGGGGCATCACGGCGATCTTCACCACCCTCCGCGGCGACGGCTCCCTGATGGAGGACGACGATCTCGGCGTGTCCTCGCTGATGGATGCCTGGATCAAGCTCCAGAACATGGAGGCGAACGGCGAGCGGACGCGGACCCTGTACGTGATCAAGGCGCGGGGGATGAGCCACTCCAACCAGATCCGCGAATTTCTGATGTCGTCGGACGGGATCCAGTTGGTTGATGCCTATATTGGTCCATCAGGTGTCCTCACCGGCACCGCGCGCCTGGTCCAGGAGGCGCAGGAGCGGGCCGCTGCGCAGCAGCACCGGGACGCGACCGAGCGCCGGCTCCGCGACATGGCGCGGCGGCGCTCCGCCCTGGAGCGCCAGATCGAGGAGCTCAAGGCCGGTCTGGAGGCGGCTGTGGACGAGGAGGAGAGCCTCCGAGCCGAGGACGCGGCGCGCGGCGCCACGCGCGAGGCGGAGCAGCAGGCGTTGATCGCACGACGGAGTGCCGCGGAATGAGCGATGCGACATCGGACGACCCAGCACCCGAGACGGACCCGGACCGCGATTCCGGCCACTATCACCTGCGCCTCTACGTTGCCGGACAGACGGCCAAGTCCCTCGCCGCCCTGACCAACCTGAAGCGGTTCTGCGAGGAGCATCTGGCCGGCCACTACGACATCGAGGTCATCGACCTCATGAAGAACCCCCAGCTCGCCGCCGGCGATCAGATCCTCGCGATCCCGACCCTCGTGCGTCGGCTGCCGTCGCCGCTGAAGCGGATCATCGGCGATCTCTCGAACACCGAGAAGGTACTGGTCGGCCTGGATATCCGTCCCAAGGCCGATCGGCCTTGAACGCGGCCCCGCCCCCACCGATGGACACGGAGCGCGTCCGATTGCGGCTGTTCGTGGCCGGAACCGCGCCGCGCTCGCTGCGCGCGGTCGAAGCTCTGCGCCGCATCTGCGAGGCCCACATCCCGAACCGCTACGACTTGGAGATCGTCGACATCTATCAGCAGCCAGACCTTGCCGAGCGCGACGGTATCCTCGCCGCTCCCACTCTCCTGAGAGTGGCGCCGGGGCCGGAACGGCGCCTCTCGGGCGATCTCCTCGACGAGGGCCGCGTGCTGCGCGGTCTCGCGATCGCGTCCGCCGCGGAGCCGCTCTGATGGGTGTGGACGCCCTGCTGCCCGGCGACGAGCCCGGGCTCGACGCCTATCGCGCCCATATCCGCGAACTGGAGGCCCGGCTGGAGGAGAGCGAGGAGACCCTCGCGGCCATTCGCCGGGGCGATTTCGACGCCGTCGTCGTGGAGGGCCCCAACCACGAGCGCCTCGTCTACACGCTCGAGAACGCGGACCTGCCGTACCGGGCGCTGATCGAGCAGATGCAGGAGGGCGCGTTCACGTTGGCACTCGACGGAACGCTGCTCTACTGCAACCGGCGGCTGGCCGAGATGCTCGAAGAGCCCCAGGAGCGCCTGACCGGCCGCACCCTCCAGGCTTTCGTGCACCGGGATGTCGACCTCGGCCGTCTGATCCGCCGGGCGATGGACAGCCCGGTGCGCGAGGAGATCGAGCTGCACGCGACGGCGGGCTCCGAGAGCGCCACCTTCCTGTCGCTGAGCCGCTTCGCCTGCCAGGGCGATCAGCCGCTCCTCTGCGGGGTCTTGACGGACCTGACCGAGCAGAGACGCAACATGCTGGCCCTCGCGGAGGCGCATGCCCGTCTCCAGTCCGAGAGCGCCGAGCGCGAGCGCGTGGAGGAGGCGCTGCGTCAGTCGCAGAAGCTCGAGGCGGTGGGGCAGCTGACCGGCGGCGTCGCCCACGACTTCAACAACCTCCTGACGGTGATCAAATCCTCGACGGACCTGCTGAAGCGCCCGGCGCTCCCGGAGGAGCGGCGCCGCCGCTACGTCGAGGCTATCTCCGACACGGTCGATCGGGCCGCGAAGCTCACCGGCCAGCTCCTGGCCTTCGCGCGCCGCCAGGCCCTGAAGCCCGAGGTGTTCGAGGTCGGCGCGTCGCTGCGGGCCGTGGCCGAGATGCTCGATTCGGTGACCGGGGCGCGCATCAGTGTCGTGGCCGCGCTTCCCGAAACGCCCTGCTACATCCGCGCCGATCTCAGCCAGTTCGAGACCGCGCTGATCAACATGGCGGTCAACGCCCGCGACGCGATGGGCGGTGAGGGCATCCTGACTCTGACGCTCTCGGGCGACCGGCCCATGCCGGCGATCCGCGGGCACGCGGGGTCGCGCAGCACCTTCGCGGCGGTGTCGCTGTCCGACACCGGAATCGGCATACCGGCCGACGTGCTGCCGCGCATCTTCGAGCCGTTCTTCACCACCAAGGAGATCGGCAAGGGCACCGGACTCGGGCTGTCGCAGGTCTTCGGCTTCGCGAAGCAGTCGGGGGGCGACGTCGATGTCTCCAGCAGCCCGGGTCACGGCACGACCTTCACCCTCTACCTGCCGCAGGCAGAGGACGCGCCGGACGTGTCCGCCGCGCCGCCGAGCGAGGAGAACGGGCTCGACGGTACCAGCCTGTGCGTGCTCGTGGTCGAGGATAATATCGAGGTCGGCCGCTTCGCCACGCAGATCCTGGAGGATCTCGGCCACAAGACGGTCTGGGCGACCAACGCCGAGGAGGCGCTCGTCGAGATCGAGAAGATCCCGTTCCGCTTCGACGCCGTCTTCTCGGACGTGGTGATGCCCGGGATGGGCGGCATCGCCCTCGCCCGCGAGCTGCAGCGGCGCCTGCCCGATCTGCCGGTCGTCCTCACCTCCGGATACAGCCACGTGCTGGCCCAGGAGGGCATCCACGGCTTCGATCTGATCCAGAAACCCTACTCGGTGGACCAGCTCTCGCACACGCTCCGCAAGGTCGTCGGCAAGGGCCGTGCCGGTGCCCGACGCGGCCGGCGCTGAGCTCGACGCCTAGCGGGTGCCGTACATCCGGTCCCCGGCATCGCCGAGGCCCGGGACGATGTAGCCGTGGTCGTTCAGGTGGCTGTCGATCGCCGCTGTCCAGACGGGGACGTCGGGATGGGCCGCCTGGAACTTGGCGAGGCCCTCCGGCGCCGCCAGCAGGCAGACGAACCGCAGGTCCGACGCGCCGCGGGCCTTGAGGCGGTCGAGGGCCGCGATGGCCGAGTTGGCGGTCGCCAGCATCGGATCCAGCACCAGGACCGTCCGGTCGGCCAGATCGGAGGGCGCCTTGAAATAATATTCGACGGCTTCGAGCGTCTCGGGGTCCCGGTAGAGCCCGACATGCGCGACGCGGGCCGACGGGACCAGCGACAGCATGCCGTCGAGAAAGCCGACTCCGGCGCGGAGGATCGGCGCCAGGACGAGCTTCTTGCCCTGGATCTGCTGCCCCTGCATCGGCTGCAGCGGCGTCTCGATCGTCACCGGCTCCAGCGGCAGATCCCGGGTCACCTCGTAGGCGAGGAGCATCCCGATCTCGTTGAGGATCTGCCGGAATCCCTTGGTCGAGCGGTTCTTGTCCCGCAAATAGGTGAGCTTGTGCTGCACCAGCGGGTGATCGACCACGGTGACCCGGCCCGTCGACATGCCCAACCCCTCCCTCTCGGTTGAGGACCAATGCCGGAGGGGAGCCCGGGGCGCAACTCGTTCCGATCGTCCGTGCGGGAGGCCGGCCCGGCAGGACCGCGAGAAGCCCGGCGCGCGCGCCGGGGCCGCTCCCGCGACCCACTGGGTCGACGACGACGCGCGCGGTCCGAGCCGTTCATGCGGGCTCGTTGAAGGCATCAATTGTCCGGTTCTTGAGAACGGTTTGTTCGGGGAAGAAAAAATTTGATATGCAAAATATCTGACGCTGTAGGGATCCCATGCGCTTCGTCGAAAGGTCGATGACGGCTCCATCTGCGATCGGATCTATGTTCCGGAAAATATATCCGAGAGACAACGAAAATCGTGCTTCCGATCACTCGACTTGCGCGCCTGACGGAAGTCTCTAAATGCGGTCGCCGGCATCGACCCATGCGATGCGACAGTCCCATCTCCGGATCTGGCCGATCACATACATGCGCCTGTCCCTTCCACTGAAAGCGATCCTGGCAATCCTCTTCGCGGGACTTGCGCTGATCTCGGCCGCGCAAGGCGGCCTGTCGCTCCGTCAATTGGCCGCGATCGGCGAGGTGGCGACGGCGCTGGCCAAGGACTGGGTACCCTCCCTCGAGAAGGTCGGCGCGATCGAAGTGGCGGCCTCCGAAGTGCGCATCAAGCAGTATCGCCTCATCCTGCTGTCGGATACGCCGGAGCATCGGGCGACCAACGAGGCCGCCCTCGCGAGGACGCACGCGCAGCTGCGCGACGCGCGGCGTGCCTACGAGCCGCTGATCACCACCGTCGACGAGCGGACGCAGTACGACGCCTTCGACGCGGCCTGGACCCGGTTCGAGCAGGCGGATCGGGACGTACGGCGCCTGATGGAAGCGGGCCAGCAGACGCAGGCGACCATGCTGCTGATCAAACCGGACGTCGTCGCGCTCTACGACGCCGCGCGGGCGGCGCTCGCCCGCCTGGTGGCCCACGACGAGAAGGCGGCGGCGGAGGACGCCGACCGGGCGATGACCCGGATCGACACAGCGTCGGTCGCGGCCGTGACGGGGATCGGCCTCGCGCTGGTGTCGGCGCTGGCCGCGGCATTCTTCGGCCTGTTCTACGTTTCGCGGCCCATCTCCGCGATGACCGGCGCGATGACGCGCCTGGCGCGGGGTGAAGCGGGGACCGAGATCCCGTTCCGGCATCGTCGCGACGAGATCGGTGCCATGGCGGCGGCCGTGCAGGTGTTCAAGGACAACCTGATCCGCACCCGCCAGCTGGAGGGCGAGGCGGACGCGGCCCGGCAGGATGCGGAGCGGCAGCGCAGCCTCGGCATGCGCCAGATCGCCGACCGGTTCGCCGACGCCGTCGGCGGGATCGTCGCGCAGGTCTCGACCGCGGCCGCCGGCCTGCAGGCCACCGCTCGCGGCATGACCGAGACCGCCGCGCGGACCGCCGGCCAGTCGACCACCGTCGCGGCCGCGGCCGAGGAGGCGGCCAGCAACGTCGGCACCGTGGCGGCGGCGGCCGAGGAGCTCGGCACGTCCGTCCAGGAGATCGGCCGGCAGGTCGACGGCTCGGCCAGCCTCGCGCGGGCGGCCGTCGCCGAGGCCGACCAGACCGGCGCGCTGGTGCAGGACCTGAGCGAGGCCGTGGCGCGGATCGGCGACGTGGTCGGGCTGATCTCGACCATCGCGGGCCAGACCAACCTGCTGGCGCTCAACGCCACGATCGAGGCCGCGCGGGCGGGCGCGGCCGGCCGCGGCTTCGCGGTCGTGGCCACCGAGGTGAAGGCGCTGGCCGAGCAGACCGCCCGGGCCACGGAGGAGATCGCCGGCCAGATCGGGCGGGTGCAGGCCTCGACCGGGCAGGCCGTCGCGGCGATCGGGACGATCACGGCCCGGATCCGCGACATCGACGGCGTGGCGACGTCGATCGCGGCGGCGGTGGAGCAGCAGGGCGGGGCGACCCACGAGATCGTCCGCAACGTCGGGCAGGCGGCTGCCGGCACCGGCGAGGTCACCAGCAACATCGTCAGCGTCGCCAGCGCCGCCGAGCAGACCGGGGAGGCCGCCGCGCGCGTCCTGGCCGAAGCGTCGCGGCTCTCGGAGCAATCCGAGCACCTGAACGCGGAGGTGGCGCGATTCCTCGACCGGGTCCGCGCAGCCTGACGTCGAGCCGGGGCGCGTCCGGGCGCTGCGCCCGGACGCTGTCGTATCGCGGGCTCAGACCGCGCGACCGCCGCCCTCGGTCCGGCGCTTGGCCATGAAGGCGTCGAACTGCTCGCGATCGCGGGCGCGCTTCAGCTCCTCGACGAACTCCGAGAAGGCGCGGCTCTCTTCCTCCAGGGCGCGCCGCTGCGCCTCCAGACGGTCGAGCTCGGCCCGGCGGTACTCGTCGAACGCGGCGTTCCCGCTGCCGCCGCGGCGGTTCGCAGCCTCGAAGGCGCGGGCGAAGCGGGACGCCGGACGCCCGCCCTCGAACTCGGAGACCGTCCGGCGCGCGGCGTCGCGCATCTCGGCGAAGGCCGGGTAACCGGCGAGCTTCCAGGCGACGAGCGCGAGGCCGACCGGCCACCAGTAGATGAAGCCGACCACGATCGCGCCGATCTCCAGGGACCGACGCGGGAACGGGCCGGACCGGCAGAGCCTGCCGGTCGCCCAGGGAGAGGAGGATTGAGAGGTCACGGCTGTGCTCCGCTGTTCATGTGAACGCGGTTAACATGCGGGTCCGGCGGGTGCCTTTCAAGGCCGTTCGCGGCCGCCCTCGCGCGCGCCGGCGCGACCCGCCCCGTGCACCAGCGCGAGGACGCCGGCCCGCAGCAGCTCGTACTTGTCGGGAAAACCGGGGCCGCGCGGCAGGTGGCCGGCGGCCGAGAGGGTGGCGAGACCGTGGGCCAGCGCCCAGACTTCCAGGGCGATGAAGCGCGGCGCCACGCCCCCGAACCCGTCCGCGAAGGTCGCCTGCAGGGCCTCCACCAGGAGGTCGAAGGGGCTCGGCCGGGCCTCCGCGCCTGCGGCTGTGTCGGAATCGATTCCGGCGGCGGGTGCGCCGCGGGTCTCGAAGATGGCCGCGTAGTAGGCCGGCTCCTCCTCGGCGAAGGCGAGATAGGTCTCGCCCATCCGGGTGAACCGCTCCAGCGGCGTCCCGCGCGACGTCAGGGCCCGCGCCAGACGGGCGGCGAGTTCCGCGAAGCCCCGGCCGGCGAGTTCCTCGAGGAGCGCCTCGCGGCCCCGGAAATGGCGGTACAGTGCGGCCGGCGTCACGCCGACCAGGCGCGCGGCATCGACCAGGGTGAAGCCGCCGATCCCGCGCTCGGCGATGAAGCGGCGCGCGGCCTCCAAGAGGGCTTCCTTCAGATTGCCGTGATGGTAGCTGCGCCGGTCATCCGGCCCGTCCCGCCAGGGTCGCAAGATCTCACATCCTTCGCGCGCCGATGACACCACACCGGACCTCTGAGCCGCTGTCGAGTCCGAAGACCAACGACGTCGGGTTTCGGAGGTTGGCGTCTACAAGACCGGTGAACACGACGGTTGTTTCAGGCGCATGGGGCGACGCTTGACCGCTCCCAGCCCGCGCAACATTATTACATCATCGGTATCGGGGCTTCCATCGCAGGACGACGAGCATCGCGCATGGCCTTCGTGAGCCTCAAGGCGTGGCGAGCCCGCTCGGCGGAGCGCGCGGCGATCGCGGCGCGCCTGAAGCAGGAGTTGCGGACGGCCCTCGGCCTCGCGGATGCCGACGCGCTGGCGGTCAACGAGATCGCCTGCGCCGATCCGGGCTGCCCCGACATGGAGACGATCGTGCTGGTGATGCGGGCGGGCGCGCCCACGCGTGCCCTGCGGATCCGGCGCCCGATCGACGCGGTAAATTCCGACGACGTCGCCGCGCTCGTCGCGGAAGACCGGTCGTCCGAGCCGCCGACGGGCGACGTCTCGACAATGTGATCCGGCGCGCGGGCTTTCGGCCTTCGGGGCGCTCAGGTCACAGCGACGGGCCCCGCCGCGCCACGTAGCATCCCGCCAACAGCAGCGCCCTCCGCTCGGACGGGGTGGCGGGAGGATCGCACGCCATGAAGACTCGCCGTCACGTCCTCGCGCTGGTCGGTCTCACCCTCGCCGGCTCGGGCCTGCTCGGTAGGCCGCGCCCGGCTCGGGCGGGCGAGACCCGGCCGTTCTCGGACGCCGCCTTCGAGGCCGCCCAGAGGGACGGGAAGCCGGTGCTGATCGCGGTCAGCGCCCCCTGGTGCCCGATCTGCCGAACGCAGAAGCCGATCCTCGGGAAGCTCGCGGCCGAACCGCGTTTCAAGGATCTCCAGATCTTCGACATCGATTTCGACAGTCAGAAGGACCTGCTGCGCCGCCTGAACGTGCGGATGCAGAGCACGCTGATCGCCTACAAGGGCGCGACCGAGGTCGGCCGCTCGGTCGGCGAGACCCAGCCGGAATGGATCGAGGGGCTCGTCGAGAAGACCCTCTGACGCGGCGCGCGTCGCCCGGTCCACCTGTCCGGTCCCGTTCAGGGAAGCCCCGGCATAAGCCCGCACGAGGCCCGCGCGACGGGTCCGGCGGAGAATGTCACCGGTGCCGAGCCCCCCTTTGTCAGACGTCCCCGGTCCCGACGCGATCGTGGCCGTGCCCGTGCGCAACGAGGAGGAGCGTATCGCCGCCTGCCTGCGGGCGATCGACGCCCAGGAGGGGGCCGGATCGGGGCGCGTCGGGCTCGTGCTGTTCCTGAACAACTGCACGGACGACACGGAGACGCTCGTGTCCGCGCTGGTTCCGACGCTGTCGATCCCGGTCCGGGTGTTCGTCGAGAACTTCTCCGGCGCCCATGCCGGATGGGCCCGTCGCCGGGCCATGGACGCCGCCGCCGCGTGGCTGGGTGATGCGGGGAATGCGGGGATCATCCTGTCGACCGACGCCGACAGCCGGGTCCCGCCCGACTGGGTGGCGCGCAATCGCGCGGCGATCGCGGCCGGGGCCGACGCGGTCGCCGGCCGGGTCGAGCTCGACGCGGCCGAGGCGGCGCTGCTGCCGCCCTCGCTCCCCGCCCGCGGCCGGCTGGAGGACACGTACGACGCCCTGATCACCGAGGCCGAGGCGCGGATCGATCCCGATCCGAACGACCCCTGGCCCTGTCACCGGACCGCGATCGGCGCGACCCTCGCGGTGACACGCCGCGCCTATCTGGCGGTCGGCGGCATGCCCGAGATCCCGCTCGGGGAGGACGGCGCCTTCATCGCGCGGCTGCTGGAGCACGGGCTGCGGGTCCGGCACGCCACCGACGTGTGCGTGACCATCTCGGCGCGCCTCGCCGGGCGCGCTCCGGGCGGCGTCGCCGACACGATCCGCTCCCGCTGCGAGGAGCCCGACGCGCTCTGCGACGCCCGGATGGAGATTTTCTCGCGCGCGGTGTGGCGCTACCTCTGGCGCCGGCGCTTCCGACAGATGCACGGCCGCGGGGCGCTCGCGCGGAGCGACGGCTGGGCCCGGGCGATCGGCATCGCTCCCGACGAGGCACGGCGCATCGCGTCCCTGCCCCTCGGCCAGGCCATCGCGGAGGCGGAGCGCGCCAGCCCGCGCCTGGCCTATCGCCCGATCGGTCCGCGCCAGCTGCCCGCGCAGATCCGGATCGCGCGGGTCGGCGTAGCCGCGATCCGCCTCGGTCTCGGGCTCGCCGCCGGGGCGCGGCGGGTCGTGGGCGCGGCCGGACCCGCGCGGACGGCCGCCGACCCGCGCGGCAGCCGCGTCTGAGCGTCAGGATCGGCGTTCCAGCACGTCCCGCGGCGCCACGCCGAAGCGGCGGCGGAAGGCGCGGCTGAACGTCGCCGCGTCGGTGAAGCCGCAGCTCGTCATGACTGGCCCGATGCGGGTGCCACCGCGGAGCCGCCGGTAGGCCCGGTCGAGCCGGGCGTCGCGGATCTTCGCCGCCACGCCCTCGTCGCCCGTGAAGGACGCGTAGAGGCGGCTCCTGGAGATCCGCAGGGCGGCCGGCAGAGATTCCGGCCCGAAGGCGGGATCGTGGAGCCGGCGCTCGATGTGGGCCAGGGCCAGGGACCGCACGGCGTCGCCGGACAGGTCTTCGGCGGTCTTCTCAGCTTGCCCGTCCGCCAGGGCGCGGAGCAGGTGCAGCACGCCCTCCAGAGCGATGCCCGCCTCCGCCTCCGACAGGCTGCCGATCGTCTCGGAGAACGAGCGGAGATAGGTCGCGAACAGGCTGCTGAGCGGCGTCGCGCCGAGCCTGCGACCGGCGAAGGCGTTCACGGTGCCGACTTGGCGCAGGAACGCGGCGCGCGGCACCTGGAGGCGGATCTCCTCGTAGGGATCGCGGCTGCCGATCGCGAAGGGCTGATCCATCGCGTGGACGGTGATGTCCCCCGCATCCAGAACGGCACCCGCGTTGCCCTGCTCGACGTAGCCGCTGCCTCGGAGGAGGAGCACGATCGCGATGTCGTCGTGCCCGTCCCGGCGCACGTGCTGCGCCGTGCGCTCGACCGCGATCGGGTTGCTCAGCGTGTGCAGGACCGCGCCGTGGCCGGTGATCGCGAGGCGGCGGGCGGCCGCGAACGGGACGTCGGGCGCCAGCAACGTCGCGTCGACGCGCGCGAGAACCGTGCTGCGCCAATAGTCGAAGGCGCGCTTCTGCTCGACCGAGTCGGTCGTCTCGACGAGGATGGGGACGGTTTGGTGAACGCTCAAAGCACGACGGCCTCGGGCGCCCGCGACGGCCGACGCTCACGCCCGCAACGGGACCCCCTGCGAGAAGGTTGCAGATCCGATCGTCATGCACAACCTGAGCTCAGTGCCGACGCGGACCTGCCTCAACGGTCCGCCGCTGCCACCCGCGGGCCGGGGCCGGTCGCGGACGCGTCGGCGAAACGCAGCACGACCGCACGCCCGGCGGCCGGCGGCGACGGCAGGCTCGCGCGGAACCGCGCGGTCTCGGTCGCGGCAAGGACCGTCCGCGGCGGCGGGACCGAGAACGTCTTGATCGTCCGGCCGCCGGCATCGCGGATCTCGACGCTCAGCGGCGCCACGGGCGCGTCCGAGCGGGCGACGCCGACGAGGTCGGCCTCGATGACGAGCTCCGCAGGGCTGTCGTCCTCGGGCGGGTTGTTGAAGGCGACGACGTCGCGGATCTCGATGCCGCGCACGTTCACCGGCAGGCCGATGCGGGCGAACAGGGAGGCGGTCTGCGGGACGGCGCGGACCACGCTCGTGCGGGCGAGGCAGACCAGCGGGATCGCCGCCAGGAGCGTCAGGCCGAACGCCAGCGACGGTGTCAGGCCCGGGATGGCGCGGCGCGCCGCCCCGGCGGGTTTCCTGGCGGTTTTCCTGGCGGGCTTCCTGGGCTTGGCAGGCCGCCCGTCTCCGGGAGTCGGGACGTCGGTCGCGCTCCGCACCGAGGCGGTCGCCTCCTCCCAGGCCGCGTCCGCGACGGGATCGGTCTCGGTCTGCGCGGCCAGCTCCGCCTCGTGACCGGCGAGGACGTCGGCCGGCGAGATGAACCACGTCTCGCGGCAGGCGGCACAGCGGACCGAGCGGCCCTCCATGCCGACCTTGCTGGCGTCGATGCGATATTCGCTCGCGCAGCTCGGGCAGGCGATCAGCATCCGCGCCATACTCGCATCGATCGGCCGCGACCGGGCCGGACAGTGAATTGCTTGAAGAAGTGTCGCCGGACAGGGTTAAGGGGCCGTGAAACTCCCGAGGCCTTGAAAACGCCCGGCGCTCCGGCGATTCCCGAGGGAGGGACAGACGAGATACGGCACGGCTTTGAACCTACAGGCGAGCATGAAGAGCCTGCTGCCCGGCGCGGAGCGGCCGGTGGTGCAGTTCGAGAACGTCGGCATGCGCTACGGCCTCGGGCCGGAGGTGCTGTCCGACGTGAGCTTCCGCATCGCGCCGCGCTCGTTCCAGTTCCTGACCGGTCCGTCCGGCGCCGGGAAGACCACGCTGCTGCGCCTCATCCTGCTGTCGGTGCGCCCGACCCGCGGGCTCGTCTCGATCTTCGGCGAGGAGGTGAGCGACATCTCCGCGAAGGCGCTGACCGGGCTCCGGCGCCGGATGGGCGTGGTGTTCCAGGATTTCCGGCTCCTCGACCACCTGACCACCTACGAGAACGTCGCCCTGCCCCTGCGCGTCCAGGGCCGTGCCGAGGCGAGCTACCGGGCCGAGGTGGTCGAGCTGCTGCGCTGGGTCGGGCTGGGCGAGCGCATGCACGCCCTGCCGCCGCTGCTGTCGGGCGGTGAGAAGCAGCGCGCCGCCATCGCCCGGGCGCTGATCGCGCGGCCCGACCTGCTGCTCGCGGACGAGCCCACCGGCAACGTCGACCCGGGCCTCGGGCGGCGTCTGCTGCGCCTGTTCCTGGAACTGAACAAGCTCGGGACGTCGGTCATCATCGCGACCCACGATTTCGGCATCATGGACTCCGTCGATGCCCGCCGGATGGTCCTGGGCGAAGGCCGGCTGCGGATCGAGGAATGAGCACTCAGGCGATGCCGCGGACGAAGCCCGGTGGATCGGCCGTGCCGCCCGACCCGTCGATGCCGGCCAACCTGCGCCGCAACGCGCCGCTCGTGCCCACCGACACGGCGGCCGGCCGCTCCCTGGCGGCGGTCATCGCGATCCTGACCTTCCTCGCGGGCCTCTGCGCGGGCGCGGCCGAGATGGTCGCGACGAACGCTGCCCAGTGGCAGGGCGACGTGGCGCGCGAGGTCACGATCCAGGTCCGGCCCGGTCCCGGCCGCGACGTCGACGCCGACGTCGCCCGCGCCGACGCCATCGCCAAGGCCGAGCCGGGGATCGCCGAGACGCGCGCGTTCAGCAAGGCCGAGGCCGAGCGTCTGCTCGAGCCGTGGCTCGGGACCGGGCTCGACCTCTCCGACCTCCCGGTGCCGCGCCTCATCGCCCTCAAGCTCTCGAGCGGCCAGGCGGCCGACCTGAAGCGTCTGCGATCGCGTCTCGTCGAGGCGCTGCCGGGCGTGGCCAGCCTCGACGACCACGCCCTCTGGCTGCAGCGGCTCTCGACGGCCGCCAACGCCTTCGTGGGGATCGGGATCGGGCTCGTGCTGCTCGTGCTGATCGCCACCGGTCTCGCGGTGACCTTCGCGACCCGCGGTGCCATGGCGAGCAACCGCGAGGTCGTGGAGGTGCTGCATTTCGTCGGCGCCGACGACGACTACATCGCCCGGGCCTTCCAGCGGCGGTTCTTCGGCCTCGGCCTGCGCGGCGGCGCGATCGGGGCGGGTCTCGCCCTCGTCGCCTTCGTGATCGCCGGCCTGCTGGCCCGGGCCGCGCGCTCCGGGCCGGCCGGTCAGGAGGTCGAGGCGCTGTTCGGCGCGTTCCATATCGGCCCGCGCGGCTACGCCAGCGTCATCCTGATCGGCGTCATCGCGTCCCTCGTCACGGGCGTCGTCTCGCGCGTGACCGTGCGGCGCTTCCTGGCTTGACGCTCCGCTGCGTCACGGAGACGTGGAAATAGGGGGTCGTCCCGGCGCGTTTACCATCTGGAAACTTTATCGTTGCGGTGTGGAAACAGTCGATCGCGCCGGCCTCGGAGCCGCCGCAATCGGCGCCGATTCTCCAGAGGATGACCACGCGTATGCTGCGCGCATCGGATCCGCCCTCGACCGACGCTGTCGGCTGGGCCTGGCACGAGTGGGCTGTCCCGCGCCGCGCCGACGTGCGCCCGCGCGGCCGGCGGCGGATCGCCCTCTGGACCTGCAGCCTCGGTGCCGGCCTCGGGACGCTGGCCCTCTTCGCCGGATTCCTGATCTTCGTCAGCGCTGTCGCTCGCCACGAGCGGATGCCGACCGACCGGGCCGACGGGATCGTCGCGCTGACCGGCGGCGCCCAGCGGATCGGCGACGCGATCGACCTGCTCGCCGGCGGCTACGGCCGGCGCCTGCTCATCACCGGGGTCAACGAGCGGACCAGCCGCGACGAGATCGCCCGGTTGAACCCGACCCAGCGGAACCTGATCGCCTGCTGCGTGGATCTCGACTACCGGGCGCGCAACACGATCGGCAACGCCATCGAGACGCGCCGCTGGATGCGCGCGCACCGCTTCAGCACCGTCGCGGTGGTGACCTCGAACTACCACATGCCGCGGACGCTTGTCGAACTCGACCACGCCCTGCAGGACAGCGACCGCGTTCTGCCGCATCCGGTCGTGACCGAGGCCTTCGATGCTGACCGCTGGTGGCAGAACCCGCCGGCCGCGCGCCTCCTGGCGTCCGAGTACGTGAAGTTCCTGGTGAGCTGGGTCCGCACGCGCTTCGAGGCCGATCCCGAGCGCTCCCGCGCCGCGATCCTGATCGGGCGCGGCAAGCCGGTGAAGATGGTGGCCGAGCCTCTCATGCTGCGCGGCGTCGATTGAGGGCGCGGCGCGCCGCCCACCCCCCGATCGACGGCCCGACCTACTGGCCCTTGCAGCGCGCCTTGATCGCCGCCGAGAACTCGCGGTCCGACCCCTGGACCTGGGCGAGGCGCTCGCTGCGTTCCGAGCCCGACAGGCAGCGGCCGTAGACGCTCGCCACGCGCCGCATCGTCTCCACGTGACGCCGCCAGACGCGGCAGTTCTTGGCATCGTCGCCGTCGGCCTGCTCCAGCTGGTCGAGGGCCTGGCGCTGCATCGACTGCGCCACCAGAACGTCGCGGGCGCAGGTGGTCTCGCCCTGGGCGACGGCGGCGCCGGAGATCCCGGCCGCGAGGGTCAGGGCGGCGGCGATACGGAAGGTCGGGATCATCAGGCGGCCTGCGGCGCCGTCGAGCGCGTCAGGAGGGCGTAGAGCGCGCCGGCGTCGCGGGCGGCGCGGATATGCGCGAGCATGCCCGGCTCGCGCAGGATGCGGGCGACCTGCGCCAGGGCCTTCAGGTGATCGGCGCCGGCGCCCTCGGGGGCGAGCAGCAGGAAGGCGATGTCCACCGGCTGGCCGTCCAGGGCCTCGAAATCCACCGGCCGGTCGAACCGCGCGAACAGCCCGAACAGGCGGTCCAGGCCGGGCAGCTTGCCGTGCGGGATCGCCACGCCGTCGCCGATGCCGGTCGATCCGAGCCGCTCGCGCTGGAGGAGCGTGTCGAAGACGGCGCGCTCGCCGAGGGCGGGCAGGCGCCGCGCCGCCTGCGCGGCGAGGTCCTGCAGCACCTGCTTCTTGGCGCGGGCGCGCAGGCCCGGCACGACCGACTCGGGGTCGAGGAATTCCAGAACTGGCATCGAACGACCGTTGCCCCGTCGCCCGTTCGCGAGGAAGCGGGCCTCGTCGCAGGGGCGTCGACGACCTTTCCGGCCGCGCCCCCGCTAGGTTCAATCAGCGGGAAAACCGGCCGGTTCCGGCTCCGTTACTCCCGACCCGCAGCGTCACTCGGTGGCGCTCGGCGGGTCCACCCAGCCGATCGCTCCGTCGCTCCGCCGGTATACGACGTTGACGCGACCGGTGCCAGCGTGGACGAACACAACCACTGGGGATCCGGTCATGTCGAGAGCCGTCACCGCCTCGCCGATGGTGCGGCGCTGGAGGGTCTTGGTGCTCTCGGCGACGATCGGCGGGTGGGCGTCGCCCTCGGCGGCGACGTCCTCCTCCTCTTCCTCCGGGGCGGCGAACACCGCGTAGGCGGCCTCGACCGCCGCGGCGTCGCCCGGGCCTGTCGCGTGCTGCTTGAGCTTGTGCTTGTAGCGGCGCAGCCGGGTCTCCAGGCGTTCGGCGGTCTGCTCGAAGCTCGACCGCGCGTCGTGGGCGAAACCGTTCGCCTCGATCGTCAGGCCGGAGACAAGGTGCAGCACGCAATCCGTCCGGAAGGCGGTGCCGTCGCGCCGGAGCGTGACGTGGCCGTTGCAGGAATCGTGCATGTGCGAGTCGAGATACTTGGCCTGGATCGCCGACATCCGTTCCTCGACGCGGCCGCGCAGACTCTCGCCGAGATCCACGCCGTGGCCAGTCACTCGCAACGATCCCATGCTGCCTCCCCCGTTCCGATGCAGTCGGCCGAATTAGAGAGCCGGCTCGGGTTAAGTCAACGGAGCCCCTTGCGGTTCAAGCGGTTGCTTAACCCTGGGTTCAGCCGGCCTGTCCGTATACAGGGGGCATCCCGCCCCGTGCCCCGCGACGCGAGACGACCGCCCGAATGACGATCGCACCCGGATTCCCCGCCACCGCGACACGACGCGCCGTCCTGGGCGGCGCGCTCGGTGTGGCCGCCGGACTGGTCCCGGCGGCCGCGCGGGCGGCCGACCCGGAGAAGGCCCCGGCCCTGCCGGGCAGCGGGGAGGCGTTCGAGGCGAACACGCTGACCGACCTCGCCCGCGCCCGGGCCGCCGCCCCCTACACCGCGCCGAAGACCGGTGACGTGCCGGCCGTTCTCAAGAACCTCTCCCGCGAGGCCTACGAGGCCATCCGCTCCGCCGACGGCCGCGCGACCTGGGCCGACAGGAACGTCGGCTACGTCCTGGAGCCGCTCCTGCGCGGCTCGATCTTCGAGACGCCGGTGTCGCTGTACGTCGTGCAGAACGGCCTCGTGCAACCGGTCGGCTACGAGAGGGCCGCCTTCGCGGCCCCGGGCCTGGAGCTGCCCGACCTGACCGCCGATACGGCGTTCTCGGGCTTCCGCCTCCGCGCCCGGTTCGACGGCGCCGACGGGCTGTCGGACTTCGCCCTGTTCCAGGGCGCCTCGTTCTTCCGCCTCGTCGCCGAGGGCCAGGATTTCGGCATCAACGCCCGGGCGCTCGCCCTGCGGCCGGCCGATTCCCGCGGCGAGGAGTTCCCGCTGTTCCGGGCGCTGTTCGTCGAGACGCCGCAGGCGGGGCAGCCGGTGATCGTCCACGCCCTGGCGGAGTCGGAATCGGCGACCGCGGCGTTCAAGATCACCTTGACGCCGGGACGCGACGTCTCCACGGCGCAGATCGACGGAACGGTCTTCGCCCGGGCCGAGCTCGACCATATCGGCCTCGGCGGCATGCAGGGCAGCTTCCTGTTCGGCGCCCTCGACCGGAAACGGGTCGACGACCTGCGCGCCGCGGCCTTCTCGGTCGAGGGCCTGGCGATCCACAACGGCTACGGCGAGCCGATCTGGCGCCCCGTGCACAACCCGGAGGCGCTGCAGGTCTCGGCCTTCGTGGATCGCGGGCCCAAGGGCTTCGGCCTCATGCAGCGCGCGCGCGCCTACGACGACTTCCAGGACGACCACCGGCACTGGGAACAGCGCCCGTCCCTGTGGCTGGAACCCCTCGACGACTGGAACGAGGGCGCGGTGACGCTGCTGGAGATCCCGAGCGATTCCGAGCTGAACGAGAACGTCTTCGCCTACTGGCGTCCCAAGGCGAAGCTGGCGAAGGGCGCCGAGATGCGCTTCCAGTGCCGGCAGCACTGGTCGAAGGGCTGGCCGGACCCGCTGCCGCCCGAGATCGCCCGCGTGCGCGACAGCCGCTGCGGCCACGGCAGCGCGGGCAATCGCCGGCTCTTCGCGGTCGATTTCGAGGGCGACGCGCTGTTCCAGCCCGGCGACCTCGACGTCGACCTCGGCGCCTCGGCCGGGACGATCACGCGCCAGGAACGGTTTCGGTACCCCGATCGTAGGACCCTGCGGATCCTGTTCGAGCTCGATCCGGGGAGCGAGCGCGCGAGCGAGCTGCGCCTCGCGCTCCGGCGCGGCCAGGCCCGGGCCAGCGAGACTTGGCTGTTCCGCTGGACGCCCTGACTTCCAACCCGACAGCCGAGGACCGGCCAACCCCGTGCGACTGGACGAGACCATGACCTTGCCGCCAGCGACGGACTCCGTGTCCGGCCGCGACACCGCGACCGACGGCGGCCGCTACCTCCCGCCCGAAGCGCCCCTGTCCATGCCCGTCCAGGATCTGGCCCGATGGGATCCGGGCCTCGGGCATCGGCCGGAGCGCCGGGTCCGGACGCCCTGGCCCGAGCGGGTCCTGGTGTTCGGCGGCGCCCTGGCCCTGACGGCCTTCGGCGGCTGGCAGATGGTCGAGACCGTGTCGGTCTCCGGCAGCCCGACCGCGCTCCAGCTCGTGCTCGTCGTGCTGTTCTGCCTGACCTTCTCGTGGATCGCCCTGGCCTTCACCAGCGCGGTGCTCGGCTTCGGGACGCTGCTGCGCCGGCCCCGGCCGAGGCCGGTCCCGACGGCGCTGCGCACGCGGACCGCGATCCTGATGCCGGTCTACAACGAGGCAACGGCCCGCACCTTCGCGGGCGTCGAGGCGATGCGCGAGGCGGTCGAGGCGACCGGCCTCGGCGCTCATTTCGACTGGTTCGTCCTCTCGGATTCGACCCAGCCCGACGCCTGGATCGCCGAGGAGCGGGCATATCTCGACCTGCGCGGCCGGCTCGGCCCCGAGGCCCGGCTCTACTACCGGCACCGCCCGAAGAATCATCACCGCAAGGCCGGCAACATCGGCGACTTCGTCACCCGGTGGGGCGGCCGCTACGACCACATGCTCGTGCTGGACGCCGACAGCCTGATGAGCGGATCCGCGGTCGTGGCGCTCGCGGCCGCCATGGAGGCGGATCCGGACGCCGGCATCATCCAGACGCTCCCGCTCATCATCAACCGCAACACCCTGTTCGCCCGGCTCCAGCAATTCGCCGCCCGGATCTACGGCCCGGTCATCGCCGCGGGCCTCGCCGCGTGGTCCGGGCGGGACGGCAATTACTGGGGCCACAACGCGATCATCCGGACTCGCGCCTTCGCGGATTCCTGCGGCCTCCCGGACCTGCGAGGGAAGCCGCCCTTCGGCGGGCACATCCTGTCCCACGACTTCGTCGAGGCGGCCCTGATCCGCCGCGCGGGCTGGGCGGTGTACATGCTCCACCGCCTGCCGGGTTCCTACGAGGAGAGCCCGCCCTCGCTGATCGACGTGGCCGTGCGCGACCGGCGCTGGGCGCAGGGCAATCTCCAGCACGCGCGGGTGATCGGCGCAGCCGGGCTGCATCCCGCCACCCGGCAGCACTTCGCCACCGGGATCGCCGGCTATCTCGCGTCGCCGCTGTGGCTGCTGCAGCTAGTGGTCGGTATCCTGCTGGTGCTCCAGACGGCCACGGAGCGGCCGGACTATTTCGGCGGCGCCGGCTTCTCGCCAGTCTTCCCGCGCTTCGACCCGGTCCGCGCGCTCCAGCTGTTCGGCCTCACCATGGCGGTCCTGCTGGCGCCGAAGTTTCTCGGCCTGATCCTGGCGCTGCTGGACGGCCCGGTGCGGCGCGCCTGCGGGGGGGCCGGGCGGCTCGTCCTGTCGAGCCTCGTCGAGATCCTGCTGTCCGCCCTCGTGGCGCCGGTGGCGATGGTGATCCAGTCGGGCTCCGTGATGGGAATCCTGCTCGGACGGGACACGGGCTGGAACCCGCAGCGGCGCGACGACGGCTCGATCCCGCTGCGCGACATCGTCGCCCGCCATCGCTGGCACACGCTGCTGGGCCTGGTGGCGGGTGTCGCCGCTTTCGCGATCGCGACCTCGCTGTTCCTCTGGATGAGCCCGACGATCCTCGGCCTGGTGCTGGCGATCCCGATCTCCTGGGCCAGCGGCCAGCTCGGGCTCGGCCTAGCGCTGAAGCGCCGCCTGCTCCTCGCCACGCCGGAAGAGGCCGCGCCGCCGGAGATCGCGGTCCGGGCCGCCTCCCTCGCGGTCCGCAACGCGCAGCTCGGGTTCGACGACGCCGATTCCCTCGCGGCCCTTCACGGCGATCCCGAACTCGCGCGCGCCCACACCCGCATGCTTCCCGTGGGACAGCGGCGGCCCCGGGGCGCGATCGATCCCGCTCAGACGCTCGCCACCGCCAAGATCTGCGAGGCCGAGACGGTCGCGGAGGCCCAGGCTTGGCTCTCGCCGAAGGAGCGGATGGCGCTCCTGCACGATCGGGCCCTGGTGGACAGGCTCGTCCGCCTCGACGAGAGCGGACGCTGATCCCGGTACGGCAGCCCGCGGCGCGTCCGCAGCCGGCGCGAGCGCCTGGAACGCTCGGTGCCGCTCGCAGAGAAGTGTCGGTCCGCGACGATCGTAAGGGCCATCGTGTCGGCCGACAGGACCGAACCGTGAGAAGTGATTAACCATTCGGATCCTAGACTCGAACATCGTCACTCGGATCCGGTCATGACCCTGCTGTTCGTGTTCCTGCTCCTGCCGCTCGCGGTGGCCATCGTCCTGGCCCGCGGCGAACCGATACGCACCATCAGCTGCCTCGGCGCGATGGGGGTGGGCTGCGTCATCGCCGCGACGAGCGTCGTCAGCCTCGTGCGCCACCGGATCCGGACGACCTGACTTCCGCGCGTCCGGCGGCGGCGTCAGAGAAAGCCGACCTGGCGCGGGCCACCGCCCAAGCTCCGCCCGGCGCGGGCGACGAGCTGCGAGAAGGCCAGGGCCGCAGCCGTGGCCTGGGCTCGGGACGGGAAGCAGCGTCGCGATTCGATGACGGGCTCGTCTGTCTCGTTGACGAGAACCCAGGACCAGAGCGACCGGCTGCGCTCTCGGATCTCGAACTGCACAGGCGCCTCCCTTTCCGGGACATGCGAGAGGAAGAATTCCACGAGCGGGTGACATCCCGATGACGTCGCGTTTCGGTCGTCGAGGCGTGCTGTTCGCTCGCCGCGCCGCGCGAAGACTTTCGTCCTCGCGGACGGATCGCCGGAAGGTCGGTTGTTCAGTATCGTGCCAGCTATCCTTCGCGATCTGATCCACAGACGGTTGTGCGAGATCCGTGCCAGGCGAAGCCGGCGGCCAGCCCGCGATCCCCGGTGACTGCGACCTCCGCGCGAGACTGGCACGCGAGACTGGGATGCGCACTCGGTTGCCTGACGCCCCATCGCCACGGCGACGCCCGGACTTGACTGGATTGTCTGGATCTCGATGCTCTAGGCCGTTGCGGGCGGGAGCGAGGGCATTCTTGCGGCAGCACCTGTAGGCGCTGCGAGGCGGATCGACGCGATGGTGAACGAGAACAGGGTTCCGAACGAGCGGTCGCGCCGCATCCTCGGCGATCTGGCCGAGACTCTCGGTTGTTCGGTCGACGTTTTTTTCGAGTCCGGCCAGCACGATGACCTCTCGATGACCGAGGAATTGCTGAACCTGTGGTTCGCGATCGAGGATCCGGTCGCCCGGCACCGCATCCTGGACTGCGCCCGGGCCGCGAAGGCGGAGGCGGAGGCGCGACCGGGCGCCTGACCATCGCCTTGTTTCCGACGGCTTGGCGCTCCACGTCGGCGACCTGTCCGTCGCCGCGACCCCAGTCGGAGAAGCCATGAAAGCCGTGAACGCTCTGATCGCCGAGGAACTTGGTGTCGGGGAGGCGCAGGTTGCCGCCGCGGTCGCGCTCCTCGACGGCGGCGCGACCGTGCCGTTCATCGCGCGCTATCGGAAGGAGACTACGGGCGGCCTCGACGACACGCAGCTGCGCAGGCTGGAGGAGCGACTGTCCTACCTGCGCGACCTCAGCGAGCGGCGCGCCGCGATCGTCGCGAGCGTCACGGCGCAGGGAAAGATGTCCCCGTCCCTGGCGGCGGCCCTCGACGCCGCCGACACGAAGGCGCGGCTGGAAGACCTGTACCTGCCCTTCCGGCCCAAGCGGCGCTCGAAGGCGCAAACCGCCCGCGAAGCCGGCCTCGAACCGCTGGCTCAGGCCCTGCTGACCCGACCCGACCGCGCGCCCGAGTCGGTCGCAGCCGCTCACGTGTCGGGCGCGCGCGGCGTGCCGGACGTCGAGGCGGCGCTGGAGGGTGCCCGGGCCATCCTGATCGAGCGCTTCGCCGAGGACGCCGACCTCGTCGGGCGCCTGAGGGCGGATTACTGGCGGACCGGCCAGCTCGTCGCGCAGGTTCGCAAGGGCAAGGCGAACGAGGGGGCAAAGTTCGCGGACTACTTCGACTGGACCGAGCGGCTGGAGCGCATGCCCTCGCACCGGATCCTGGCGATCTTCCGTGGCGAGCGGGAAGAGGTGCTCGACGTCGCCTTCGCCGCGGAAGGCGAGGAGTCGGCGCCCGGCCTCCCCGGGCCCTTCGAGACGGCGATCTGCCGCCGCTTCGAGATCGCCGCGCGCGGGCGGGCCGGCGATGCGTGGCTCCTCGACACGGTCCGCGCGGCCTGGCGGACGAAGATCCGGACCGAGATCAAGCAGGATCTGCGCGGCCGACTCTTCGAGCGCGCCGAGGACGAGGCCGTGACGGTCTTCGCCGGCAACCTCAAGGATCTGCTGCTCGCCGCCCCGGCGGGCGGGCGGGCGACGATGGGCCTGGACCCGGGCTATCGGAACGGCGTGAAGGTCGCGGTGGTGGATCGAACCGGGCGGGTCGTCGCGGTGGAGACGACCTACCCGCACGAGCCGCAGCGGCGCTGGCGCGAGGCCGTCGCGACGCTCGGCCGGCTGTGCCGCCTGCACGGCGTCGAGCTTCTCGCCATCGGCAACGGCACCGCGTCCCGCGAGACCGAGCGTCTCGCCGCGGAGATCATCGCGGCCAACCCGGACCTGCCTCTCGCGAAGGTCATGGTCTCCGAGGCCGGCGCCTCGGTCTACTCGGCCTCCGAGATCGCCGCCAAGGAATTGCCCGACCTCGACGTGTCCCATCGCGGCGCCGCGTCGATCGCGCGCCGCCTCCAGGATCCCCTGGCGGAATTGGTCAAGATCGATCCCAAGTCGATCGGCGTCGGTCAGTACCAGCATGACGTGAGCGAGGCGAAGCTGTCGCGGTCGCTCTCGGCGGTGGTGGAGGACGCGGTCAACGCCGTCGGAGTGGACGTCAACACGGCCTCCCCGGCCCTGCTGGCGCAGGTCTCCGGCCTCGGCGGCGCGATGGCGGCGCGGATCGTGGCCCATCGCGACGCACAGGGTCCGTTCCGGACGCGCGCGGCGCTCAAGAAGGTTCCGGGTCTGGGCCCGAAGACCTTCGAGCTGGCCGCCGGCTTCCTCCGTATCCAGGGCGGCGACGACCCGCTCGACGGGTCGGGCGTCCACCCGGAAGCCTACCCGGTGGTCCGCCGCATCCTCCAGGCGACGAAGAGCGACATCCACGTCCTTCTCGGCAACGGCGCGCTCCTCGGCCGCCTCGCGCCGGAGCCGTTCGTCGACGCGCGCTTCGGCCTGCCGACCGTGCGCGACATCATCGCGGAGCTCGAGAAGCCGGGGCGCGACCCGCGGCCGGGATTCAAGACCGCGCACTTCAAGGAGGGCGTCGAGACGATCGGGGACCTCAAGCCCGGCATGCAGCTGGAGGGCGTGGTCACCAACGTCGCCGCCTTCGGGGCCTTCGTGGACATCGGCGTCCATCAGGACGGACTCGTCCACATCTCGGCGATGGCCCGGCGGCGGATCGCGTCGCCCACCGAGGTGGTGCGGCTCGGTGAGGTCGTCCGGGTGCTGGTCCTCAACGTCGACGTCCCGCGCAAGCGCATCGCCCTGTCGATGCGCCTCGACGATCCCGTCGAGCCCGCGCAGCCGGTCCGTCGGACGAACGAGCCGCGGCAGGATGCGCCGCGGAGCCGTCCGACTCCGAGCCCGGAACCCGCGGCGGGCGGGGCCCTGGCCGAGGCGCTCCGGCGTGCGGGCGCCGCGCCCCGGCGCGGTTGAGCATCGCGTCGCCGCGCCCGCCAACATGGTTAGCGCTTCGTAAACCTCCGTGGGGTTTGAATGCGGGTGTCGTGCCGCGGAGCGCGATTCCAAACACCTGATCGCGCTGCCGGGATCGCCGGGGCGGTCCCACGGCTCGGAGGCTCTGATGCAAGCGCACGTTGCGGGGATCGACAACCCGAACCCGATGATCGGCCCGGCACGCCTCATCCGGGCGGCCTTCGAGGGCGCCGACATGGCCGCCCTGGCCGCCGAGATCCTCGCGGAGGGCGGCGACAGCGCTCTCGACGCGGGGACGGCGCTCGATATGGCGACGATCCTGCTGCTGAAGCACCGCTTCACGGAAGGCCTCGCACTCCAGAACGAGGTCCTGGACGGGCAGCGCCTCTTCTCGCTGCGCTCGAACCCGGATCCGGCGCGAATCCGCGTCCTCGTCCTGGTCACGGCCGGCGATCTGATGGCCAACACGCCGATCGACTTCCTGCTGAACGACGGCGATTTCGGCCTCACCTACCTCTACCTCCGGCCCGGAGAGCCGCTGCCGCGCGATCTGCCGGCGCACGACGTGATCGTCACGGGCATCGCCTATTCGCGGACCGCCGAGCCGCTCCTGGAAGCCCTCGCGGCGGCGGCGGACCACTGGACGCGGCCGATCGTCAATCACCCGCGCCACGTCCTCAAGACCTCCCGCCACGGGATCGCGGACGCGCTCCGCGGCGCGGGGGGGATCCTGGCGCCCGACGTGGTCCGCGTGAGCCGGTCCGTCCTGATCGCGGCGGTGTCCCGCCAGACGGAGGGCCCGACCTACCCGCTCCTCGTCCGGCCCCTGGACACGCATGCCGGCAACGATCTGCAGAAGATCGATCGGGCGGAAGATCTGCAGCTCTACCTCGCGCACACGGCCGCCGAGGCGTTCTACGTCACGCAGTACTGTGACTACCGCGGTCCCGACGGCCTGTTCCGGAAGCTCCGCGTCGTCCTGATCGACGGCGTGCCGTTCCTGTGCCACATGGCCATCCGCGACCACTGGATGATCCACTACCTCAATGCCGGCATGCTGGAGGATCCGGTGAAGCGGCAGGTGGAGGCCACCGCGATGGCCACGTTCGACACCGACTTCGCCGAGCGCCACCGCGCCGCCTTCGCCGAGATCCACCGCAGGATCGGCCTCGATTACCTGATCATCGACTGCGCCGAGAGCGCGGACGGCCGGCTGCTGATCTTCGAGGCCGATACCGGGATGGTCGTCCACGACATGGATCCGGTGGACCTGTTTCCCTACAAGGCGCCGCAGATGCGCCGGGTCTTCGCGGCGTTCCAGGAGGCCCTGCGCGGGCGGGCTCAGGGGCCTTCCGCCTGAGGCGCCCGCCCCCACACCATCCGCCTGCGGGCGCCGGGTGCTGCACCCGGCCCCTCACCAGGGAATGCGGCCGAAGCGGTCGACCAGCCGCTGGTACTCGGCGTTGCTCTCGGCCTTGGAGGTGCCGCCCTGGCCGACATCCGAGGTCCCGGAGCCCGGATGCACGAGGCGGCACACCAGCGGCAGGACGTAGCCGTGCCGAACGAGCTGCACGTTGGGGCCGCCGTTGCGCAGGACGTTGGCGAGCCACGGGCGGACCTGGACCGCGTCCTGCAGCGTGACGGGCGCGGTTGCCTCGACGAGGTGGGCGCGGCGCAGGCCGGTCTCGGCGAGGCGGCCGAGCCACTCGTTGTCGTAGTGCCACTTCGAGGCCGGGCTGATCGCGCCGACCTGCGCGAAGGTTGTACGCCGCATGAGCCAGCCCGACGGCGTCGCGAAGTCGTTGATCCGCACAACCTCGCCGGCCTCGTCGGTCTCGAGCTGGGTCGAGGAGACGAAATCGTAGCTCTCGAGCGCCCGGAGCGCGAAGCCCAGATAGGGCGGCAGCCAGTGATCGTCGTCCTCGAGGAAGCCGACGAGGTCCCAGCTGTCGTCGACGGCGCGGATCGCCGCATTCAGTGCGGGGATCTGGCCGCGGTGCTCGCCGCGCGCGAAGGTGACCTGCGGGTGCGCGAGGAGCCGCGCCGGGACCTCGATCCCGGGATCGATCCCGACGAAGAAGTGGATCGTCGCCGGCCGGTCCAGTTCCTGAGCGTTTGCGCTCTCGATCGCGTGTTCCAGGAAGTACTGGCCGTCCTTGCCGGCCAGGGTCGAGGGCTTGAGCCTCGATGGCGTGATGATCGCGATCCTCATTCCCACGCCTCACCGTGTCGGGCGTCGCGCGCCGGGGCGCGGGACGCAGTCAGAGCTTGAAGGACTGCTCGCCGATATGGCCGAGCTCCTTGCTGAGATACGGGTCGCACCAGATGCGGAAGCCGGCGGCGCGGACGCGGTCGCTGAAGTCGAAGTCCTCACCGATGTTCACGCCGGCCTCCTCGTCGACGCGGAAGCGGAAATAGGGCTTCTTCAGCTTGTCGAAGACCGTCGACTTGATCAGCAGGAAGCCGGTCGGGATCCGCGCCATCTCCAGCAGGCCCTTCGGCGCGTCGGCCGGCTGCTCCGGCAGGATGTCGCCGAGGAAGTGGAACGGGGCAGTCCGCCGAGAATAGGTCGCGCCGATGATGTCGACCTGCCGCACGAGGAGCTTGAGGAGGGCCTCCTTCGGGAAGGTCATGTCGCTGTCGATGAACAGGACGTACTCCGCCCCGTACTTCTGGGCGAATTCGAGGCCCAGGTTGCGGGCATCGGCGACGATCGACGATTTCCCGACGACGATCGACATCGGCATCTCGCCGAGCGAGTGCATCATCGATCCGAGGCTGACGGCGAAGTCCGCGTGGACCATGGTCCCGCAGGGGATCGCGATGGCCACGTGGGGAAATTTCGTCGCCGCGGAAGGCGCGGCGTCGCCGACATCACCAGACGCTTGAGCGATCACAGCTGAGCTCCCTGCAAGGTGCGCCCCGTCCTCTCCGTGCCGGCCGCATCGGCTCCCCGCGGACAGGCGTGACAGAATTGGCCTGCGCCGCAAGGTATGGCCGCGGATGGTTAATGGACCTTGAACGCCCCCGTCGATCTATAAATACTTATCGCATTTGGCAGACGGTTCATTAATGCTCTTTGCGAGCGCGGGCGGAGTCCGCGATCGATTTAACCTCTACGAAAGACCTGGGGGACGATTACTGGCGCACCCGAGAAACGGGTGCATCAAATCAGAAAGATCTGACCCATGTCCTCCATCACCCTGTCGGCCGCCACGCGTCAGAACCTGCTCTCGCTGCAGGATACCGCCCAGCTGATGGCGACCACCCAGAACCGGCTCGCGACCGGCAAGACGGTCAATTCCGCCCTCGACAACCCGACCAACTTCTTCACCTCCCAGGCCCTCG
>NZ_JBKFAV010000047.1:0-44839 GCF_053345825.1 Methylobacterium sp. C33D
CCGCGCGGGCGCCGCGGCGGCGGCCCGGCGCCGGAGCGCCGCCACCGCCAGGGGCTCGGCGCGGCCGCGCAGGGCGTGGGCGCCGAGATCCTCCGCCACGAGGTCGGCCGGCAGCGGCCCCAGCCGGGCCAGGAGGTCGGCCGAGACGAGGACGTCGACGCCCAGGGTCTTCGACAGCGCCTCCAGCCGGGCCGTCGTGTTCACGACGTCGCCGAAATACGCGATCTTGTGCCGCTCCAGCCCGATCTCGGCGGTCACGACCGGGCCGCAATGCAGCGCGGCGCGGAATTGCGGCACCTGCCCGAAGCGATCCCGCCAGGTCTCCGCCTCGGCGGCGAGCCGCTCCTGGAACGCGAAGACGCAGCGCAGGCAGGCGGCGTCGCGCAGGCCCCGCTCCATCGTCCAGGTCACCAGCGCGAGGTCGCCGACGTAGTCGTCGATCGAGCCGCGGGCGCGGGCCACCGGCAGCGCCAGGGCGTTGAACACCTGCCCGAGATAGGCCTGCGCCGCCCGGTCGCCGTGGCGGTCGGCGAAGCGCGTCGACCCGGTCACGTCGAGGAAGAGGAAGATCCGCTCCTCGCTGATCGGCCTGTGGTAGCGTCCGATCAGCAGGTTGGCGAAGACGCCGGGCCCGATCAGGTCGCGGACCCGGAACACGAACACGACCAGGGCCGAGATGCAGAGCGCGTAGAGCAGGCCGGACTGCGACATCAGCATCGCGTTCCGCTCGCTGTACATGAAGCGGAACAGCTGGTTCAGCACGGTGCTGGCGACCGCGTTCCCGAGCACGATCAGCGCGATGTAGAGCGCCACCGTGGCGATCAGGAACAGCGGTGTCGCGAGGCCGCGGACGCGGTCGCGCAGCCGCGGCGCCAGCAGCCGGCGCTCGTAGAGCAGGATCGGCGTGCCGATGATCGCGCCGCGGATCGCCGTGCCGGTCAGCGGGGCGATCCCGAAGATCACCCCGTAGAGGAGCCCCGCCAGGGCGCCCAGCGCGGGCGCCACCAGCAGGAACCAGGGCGGGCCGTAACGCATGGATCGCGTGTCCCGCCCGGCCCCGCTCAGTCCAGCCGGAGCGCGTGGACCGAGAACAGCTTGTCCGGGTCCGTCCAGACCGTCAGCCACGTCCAGCCCGCCCGCTCGGTCAGCGCGCGGAACGTGGCCGGCGTGTACTTGTAGCTGCTCTCGGTGTGGATCGTCTCGCCCGCCGCGAACGCGAAGGTTTCGGCGCCGACCCGCACGGCCTGGGCGTCGCGGGCGACGAGATGCATCTCGATCCGCGAGGCGTCGGTGTTGAACACCGCCCTGTGGCTGAACGCGCCGGGCTCGAAGCGGCCGGCGAGCTCCCGGTTGATCCGGGTCAGGAGGTTGAGGTTGAAGGCGGCCGTCACGCCCTGCGCGTCGTCGTAGGCGGTCTCCAGCACCGCCGCGTCCTTCACGAGGTCGACGCCCACGATCATGTGGGCGCCCGGCCCCAGGATCCGGCCGAACCGGCGCAGCAGATCCTCGGCCTCGTGCGGGTCGAAGTTGCCGATGGTCGAGCCCGGGAAGAACCCGGCGCGCGGCAGGCCGTTCAGGCTCTCCGGCAGGTCGAAGTCGCGGGTGAAGTCGGCCACGACCGGCTCGACCCGCAGGTCCGGGAAGTCGCCCCGCAGGGCCTCCGCCTGCCCGCGCAGGAACTCGCCCGAGACGTCCACCGGCACGTAGGCCGCGAGGGTGTCGAGGTGGTGCAGGAGGCGGCGCAGCTTCACGGTCGAGCCGCTGCCAAACTCCACCAGAGCCGCGTGCGCCGGCAGCAGCGCGGCGATCTCGGGACCGCAGGCGTCGAGGATGCCGATCTCGGTCCGGGTCGGGTAGTATTCCGGCAGCCGGGTGATCGCCTCGAACAGCGCGGACCCGGCCTCGTCGTAGAAGTATTTCGGCGAGAGGGCCTTCTGCGGTTTGGACAGGCCCGCACGGACGTCGTCGAGGAAGCTCAGCGGCGGCGCGTCCAGCGTGACCGGCGTCGCGTCGGCGAAGGTGGGCTTGATGGTCAAGGGCGGCTCCGGGGCGCGTCAGGCGGCGTCGGCGAGGCGCAGGCCGGTGAACTGCCAGCGCTGGTGCGGATAGAAGAAGTTGCGGTACGGCAGCCGGGCATGGCCCGCGGGGGTCGCCACCGACGAGCCCCGCAGCACGAACTGGTTGGCCATGAACTTGCCGTTGTACTCGCCGAGCGCCCCCGGGAGCGGCCGGTAGCCCGGGTAGGGGACGTAGGCGCTGCGGGTCCACTGCCAGACGAGGCCGAAGGCGTCCGGCAGGCCGCCGTCGCGGGCCGCGACCTCCCACTCGAACTCGGTCGGCAGGAAGCGGCCGGACCAGCGGGCGTAGGCGTCGGCCTCGTAGTAGCTGACATGGGTGACGGGCGCGTCGAGGTCCACCGGACGCTCGCCGCCCAGCGTCATGGTCGCCCACCCCGCCCCGTCCCGGCGCCAGTAGCCGGGGGCCTCCCAGCCCTCCGCCGGTCCGGCATACCAGCCGTCCGAGAGCCACAGCTCCGGCTTGGCGTAGCCGCCATCCTCCATGAAGGCGAGCCACTGGCGGTTCGTCACCAGCGCCCGGTCGAGGCGTCCGGCCGGGATCAGCGTCTCGTGGCGCGGCGACTCGTTGTCGAACGAGAACCCCTCCCCGTCATGCCCGATCCACGCGACGGCGCGGTCGAGGGTGACTTGGCCGGCCTGCGCCGCCGCCCGCGGGAAGCGCCAGTCCGGGTCGTAGGCCGGGTTGAGCGGGTTCTGCGCGAAGGCGTGCAGGATGTCGGTGAGGAGGAGCTCCTGGTGCTGCTGCTCGTGGTAGAGGCCGATCTCCAGGATCGGCAGCACCGCCTCCAGGGCGCGCTCGGAGGCCTGGCCCAGCAGGGCCTCGACCGCCCGGTCGATATGGGCGCGGTAGGCCGCGACCTCCGCCGTGGTCGGGCGGGTGATCATGCCGCGCTGGATGCGCGGCTGACGGGGGCCGGCCGCCACGTAGTACGAGTTGAACAGATAGTGCAGCCGCGCGTCGTAGATCGCGTAGCCCGGCAGGTGCTCCCGGAGCAGGAACTGCTCGAAGAACCACGTGACGTGCGCCCGGTGCCACTTGGTCGGGCTGGCATCGGCCATGGACTGGACCTGCTGGTCCTCCGGGGAGAGCGGCGCGGCGCGGCGCTCGGTCTCGCCCCGGACCTGCCGGTAGGCGGCGATCCAGGCGGCCCGGTCGATCGGCCGGGCCGTGACGTGCGGCGGCGGGAAGGCCGGTGCCGCGGGGTCGCGTGTCTCGTCCGGGCGCAGTGCGGCTGTCGCTGCCATGACGATGGTCCCTTGTTTCGGGCCTGACCGAGAAATGCCTTCTCGACCCCGGCCGGCGCGCAGAAGATATGTTCCGGACGTGTTCCGACAACCTCTGCAAGAGCAGTCTCGCGAGCGGCTTCCCGCCAGCGCGGTCGGCGTGCGGCCGACCGGGCCTCTTCGCCGCCGCGGCGCGGCGGTTAACGGAACGGGTTGGGGATCGCGGGTCTTTCTCTCGCCGTAGTGACATCGCCTTAACCCTCGCTGCCGAGATTTTGGGACGCTCTTCGAGGAGTCCGGGGTTCTCATGCGGATCGATCTGATGGCCGGGGCCAGCCTGTCAGCCGCCGCGCTGCGCTGTGCCGCCGAGCCGACCATCCTGGTGTTCGATTCCGGCCTCGGCGGCCTCACCGTCCTCGACGCGGTGCGGCGCGCCCGTCCGGATGCCCGCTACGTCTATGTCGGCGACGACGCCGCCTTCCCGTACGGCCGGCTCTCGGAGGCGACCCTCGTCGCCCGCGTCCTCACCGTGATGGAGCGGCTGGTCGCGACCCACCGGCCCGACCTCGTGGTCATCGCCTGCAACACCGCCTCGACGCTGGTGCTCCCGGCGCTGCGCCAGCGCTTCACCACGCCCTTCGTGGGGGTCGTCCCGCCGATCAAGCCGGCCGCCGAGGCGACGCGCTCGCGGCTCGTGACCCTGCTGGCGACGCCCGGCACGGTGGCCCGCTCCTACACCCACGACCTGATCGCGACCTACGCCGGTGCCTGCGCGGTGACGCTGGTCGGCTCGCAGAACCTCGCCGCCTTCGCGGAGGCCGAGCTCGCGGGCGCGCCGGTGGACGACGCCACCCTCGCCGCCGAGATCGCCCCCTGTTTCGTCATGGAGGCGGACGGGCGCCGCACCGACGTGGTCTGCCTCGCCTGCACCCACTATCCCCTGCTGCTGCCGCGCCTCCAGGCGGTCGCGCCGTGGCCGGTGGCCTGGATCGATCCGGCGCCCGCCATCGCCCGCCGCGTCGTGCAGCTGATCGGTCCCCTCCCCCGTGAGGCGGACCGTCACGGTTCGGCGCTCGGCGCCTTCACGGCCGGCACCTGCCTGACGGACGCCCTGCGCGCGGCCCTCGCTGCCCGGGGGATCGGCGACGTCGGCGTCGAGGCGGTCCCGCTGCCGATGCAGTGACGCTCCGCGCCGCTTTCGCCCTGTCAAGACTTGTTTGGATGATTGCCAATCCAGTCTGACAGGTCTCTCATCGTCCCGACTCGACTGGATATGTCGCGTTCGGGAGGTGCCGATGGCGTCGAAAGCTTCGCGACTCGCGATTCTCGCAGTGCTGGTGCTGGGGCCGGTCGCGCCGGCCTGGGCCTGCGGCGACGGTGAGGCTCCCGTCTCCTGCGACGATCCGAGCCCCAACGGCTTCGCGTCCTGGATGCTCGGGCGCGTCGACCGGGCGCTGAAGGCCGACAGGGCCCGGGCGCTCCGGGACTTCACCGACGGCACCGGCGGGTTTCGCACCGCCGACACCTACGTGTTCTGTATCGGCCCGGACGGCGTGATGACCGCCCATCCGAACCCGATCCTGAAGGGGCACGACGTCCGCGACCTGCACGACCGGACCGGCAATCACTTCATCCGGACGATGCTGGACACGGCGAAGCCCGGCGAGATCTCGGTGATCCGCTACCTGTTCCCCAAGCCGGGCAGCACCGTCGAGGAGCCCAAGACCACCTACTACACCCGGGCCGAGGACCAGACCTGCGCGGTCGGCGTGTACGATTCCGATGCCGCGGCCCCGGCGGTCGCGACGCCCGAGGGGCGCGTCGCGCTGCTGCGCCAGAAGCTCGACGGCCAGATCCCCGCCGCTGCCCGCGCGGACTGGACCGCCTTCCTGGAGGCCCTGACTGCGCAGGGCGACCAGAGGGTTGCGGCGATCGCCGAGGCCCGGCGCGAGCTGAGGGCGGCAGCGAGCGCGCTGGATCAGGCCGCGCTCGGCGCGGCGCGGGGCAAGTAGGCGGCGCGCGGCCGGAAGCGGACCGGGTGCCGCGTCGGGGCCCTCTCAGGCCGGGCCCGTCATCGCAGGGTCTGGGAGCCCGCGGTCTGCGCCGTCGCGATCGGGGCCGCGGCCGCGTCGGCCTCGGCGGGGACGACGAGGTGCACGAACAGCATGCCGGCCGCGACGATCAGCGCGAGGGCGAGGATGCGCCACAGCTCCAGGATCGGCTCCTGTGCCGGGGCGTCCTGAGTCACTCGGTTGGTCTCGCTCGGCATCGCTTCCGCTTTCCCGCCCCTGCCCCCCGGATCGGACACCCGGAGGATGAACGCTTCGTAAAACCCGCCCCGATCGGCCCGGCCCGCGCGGGCAGGCGCGCGGGGTCCGGCGTCGGGATCTTCGCCGCCACCGCGAGGCCCCGGGACAGGGCGCTGGCGATCGACGGGCCGACCCGGGCGGTGTCGCAGCGGAATGGGGCCGCAGCGGGACGGCAAGGTTTCGCGGCGTGCGGTGCCGCACCGGCCGAGCTTCGGAGCCTTGATCCCCGACAGACGGGAGGCTTGTCGGTCCGACCTGTCGCTGTCCCGGGCCCGAGCGGCCGCCGCACCCCGTCGTCGCGGGGCCGCCGTCGTCGGGTGCTGGAGTCGCTCCCGATCGCGTTCGGAACGGAGCGATGGCCCGGTCCGCGCCGCAGGCGGCGCGGGCCCCCCTCGCGCACGGATGGGGCCGCGGGGCGCGGGCGGATCGACCGGAGTTGCCGGTCCTCCGGACCGTTCCGATACGGACAGGGTTGGCGCTAGTGATAGGGCCGGCCGCCGGTCATGATCTTGACCCGGTACCGTTCGGGGCTGAGGACCTTGCCCGACGGATCGGTGATCCTAACGGCCTCGTAGCCGGCCGCGATCCAGGATCGCGCCAGGACCACGGCGCTGGCGGCCCGTTTCCGGGTCTGACGCAGATCGCCGCGCTGCGCCGAGGCTGTGATCACGTATTGCGAAGGTTGATGAGCTGCATCTGTCATCGCATCATCTTGGGCGGATGGCGACTCGGTGCAATATAGTACGTTAGAGACCGAAGAATATTTGCATAATTTAAGATTTAAGCTTTGCCGGCGGGGATAGTCCGATCCTGCCGCGCGCAGGCCCGGTGCGGTCGACCTACGCGGCGACCGGGAGGGCCTTGACCTCGCAGCTGTCCGCGCGCAGGCGCCAGTCGACGACCCGGGCGTCCGCGCAGAGGAGTGCCTTGGCTTGCCAGATGGCCGACACGTCCGACGGCGCCCGGACCAGGACCGCGTGCTGCCGCACCCGGTGCTCGTGGCCGGTATCGTCCGCGACGGTCTTGTAGAAGGTGACGCGATAGAGGCGCATGGTCCGGGCTCCGTTTCCGCGCGAGGACGTTCGGAGACCGGGGCGGCGGGCGCATTGATCCTGCGCAAGGGCAGGGATCCGCGACGGCCGCGGGCGCAGGGGCGGCGCAATCAGTTGTCGACAGTTGAATACAGAACGATACGCGGCGTTGATTACATTCGTGGGAATGGTCTAGCTTCCTCCGCAATCGTCCGCAGCTCGGAACGGTCTGCGGCGGGACTCCGGTCCGGGAGTGCCTGATGTTCGAGAGCGTGTTCTGGGGCGCGGTACTCGTCGCGCTGATCGGGTCGGCCGCGCTGGTGGCGATCGGCGCCAGCGTCCCGCCGCGTTCGGGGCGCAAGATGGAGGTGGACGCGCGCCTCTCCGATCCGCGCCGGATCTTCGGGCGCAAGCGGCGCTGGCCGCGCCCGCCGCGGACGATGCGGCGCCCCGGCCTGCTCCCCCTGCGGTGACGGTCGCGGCACCGGAGATGATGCACCAAAGACGTACGTCTCCCGCCGCCGGCTCGCGTGATAGCTTCCGATCGACTGCGGAAGTGCAGTGTTCATGCCGGGCTGGAGGGATCGGTACTGATGAGCGTGCGTCAGATTTGTGATCAGGTTCGGATCGCCGAGCAGGCGTTCACCGCCGCACTCGGCAACATGAAGGCCACAGGCCTGCGCGAGGCGCTGACCCAGGAACTCCAGGAGATGGAGAGCGCCGAGATCGACGCCGGGCAGGACGCGGTCTCGGCGCGGTCGGCCTCGTGGAAGCGGGTGAAGATGCTGCACGGGCTCGGCTACCCGGTGGATTTCGGCTGGCTCCACGCCGCCAGCCGGTCCCGCTGAGCGGAACGCCCGCAGGATTGTTTGCCGACTTCCGGATCGGGTCGGCATCTTCGCCCGTTGTGACTGCCGGGTGTCGTCGCACCCGGCCGACACGCCGACCTCTCGATCCGGACACGACATGCTGGCTTGGTTTCGCGCCCTGATGCCGCGGGAGGACCGGTTCTTCGACCTCTTCGAGCGTCACGCGCGAACGCTCGAGGACGGCGCGGCCGCCCTGCGAGGCCTTCTCGACGGGACTCAGGCCGTCCCGGCGGCCTACGCGGCGATCGCGGCCCACGAGGACGCGGCGGACGGGATCACCCGCGAGGCGCTGCTGGCGGTCCGCCGGACCTTCATCACGCCGTTCGACCGCGGCGACATCCAGGCCCTGGTCGGCTCCCTCGACGACGCCATCGACCAGATGCTCAAGACCGCCAAGGCGGTCCAGCTCTTCGAGGTGACCACCTTCGAGCCGGCGATGCGCGAGATGGGGGCGGTCATCCAGGAGGCCGCGCAGGTGACCGCCGTGGCGCTGCCGAAGCTGCGGGCCCTCGGCGAGAACGCCGCCGCGCTCAACAGCCTGACCGAGCGCGTCATCGAGCTGGAGGGGCGCGCCGACGACCTGCACAATGACGGGCTGAAGGCCCTGTTCAGGGCCTCGGGACGCGACCCCATGGCCTTCCTCGTCGGGTCCGAGCTGTACGGCCACCTGGAGAAGGTCATGGACCGGTTCGAGGACGTCGCGAACCAGATCAGCAGCATCGTCGTCGAACACGTCTGAGCCGCAGGTCGCCGCGTGACGCTCCTCGTCGTCCTCATCGCCCTCGCCCTGGTCTTCGATTTCCTGAACGGGCTTCACGACGCCGCGAACTCCATCGCCACCATCGTGTCGACGCGCGTGCTGGCGCCCCGCTACGCCGTGTTCTGGGCGGCGTTCTTCAACTTCGTGGCCTTCCTGGTCTTCGGCCTGCACGTCGCCGGGACGGTGGGCTCGGGCATCATCGACGTCGCCACGGTGGACGACCGGGTCATCATGGGCGCGCTCGGCGGCGCCATCACGTGGAACCTGGTCACGTGGTACGCCGGGATCCCGTCCTCCAGCTCCCATGCCCTGATCGGTGGCCTGCTCGGCGCCGGCATCGCCAAGGCGGGGGTCGGCGTGATCGTCTGGCCCGGCGTCATCGCCACCAGCGCCGCCATCGTCCTCTCGCCGGCCCTCGGCTTCGCCCTGGGGCTGCTGCTGATGCTGGCCGTCTCGTGGATCTTCGTCCGCTCGACGCCGCACGCCGTGGACCGCCTGTTCCGGGGCCTGCAGTTCGTCTCGGCCTCGCTCTACTCCCTGGGCCACGGCGGCAACGACGCCCAGAAGACCATGGGCATCATCGCGGCCCTGCTCTACGCCCACGGCGAGAGCGGGGCCTTCCACGTGCCGCTCTGGGTGGTGCTGTCCTGCCAGACCGCCATGGCCCTCGGCACCCTTCTGGGCGGCTGGCGCATCGTCCACACGATGGGCTCCAAGATCACGCGGCTGTCGCCCATGCAGGGTTTCTGCGCCGAGACCGGCGGCGCCGCGACGCTGTTCGCCGCGACCGCCTTCGGCATCCCGGTCTCGACCACCCACACGATCACGGGCGCCATCGTCGGCGTCGGCGCGGCGCGTCGCGTCTCGGCGGTCCGCTGGAACGTCGCGCAGGGCATCGTGATCGCCTGGGTGATCACGATGCCGGCCGCGGCCCTGGTCGCGGCCCTGACCTACGCGGCGTCGGGCCTCGTCCTGCCTTGAGGGCGGGTCGCGGCCGGATCCGGCACGGGATCACCAGCGGTGATGCCAGCCGCCATGGTGCCAGCCACCGTGCCAGCCACCGTGCCAGCCCCGATGCCAGCCGGCATGGCGGAAGCCGCCCCAGCGATAGCCGCCGCCCCACGCGAAGCGTCGGTGCCAGCGGTAGCCGTAGTGCCACCGGTAGCCGACGCGCGGATAGACCGGGACGTAGACGAACGGCCTGTAGCCCAGATTCGGCCGGCACCAGCCGTAGACGTTGCGGTGGAAACCGGGCCCGCAGCCGTCGCGCGCCTCGGCGGGCGAACCGGCCATCAGAACTCCCGCGGCGAGCGCCACGGGCATGACGAGGGTGCGGATCATGACTCAACTCCAGCGGAGTCTCCACGGGAGTCCGGCCGCGGGGCCGGACGCGGAAGGGTGCGGGCGAGCGGGTATCGCGGCCTCTCAGTTCGGCCAGCAGCGGCGCCCGTAGGGTCCCATGTGGAAGCCCGCCGGGCACGAGCGGCCGCGAACGTAGCCGCCCCACTGGCCGCCGGTGCGGCAGCCGCCGTAGGGGCCGCGATGGCCGTAGGGTCCGCAGCCGCCGTAGACTTGGATGATCCGGGCGCCGTCGGCGCCGTCGGAGACCGCGTCCTGCACCAGCGGCAGCGCCGAGGCGGGGACCGCGAGGCCGACGAGGAGCGCGGCCGGGGCGAGAACATTCAACATCGATGATCTCCTTCTGCTCGATCGGGCAGTCCGGCCCGGGGCCGGCTGCCGTCGCCGGGGCGGAGGATTCGCCGCGGCGTGTGAGCGAAGGTTCGTCCGCGCGCGCTTCTCGGATGTGACCGCGCCGCGCCGTCCTGTAACGATGTGTAACGGCCGGTTGCGGGCCCGTTGCCGCCCGCGTTCAGGACAGGCTCGGCAGGGTCACGACGAGCCGCGCGCCGCCGCCCGCACGGGCTTCCGCCACCACCGTGCCGCCGTGGGCCTCGGCGATCTGCCGGCTGATGGCGAGGCCGAGGCCGGTCCCGCCGGTCTTCCGGCTGCGCGAGCGCTCGATCCGGTAGTACGGGCTGAACACCGCCGTCCGCTCCGCCTCGGGAATGCCCGGACCGTCATCCTCGATGACGATGCGGCAGACCGTCCCGGCCCGGCTCACCGCCACCGCCACCGAGGAGCGTCCGAACTTGACGGCGTTACCGATCAGGTTGGCCACGACCCGGCGCAGGGCGACCGCGTCGCCGGCCACGGTGGCGTCCCGCACCTCCTCGCCGGTCAGGGTGATCGCGGCGCCCTGAGCGGCGTGCTCGGCCACCTCGACGGCGACGAGATCGGCGAGATCCACCGGCGCCCGGGTCGCCTCGACGGCGGTGCCGCGGGCAAATCCCAGGGACGCGTCGAGCAGTTCGGTCATGGCGTCGAGATCCGCCACGAGCTTGTCCCGGAGCAGCGGCTCCGCCACCACCTCGGCGCGGAGCCTCAGCCGCGTCAGATAGGTCTTGAGGTCGTGCGAGATGGCGCCGATCAGCAGCGAGCGCTCGGCCATGAGGCCGGCGATCCGCTCCTGCATGCCCTGCACCGCCTGGGCGAGACGCCGGATCTCGGGCGCCCCCCGGGGCGCGCTCACCCGCTCCGGGGCGCGGCCGTCGAACCGGGAGACCGCGTCGGTGAGGCGCCGCAGCGGCGCGAGTTCGTGGCGCGTGCCGACCAGGACGAGACCCGCCGCCGCGGCGCCGAGCACCGCCACCCAGAGGCTCAGCGGCTGGCCGAACAGCCACGGCATCAGCGAGCGGTGGTGCTGGGCCGCCGTGATCACCGCGTACCGGCCGTCGGGCAGCCGGTAGGTCGCCATCGCGAGGCGTCCGACCGGTCCGGAGCGCTCCGCCTGGTCGATGTGGGCCGGATCGACGCCGCGGCGCAGCAGGGCGTTGTCGGTGTAGGCCTGGACGCGGTCGGCGGGCTCGGCCGTCATCCGCCGGATCCGCGTTTCCAGGCGGGGCTCGCGGATCAGGTCGACGGTGTCGGGTGGCGCGTCGACGATCTCGGCCCGCAGCACCTCGCCGCTCACCGCCTTCAGGATGGCCGGCCTCTGGGCGGGATCCGCGTCGCGCAGCAGCGTCATGATGCCGGCGGCCTGGTCGACCCGCGGGAAGCGCGAGCCCGCGGGCAGCCGCTCCTCCCGGCGCTGCCAGTGATCCAGGGCCACGGTGGCGAGGACGAGCAGGGAGAGGGCGCCCAGCAGGAGCAGCATGATGCGCCCGAGGAGCCCGACACGGCCCATCACGGCGTGCCGGAGCGGACCGGGGCGGCCAGGATGTAGCCGGCGTTGCGCACCGTCTTGAGCAGGGACGCGGCGCAGCTGCCCGCGGCGTCGAGCTTGTGCCGCAGGCGGCTGACCTGAACGTCGATGGTGCGGTCGAAGGCGTCGGCGGTCCGGCCGCGGGTCCAGTCGAGGAGCTGGTCGCGCGAGAGCACCCGCTGCGGCCGGGTGACGAAGCACTGGAGCAGGTCGTACTCGGCGCTGGTCAGCGGGATCTCGGCGGCGGGGTCGCCGGTCAGCACCGTGCGGGCCGCGAGATCGACAACGAGGTCGGCGACACTCAGCCGCTCGGACGCGGCCTCGGCGGGCTGGCCGCCGGCGCCGTGGGCCCGGCGCAGGACCGCGCGAATGCGGGCCAGCAGGACCCGCGGGTTGAACGGCTTCGAGACGTAGTCGTCGGCGCCCATCTCCAGGCCGAGCACCCGGTCGATGTCCTCGTCCTTGGCGGTCAGCATCACGACCGGCGGACCGTCCGATTCGCGCAGGCGCCGGCAGATCGACAGCCCGTCCTCGCCGGGCAGCATCCAGTCGAGGACGACGAGGTCGGGCGCGGGGCCCGCCGCGATCAGGCGGTCGAGGGCCGCGCCCCCGTCGAGGGCGACGGCGCGGAACCCCTCGCCCTCCAGGTAGCCGGCGAGCAGGGCGCGAATGTCGGGATCGTCCTCGACGATGGCGATGGTGGTGCCCTCGTGCATGGGGCGAGCATAGGGGCGGCCGGCGGCACGGCAACGCGAAACTGCGCGGTGTCACAAAACGTTACACGTCCCGATCCGGACCTCGAGCCCGCGCCCGCCTTCTCGCCCGACCCCCGAAGATTTCTGGGAAGACACCCATGACGAAGACCTACACCATCGCGGCCATCCCGGCGGACGGCATCGGCGTCGAAGTCATCGCCGCCGGCATCGAGGTGCTCGACGCGCTGGCCGAGAAGACCGGGTCCTTCGCCTTCCGCTTCGACCATTTCGACTGGGGCTCGGACTACTACAAGAAACACGGCGTGATGATGCCGGCCGACGGCCGCGCGCAGATCCGGAACCACGACGCGATCTTCTTCGGCGCCGTGGGGGCGCCGGACGTGCCTGACCACATCACCCTCTGGGGCCTGCGGCTCGCGATCTGCCAGCCCTTCGACCAGTACGCCAACGTCCGCCCGACCCGGATCCTGCCGGGCATCACCAGCCCGCTGCGCAACGTCTCGGGCCCGGAACTCGACTGGGTGATCGTGCGCGAGAACTCGGAGGGCGAGTACGCGGGCGTCGGCGGTCGGGTCCACCAGGGCCATCCCAACGAGGTCGCCACCGACGTCTCGATGATGACCCGCTCGGGGGTCGACCGGATCATCCGCTACGCCTTCGAACTCGCCCGCTCCCGTCCGCGCAAGCTGCTGACCGTCGTCACCAAATCGAATGCTCAGCGCCACGCCATGGTGATGTGGGACGAGATCGCCGCCGCGGTCGCCGCGGACTTCCCGGACGTGACCTGGGACAAGATGCTGGTCGACGCCATGACGATGCGCATGGTGACGAAGCCCGAGACTCTCGACACGATCGTGGCGACGAACCTGCACGCCGACATCCTGTCGGATCTCGCGGCGGCGCTCGCCGGCTCGCTCGGCATCGCGCCGACCGCCAACATCAACCCGGAGCGGACCTTCCCGTCGATGTTCGAGCCGATCCACGGCTCGGCCTTCGACATCACCGGCAAGGGCATCGCGAACCCGATCGCGACCTTCTGGACGGCGTGCCAGATGCTGGAGCACCTCGGCGAGAAGCCGGCGGCCGACCGGCTGATGCGCGCGGTCGAGCGGGTCACGGCGGATCCGAACCTGCACACGCCGGACCTCGGCGGCACGGCGACGACGCGTCAGGTCACCGACGCGGTCATCGCGGCAATCCGGGGCGACAACGCCTGAGGCGCGCCGGCAGGTTCGGGCGGCCTCAGGACACCGCGCTCGCGAGATCCGGGCTGCGGGTGCCGCAGGCCCGGCAGAAGCGCTCGAAGGTGCTTTTGCGCTGCGCGCAGGACGGGCAGTGCGCGAAGATGCCGAGCCCGCAATGGGGGCAGAAGTTCGTGCTCGCGTCGTCGAGGGCGATCGGCCGCTCGCAGCCTGGGCACGCCTTCTTGGCGAGGCGCGCCAGGGCCTGGTCGGTGGCGATCTCGGTCCGCCGCTCGGCGTCCGGGCGCGCCTCCACCACGGCCTGCCGGGCGCGGTAGGCGTGCAGCGCGTTGATCGCCGCGCGACCCGCGACCAGCGTGACGATCACGCCGACGCCGTACTGCACGTAGCCGCCGTAGCTCGGCATGTAGGGCACGAGCTCGACGAAGAACGCGAATGCGGCCGCGAAGGCGAAGCCCCACACGAACGGCCAGTTGCGGGTGCGGCGGCGCTTGAGCAGGAGCCATCCGGCGAGGGCCAGCAGCGGCAGCGTGAGGGCCAGCCGGTAGCCGAAGACGCGCAGCTCCTGGCCGCGCTCGGCCGCGTCGAGGCGCGTCTGCGCCGCGGCCCGCAGATCGGTGTCCACGCGCAGCTGCGCCGCCTCGCGCTCCGACAGGTCGAGACCCGTCCGCGCCAGGGCGGCGAGCCGCTCCTCGATGGCGCGCTCGGCGGCCTTCAGCGCGTCGAGCTGCTGGGTGCGCGCGATGAGCCCGGGATCCTGGTCGACCCGCTGGGTGGCGTCGCGGGTCTTCAGCCAGTTGGCGAAGGTCTCGCGCGCACCCTCGGATGCGGACTGCGCCGCCTCGAGGGCGAGCTGATCCTGCTCGACCGTCCGGCGATTGTCCTCCTGCTCCCGGCGGATCTGCTTGAGGGCCTCGGCCGACGCCGTTCCCTGCTCGGTGTCGAGGAACTGGTCGAGGGTGTAGCGGTGCTCCACCTGCGGCAGATCGCCGACGACCAGCGATCCCAGACCGATCAGGAACCACGCGAAGACCAGCGCGACGAGCCAGAGCGCCAGCGTGAACCAGCGTTCGGAGAGCCTTGAACCGGACCGCACGCGAATCGACCTCGCCGAAAACCGAAGCGGGTCCTTATACCCCGCGCCGCGCTTCGGGTATCCGGGCCGAGCCGGCGGCAGGGTCACCCCGCCCGCCCGCGGGCGCGATCACGGGCCGATCCGCGCGCGAGCGGGATCCTCCCACGCCGCCCGGGTGCGGCGTTGCGCCCGGGAACGTCGCCGACCGAACCGCCTTTCCCGCCGGTGTGCTCGGCGGACCGCGCCGACCCATCCAATCGGGACTGACCTCATGCGGACACTCGCGCGCGGATCGGCGACGCTCCTGGCTCTCCTGGCCGCGGGACCGGCCCTGGCCCAGGGCAAGCCCCTGCCGCCGCCCGCGACGGACGCGATGCCGCCCGTGGAGCTGACGATCAGCATGAAGGACGGCAAGCCGGTCTGCGACCCGGCCGAGCTGAAGCTTCCGGCCGACACCAACGTCGCGCTGAACATCGTGAGCAGCGCCGACGCGCCGGTTACGATCACCGCGCCCGGGCAGTTCGAGAACGGCCTCGTGCTGCACGCCGACGGCGACCTCGTGCATGTCGCCAGCGAGAAGGGCTACACGGTCAAGCAGAACGGCAGAGGCACGCTGCGCCTGCGGACGATGAAGGCCGGGCAGGAGGATTACGCCTGCACCAGCACGCGCAACGCCGACGCGCCCTTCAAGGGCAGGCTGGTCCTGAGCCCGCCGGCGAACTGAGACCGTGACCACCGGCGCGGCTATGGCCGACGAGCGCTCCGACGGGCCGATCACCGTCTACTACGACGGCGGCTGCCCGCTGTGCCGCGCCGAGATCGACCAGTATCGCGGCTGCGCCGGCGCGGACCGGCTCGCCTTCGTCGACGTCGGTCGCGGGGCGCCCGAGCCGGCGCTCGGCGCGGATCTCGACCGGGACCGAGCCCTGCGCCGCTTCCACGTCCGGACCGCGGACGGGCGGCTGATCTCCGGCGCCGCCGCGTTCGCGCGCCTCTGGCGGACCCTGCCCGCTTGGCGCTGGCTCGGCCGTCTGGTCGAGCTGCGCGTCCTCGGCGTCCGTCCGATACTCCCGCTCGCCGAGCTGGCCTACCGGCTGTCGCTGCCGCTGCGGCCGCGCCTGGCCCGGCTGTTGGCCCGCCTGCGGTGAGTCGATGGGCACCCGCTGCGTCCACTACGTCGGCTTCCGGGACGACCGGTACTGGAACGCCTTCCGGATCTTCGGCGGCCCGCGCGTGATCCACCGGCGCTGGGATTTCTACGCGACCCGCGATGTCGGACCGGACGACGTGGTGGTCTTCGCCGAGGGCGACGAGACGCAGCCCGTGGCGGACCGAAACGCGACCGACCTCGACGAGCGCTGGCTGTAGCGGTCACGCGCGGCGGCGGGCTCCGGGTCGGACAGGGCCGCGGGATACGGCAGACCGGTTGCCGGGCCGCCGACCGCGCTCTCGGCCCCGCCCCGATCTGCTCACGGGGCGGGGGAGCGCCTGATCTCACCAGCGGGTGAGCCGAGCCGATACGCAACTTGGCTCGCGCACAGCTTGACCGACCGGGGTTACCGGTCCGTGCCCGTGCCGCGGCGCGGCGGTCCCGCTCGGGGATTCGGCAGCCAGAGCCGGCGCCGATCGGCCGGGCGCGTCCGCGCCGGGGCGCCTCCAGCATCGTAAGAGGTATTGATCCGGCACAGGAAATCGTCAGTCTGACAGCGAGCTTCTACTCGAGATCGAGGAGGTCCGCGGTGGTCGAGATCCGTATGTCGGAGGACAACGACGGCCGCTGGACGGTCTACGCGCCGGGGCTCGTGGTCACCGATCTGACGCACGAGGAAGCCGAGGCGTTCGCCGCGAGCTACAGGCGCGTCACCGAGGCCTGACCGAAAGAGCCCCGCGCGGCGGTGCCGGCGGGGCTGAGTGGATCCCTGGAGGGACGACGCGCCGCCGCAAGCGCCGCGCGAGCGGACGCCCGGCACGAAAAAACCGCCTCGGCCGGGGCCGGGCGGTTCGAGGTGGTCTCGCTGGGGGAATGTCGAGGCTCGGTCTACGCGCGGGACGGCGCCTGGTTCCGGTCCCCGAAGCGATCGGCGACCCGCCCGAGCCCGGGGCGACCTGTCGGATGACCGGGACGCCGCCAAGCCCGTCGGATCGTCGAAGGCACGATCCGCCCGAGAGCCCGCAGGCATCGCCGTCGAGACTCCCGTTCGGCGGGTGGCAGCTTCCGACCGCCCGATCCTCCGTGCGTGCGCGTCGGGCAAGGGCCAGCACCCGTCACGCGCCGTCAACGGCACGGATGCGTTCGGGCCCGTCGCGCCGACGCTTCGCTCGGAGCGGGAGACCATCGCGGGAGTGACCGCGCCGGCTCTGTCTTCAACGGGAAATGGTCGGATCCGGGCGCCGCGGCCCACGCGGCGGAGGCGCTGTGCCCCGTTCGTCGTCCGGACGGAAGCCGAGACGGCGCAACCGGCACGCGGATCGTCCAGGCCCTACGGCCGGCGGGACGCCACGGGCTCCCGCAGGCCGGTCCGGGACGTCCGCACCCTAGAAACAACAAAGCCCGCCAATGCGTTGGCGGGCTGCTGTCAGGCATTTGGTGCCCAGGAAAGGACTCGAACCTTCACCTCTCGCGAGACTGGTACCTGAAACCAGCGCGTCTACCAATTCCGCCACCTGGGCTCGCCGTCGGCCATCGGCCGGCGACGGCTCCGTTTAGGCAACGGAGCCGCCGGCGTCAATCGCGATTTCAGCCCTGCGGCCACTCCCGGATGTCGACGAAGTGTCCGGCGACCGCCGCGGCCGCCGCCATCGCCGGGGACACGAGGTGCGTGCGCCCGCGCGGACCCTGGCGGCCCTCGAAGTTGCGGTTCGACGTCGAGGCGCAGCGCTCGCCCGGACGCAGCTTGTCCGGGTTCATGCCGAGGCACATCGAGCAGCCCGGCTCGCGCCAGTCGAAGCCCGCCGCCTTCAGGATCTTGTCGAGACCCTCGGCCTCCGCCTGCGCCTTCACGAGGCCGGAGCCCGGCACGATCATCGCCGAGACGCCGTCATGGACCTTCCGGTCCCCGACGACCCGCGCGACCTCGCGCAGGTCCTCGATGCGGCCGTTGGTGCAGGAGCCGATGAAGATCCGGTCCAGGGTGATGTCGGTGATCCGGGTGCCCGGCGTCAGGCCCATGTAGGCGAGCGCCTTCTCCTTCGACTGCCGCTTGTTCTCGTCGGCGATCTCGGACGGGTCCGGCACGCGGCCCTGCACCGAGATTACGTCCTCGGGGCTCGTGCCCCAGCTGACGATCGGCGGCAGGTTGGCCGCGTCGAGGCGCACCTCGCGGTCGAAATGCGCGCCCGCGTCGGTGACGAGGCTCTCCCAGTAGCGGCGGGCCGCGTCGAAGGCCGCGCCCTTCGGCGCCTTCGGGCGGTCCTTCACGTACGCGAAGGTCGTCGCGTCGGGGGCGACCATGCCGGCGCGGGCGCCGCCCTCGATCGACATGTTGCAGATCGTCATCCGTCCCTCCATCGAGAGGGCGCGGATCGCCTCGCCGGCGTACTCGATGACGTGGCCGGTGCCGCCCGCGGTCCCGATCTCGCCGATGATCGCCAGGATGATGTCCTTCGCGGTCACGCCGGGCGGCAGCGTGCCGTCGACGGTGACGCGCATGTTCCGGGCCTTGCGCTGCACCAGGGTCTGAGTGGCGAGCACGTGCTCGACCTCCGAGGTGCCGATCCCGTGGGCCAGCGCCCCGAAGGCGCCGTGCGTCGAGGTGTGCGAATCGCCGCACACGATCGTCTGGCCGGGCAGCGTGAAGCCCTGCTCGGGGCCGATGATGTGGACGATGCCCTGGCGCCGGTCGAGCGCGTCGTAGAACTCGATCCCGAAGTCGCGCACGTTCTCGGCGAGCGCTTCGAGCTGCGTGCGGCTCTCGGGATCGTCGATGCCCTGCGAGCGGTCCGAGGTCTGGACATTGTGGTCCACCACGGCCAGCGTCTTCTCCGGATGGCGCACCTTGCGGCCGGCCACGCGGAGACCCTCGAAGGCCTGCGGGCTCGTCACTTCGTGGACGAGGTGCCGGTCGATGTAGAGGAGGCTGGAGCCGTCCGGCTGGACATCGACGACGTGGTCGTCCCAGATCTTGTCGTAGAGGGTGCGCGGGCTGGTCATCGGTCTTCGTCTTCGGCGAGTGGGGTCGGTGCAGAACTCTCGCGATGATGCGTGGTCCTTAGTAGGCATCGCGCGCGGTTTTCGAAAGAGGCAGGCCCTGTGCCGGCCGAACGGCCGCCCGGCTGATCCGCGCGGCTGTCACCGCCGGCGGCTCCGGCGCGCTGGCGCCCCACCCCGCACAGGCTCTATGCCGGGACGGGGGAGGCGGCCGACACGGACGGGCGGCCGAAGGTGGGAGTGAACGATGGCTGAGGCCCCGATCGAGATCCTGTTTCTCCGGAAGATGCACCCGCTCGTGGAGAAGGCCTTCGCGGGACGCTACGGGGTCCACCGGCTGGCGGAGGCCGCGGACCCGGAGGCGCTGCTCGCCGAGGTCGGCCCGCGGATCCGGGCGCTCTGCGTCGGCGGCGCTGTGGACGGGGCGCTCATGGACCGGCTGCCGAATCTCGAGCTGATCGCGAATTTCGGCGTCGGCTACGACGCCGTCGACGCCGCCGGGGCGCAGCGGCGCGGCATCGTCGTCACCAACACGCCGGACGTCCTCACCGACGAGGTCGCCGACCTCGCCCTCGGCCTCACCCTCGCCACCCTGCGGCGGATCCCCCAGGCCGACCGCTACCTGCGGGACGGCCACTGGCCCAAAGCGCCCTTCCCGCTCACGGCATCGCTGCGCGGGCGGCGGGTCGGCATCCTCGGTCTCGGCCGGATCGGGCGGGCGATCGCCCACCGCCTGGAAAGCTTCGGCGTCGCGATCGACTATCACGGCCGCAGCCGTCAGGCGGACGTCGCCTACACCTATCACGATACGCTGATCGGCCTCGCCCGCGCGGTCCACATCCTCGTCGTGGTGGCGCCCGGCGGCGCCGACACGCGCAACCTCGTGGACGCGGCCGTGCTGGAGGCGCTCGGTCCCGAGGGCATCCTGATCAACGTCGCCCGGGGCACCCTCGTCGACGAGGCGGCGCTGACCGCGGCGCTGAAGGCGGGCACGATCCTCGGCGCCGGCCTCGACGTCTTCGAGAACGAGCCGCACGTGCCCGCGGATCTCGCCGCCCTCGACAACACGGTGCTGCTGCCGCATGTCGGGTCGGCCTCCGAGCACACCCGCGCGGCGATGGCCCAACTCGTGGTCGACAACGTCGTCTCGTGGTTCGAGGGACGGGGTCCGCTGACGCCCGTCGCCGAGACACCCTGGAGACCGACCGCGTGAGACAGGCTCGGGCCGCCCTGCTGGCCGCATCGGCACTGATCGCGACCGCCGCGATCGTCCGGCCGGCCGCCGCCCAGGACGTGCCCGCCGCCACCGAGGAGGCCGCACCGCCGTCCCCTCCTCCGGCCGCGGAGACGCTGGCGGCGCCCCCGGCTCCGACCGCGCCGCCGAGCCTCCCCGAGAAGCTCGGGCAGGTGCCCGGAACCTGGGACCTGTCGCGGGACGGCACCAACCGCCGCTGCGTCATGACGCTGGTGCTCGACAGCGGCGAGGCGGGGCAGCGGCTGCGCTTCCCGGCCGGATGCCGACGGGCCCTGCCGGTCCTGAACGGCGTCGCCGGCTGGCTCTTCGTCGACGGGGCCGTCCGCCTCGTCGACCGCAACGTCCGCCCGGTCCTCGATTTCGCCAAGCGGCCGGACCAGCGCAGCCTCGTCGCCCAGGCCGAGGGCGGCGAGCGCTACAGTCTCGTTCCCCTCGACATCGTCGCGATGCGGCCGGCCGACGCGGCGGCGGCGCCCGAGACCGTGCCCGAGACCGCGCCCGCGGATCCGGCGACCCCGGCCCCCTCCCCGCTCCAGACCGCGGCCCGGGTCCCGGCCGAGTTGCAGCCGCCGGCGACCGCCTCGGCCGCGACCGCCTCGGCGGGTCCGGCGCCGGGCCTCTACGCCCTCGACCGCTTCCAGCAGCGCGATACCTGCCGGATCAACCTCGACGGGGTCGGCGGCGGCGTGCACATCGTCCCCGGCTGCCACGACAGCGGCCTGGAGGTGTTCGATCCGGTGCGCTGGCGCTACACGAACGGCCGGATGACACTCACCGCCAAGCGCGGCCACAGCATCGACCTCGTGCCGAGCGGCGACGGCCGGTGGCGGCGCGATCCCGAGGTCGGCGCGACCTTCGTCCTGCGCCGCGTCGATTGAGCGCACCGCGCGGCGGCGACCGCGCGTCCGATGACGGGCGCGTCAGCGTGACGAGCCGCGCCCGTCCTGGACCGGGAGCATCCGCTCCAGCAGACCGTCGCGCCGGATGACGAGGTGCCACGCCGTGCCGGCGATGTGGAGCAGGACGAGCGCGTAGACCAGCCACTGGCCGAAGACGTGGATCGACTCGAAGATCTTCTGCGTGGCCTCGTCCTTCGGGAGGCCGGGGATCGTGAACAGCCAGAAATACGGCGTGTCGCGCCCGGACAGCGCGCTGAGCAGGTAGCCGCTGATCGGCATGATCAGGAAGATCGCGTAGAGCAGGACATGGTTGATGCGCCCGATCAGCGTCAGGAGCCGCGGCGCCTGCGGGTCCGGCGGCGCGGGCCGGATCATCCGCCAGACGATCCGCAGGACGACGATCGCCAGGATCGTCAGGCCGACCGACTTGTGCAGCACGAACATGCTGCCCTTGGCGGGCGTCGGCGGCAGGCTGATCGCGACCCAGGCGAGCGGCAGTACGGCCAGGACCAGGGCGGCGTTCAGCCAGTGCAGCGCCTGGGAGACCGGATGGTAGCGCGGCAGTCCGGACGCCGTGACGTAGGTGGCGGGCAGCGCGGTCGGCGCCTTGCCGGCCGTGAGCGGAGAGCCTGACATGATCCCTCGCGGATGAGCGTGGTCCCGCTCCGATCTAGGGCTCGCCTCCGGCCGGAATAGTCTCCCGTCAGACGGATACGCCGGTCGCGGTCGCCCGCGACACGTCGAGCAGGGCTGCGAGTTCCGCGGCCGCGGCGCGCAGCCGGATCGCCACGGTCTCGTCGACGATGCGGCCGTCCACCAGGTCGTCCGACCCGGCATAGACCGAGGTCGGCGCGACGTGGGCCGCGAAGAAGCCGAACAGGGGTCGGAGCCCGTGCTCGACCACCAGGGCGTGGCGCAGGCCCCCGCCCGTCGCGGTCAGCGCCACCGGCATGCCGATCATCCGGGCCGGGTCGACGAAGTCGAAGACGTGTTTGAACAGCCCGGCATAGCCGCCCTGGTAGACAGGCGTCCCGACGATCAGCGCGTCCGCCGCCTCGATCGCCTCGACGAGGCGCGCGGCGGGCGCCGAGAGGTCGTCCCGCTGCGTCGCGCCGAGGCCCGGGCCGGCATCCATCAGGTCGTACACGGCGAGGTCGATCCCGCGCAGGCGACCGAGTTCGGCGCCGAGGGCCTCGACCAGGATGCGGGTGCGCGAGGGTCGCTTGGCGCTGCCCGAGAAGGCGACGACGCGGGCACGGCTGGGCTTCACACTCGACTCGACACTCACCACGAAACCTTCCGCCGCAGCACGCCCTGATCCGGGACTCCGAACACCCTGGCGCATGCGCGGCACGCGACGCGGGTCGATTCGACGGTAACGCATTCCCGCGCCGGATAAAGCCTCGGCGCGGCCGCGCGGGCGGCGGTCCGGCAGGACCGTCTCGGCGGATCCGTCATCCGCGGAGCCGCCAGACGTGGCTGCGCTTGATCTCGGAATCCTCCAGCGCGCGCGAGACCGGAACCTCGTAGGTCGCGAGGCAGTCGAGGCGGTCCCGCGGAAGGTAGGTGCGGCCCGGATCGCCGATCAGCACGGTGACGCCGCGCGCCTGCAGGCGAACGAGCCAGGCGGTCACGGCCTCGGCGAGGTCGCGCTCGTAGAACACGTCGGCCGCCAGGACGAGATCGGCCCGGGGATCCGTGGCGAGGAGATCGTCGGCGATCGCGGCGACGCGGTCGCCGACGCCGTTGGCCGCGGCGTTCAGCCCGATCGCCGCGACGGCGAAGGGGTCGAGGTCGCTGGCGACGACGTGGCGCGCCCCGGCGCGGGCCGCCGCGATCGCGACGAGGCCGGACCCCGAGGCGAAATCCACCGCGCGCGCGCCGTCCGCGACGTCCGGGTTGTCGAGGACGTAGCGGGCGAGCGCCTGGCCGCCCGCCCAGGCGAACGCCCAGAACGGCGGCGGCAACCCGATCGCCTGCAACTCCTCCTCGGTCCGCTGCCAGAGATCGGTCGCCTCGTCGGCGACGTGCAGGCGGATCTCGGGCGCGTGGGGGACGGGCAGCAGGCGGGTGTTGGTGCGGATGAAGCCGGCGGGATTGTCCGGTGCGCGCACGGTCAGGCCTCCAGCAGGTCGCGCCACACGGCGCGGACTTGGTCGGTCACCGCGGTCTCGGTGAAGCCCCCGACCTCGATCCGCGCCCGCGCGGCCGCGCCCAGGCCGGCGACGAGACCGGCATCGCCGCTCAGGCGCGCCAGCGCGGCGGCCAGGGCCGGCGCGTCGTCCGGGGGAACGAGCAGGCCCTCGACCCCGTCGCGCACGAGGCTGCGGCAGCCCGGGACGTCGGACGCGACCAGCGCCCGGCCGCAGGCGGCGGCTTCCAGCAGCGTCCGCGGAAGGCCCTCCCCGCCGCGCGAGGGCAGGCAGGCGACGTGGTGGCCGGCCCAGACCCCCGCCACGTCGGTCGTCGGCCCGTGCCAGACGATGCCGTCGCGGCTCCAGGCGCGCAGGGTGTCGGCGCCGATCGCCCGCCGGTTCGACGGGTCCGGCGCGCCGTACAGCGTCAGTTCCACCGGCGCGCCCTGGCTCCGGGCGAGGCGGACGGCCTCGACGGCGACGTCGATCCCCTTCGACCAAAGCATCCGGGCGACGACGGCCACCCGCAGCGGCGGCATCGGCGGCAGCGGCTGCGGGACGAAGATCGTCGGATCGACGCCGGCGCCGCCCACCACGGTCACCGACCGGTCGAGCGGATCGAGGCCCAGGGCGAGGGCGTCGTCGGGATTCTCGAACAGGAAGCGCGTCCGCGACGAGGCCAGCGGGCCCCGGATCAGCGCGCGCAGGGCGAGGCGGGCCGCCCGGCCCAGCCGGTCGCTCCGGGCGCCGACCAGGCCGAGGCCGGTCAGGGCGAAGACGCGGGACGGGATGCCCGCCATGGCGGCGGCCGTGCCGCCGACCAGGATGCCCCGGAGGGCGATGCAGTGGACGATGTCGGCCTTCAGCGCCTTGAGGATCGCCGCGAGCTGCCCGGCCGCGTAGCCCGCGGCCATGGGGTTGAGGCTCGCCCGCTCGGCCTCCAGGGGCACGACCTGCGCGCCGGTCGCCTCGATGGCGGCGCGGTGCAGGCGGACCCGCGTCACGACGGCGACCGAGAGACCCATGCCGACGGCGGCGCGGGCCATCGGCAGGAAATGCGAGGCGAAGAACCAGTCCTCGGTCACCACGAAGACCAGGCGGCGCATCGGAACGGGCAGATTCCCGGGGGCGGCATCGGACTGCATCCACCCCCTCTAGCACGGCGGCGGGCGGCGTCCTGCGGCGGATGTGCAGCCCCGGAACGGCGGTCGCGTGCCGCCGGTTGTCAGAGGCCTTCTCGCCGGGCGAGGCAGCCGGGCGGCGTCGATGGGAGGGGCTGTTCATGGCGTGCGTCGAGACGGCGGAGAGCGGCGGAGACCTCCGCGCCGCGGCCGAGGAGGCCGGGCTCGTCTACGTCGATGACGGCCGGCCCGGGCTGACCCGCCGCCGGAGCGGCACCGGCTTCCGCTACCTCGACGCCAAGGGCGCGCCGGTGCGCGACAAGGCGGTGCTGGAACGCATCCGCGGCCTCGCCATCCCGCCGGCCTACACGGATGTCTGGATCTGTCCCCGCCGCAACGGCCACATCCAGGCGACGGGCCGCGACGCCAAGGGGCGCAAGCAGTACCGCTACCACCCGGATTTCCGGGAGGCCCGGGAGGCCGACAAGTTCTCGCGGATCATGGCCTTCGCGGACGCGCTGCCGGGGATCCGCCGGCGCGTCGACGCCGACATGAGGCGGCCGGGCCTGCCCCGCGACAAGGTGCTGGCCACCGTGGTCCACCTGCTCGAGACCACGCTGATCCGCGTCGGCAACGACGACTACGCGCGGACCAACAAGAGCTACGGCCTGACGACCCTGCGCGACCCCCACGTCCGGATCGAGGGCTCGGCGCTGTCGTTCCGCTTCAAGGGCAAGAGCGGCAAGACCTGGGACGTCTCGTTGAAGGACCGGCGGGTCGCGCGGATCGTCAAGGCCTGCCAGGACCTGCCCGGGCAGGAGCTGTTCCAGTATCTGGACCCGGACGGCACGCAGCGCGACGTCACCTCCTCGGACGTGAACGCGTACCTGCGCGAGATCACCGGCGAGGACTTCACCGCGAAGGATTTCCGGACCTGGGCCGGCACGGTGCTGGCGGCGCTGGCGCTGCGGGAGTTCGAGACCTTCGACAGCGAGGCGGGGGCCAAGCGCAACGTCCGCGCGGCCATCGAGAGCGTCGCCGGCCGTCTCGGCAACACGCCGACGATCTGCCGCAAGTGCTACATCCACCCGCAGATCCTCGACTGCTACCTGGAGGGCGGCCTGCTCCTGCAGGTGAAGGACGCGGTCGAATCGGAGCTGAGCGAGGACCTCTCCAGCCTCCGGCCCGAGGAGGCGGCGGTGCTGGGTCTCCTGCAGGCGCGCCTCTCCGCCACCGAGGGTGTCGTCAAGGCCAAGGGTCGGGTCAAGCCTGCGGACGCGCTGGGCCGGGGCGCGAAGGCGCCCGAGCGGTCCAAGAGCGGGGCGGCGGTCGAGCGCGCGTCCCGAGCGCGGAAGGCGGCCGCGGCCGCTTAGGGGGGCGGTCTCCGCGAGACCGCCCGGGCCCCCTGTCAGTGCCGGGACTGGCTGTCGTTGCCCGAGGAGCGGTTGTCGGTGCCGCGCCGGACCTGATCGCCGGAATCGACCACCGGGGCCAGGCCGAGCTGGCGAGCCAGCGAGACGAGGTCCTTGAGCCGGCCGGTCTGGGTCTTGCGCCGCAGGTTGAGCCGGTGGGTCTCCACCGTGCGCACGCTGAGCGCCAGCCGCCGCGCGACCTCCTTGTTGCTGAACCCGGAGCTGAGGAAGCGCAGCACCTCCGCCTCGCGGGGCGTCAGCCCGAGGCTGTCGCCCGCCTCCGGCGGCATCGCCACCGGCTGCTCCGGCGGGACCAGGACGTCCGAGCCCTCCGCGAGCGCCAGCAGCGCCGCGCCGAGTTCGCGCGGCGACCTGGAGCGCGCCACGAAGGCGTCGGCGCCCGCGGCCAGCAGGGCGCGGAGGTCGTCCGCCGTGAGGGCGCCGAAGGCGACCAGCGTGCGGAGTGCCGGCTGGCGCTCCTTCAGGGCGACGATGCGGGCGATCCCGTCGGCCAGCCGGATCTCGTCGAGGAAGACCAGGGCGACGCTGCTGCCGGCGTCGGCGCGGTCGAGATCGGCCTCGCCGATGGTATGGAATTCGGGCATGTGCTCGAGGGTGGCGCGAACCGTCGCGCTCAGGTCCTCCGGCTCATCCAGGATCAGGACGCCAACGGCCGTACTCATGACCTCGCACCTCTCTCTCCCGGCTTGATACAGGCGGCCGGGATCGAAGGCGAAGTTCCAAGATCCGTTCCAGCAACAACTCGCGAATATTAAGCTTTATATTGGCAGAATCGATGCCCGGAAACGGATACTCGGCGAATCAGTGCGCCGATCTGGGACGACCGCGGGACACCGTCCGACGGACTGTGCCGATCCGGGACGGTCGGTCCGTGTCAGCCCGCGACGGCGCGGGCGCCCTCGCCCTGATCCGGGACCACACGGTTCCGGCCGCCGCCCTTGGCGGCGTAGAGCGCGACGTCCGCCCGCTTGACCAGGGCCTCGACGCTGTCGCCGTGCCGCCACGTGCTGACACCGAAGCTGCAGCTCAGCGTGATCGGACCCTTGGCCCCGCGGATCTGCAAGCCCTGGACGTCGGCGCGCAGGCGCTCGGCCTGCACCACGGCTTCCGCGAGCCCGCGGCCCGGCAGGATGACGGCGAATTCCTCGCCGCCGAGGCGTCCCGCGATCCCGGTCTCGGCGATCAGTTCTGCCACGGCCCTGATCGCCACGTCGCCGACATCGTGCCCGTGCTCGTCGTTGATGCGCTTGAAGTGGTCGATGTCGAGGAGGATCGCCGAGACGGCCCCCGGCCTCGGATCCTGCGCCGCCGCGGCGCGCGCGCGGTTGAAGAAGGCGCGCCGGTTGAAGGAGCCGGTCAGCGGATCCGTCTCGGCGAGCCGGATCAGTTCCTCCTGCATGGTGGTCAGGCGCTCGGCCGCGCGCAGGCGCGCGTTGAGCTCCTCGGCGCTCGGCGGCTTCTCGATGAAGTCGTCGGCGCCGCTGTCGAGGGCCTCGGCGAGGCTGCGCACGTTGCGGGCCGACGACATGGTGATGACGTGCAGCGGCCCGCGGGATTCCGCGAGCAGCCGGGCCGACCAGCAAAGTTCGAGCCCGCAGAGCGGCCGCACCTCCAGGCTGGTGATCAGGACCCGGACCGTGGGCGTCGCCGCCAGGAACTCCAGCGCCCGCTCCGAATCCGTGAAGGGGTGCACCGCGTGGCCACGCGGCTCGATCAGGGACGCGATGATCTGCAGCACGACGCGGCTCGAGTCGACGATGACGATCTGCATGGCGTGACCCGCAACTGATATCCGCGGTGTAAGCCGGAAGGCTTAATCTCCCCCCAACGGAGCTGAACCCCGGTATGAGCGTGGCCATTACCACTCCGGATCGGCGCTACATCGTTGTCCGGGAACGTCTGTGGCGCCGCGCGAATCCCGACCTGTCGGAAACCTGCCGGGCGGCGCTGGTGAAACGCTTGATGGCTGCGCGGCGGGGCGTGAAGGAGGCCAAGCGGGCCGAGCGCGCGGGCGAGCCCGGCGCTGCGGACGCTCTGGCTTCCGCCAGGTCGGAGGTCCAGGCCTCGAAGGAGGCGCTCGGCGAGCGCGGGCCGGTCTGGTGGACGGACGGTGCCCCCGACCTCAACAGGCATCTCGTCCGCAACACGCCCTACGCGGCGTGGTTCGCGGCGCTCAGCGCCGGGGAACCTGAACCGCGATGACCCGGGCCCCCGAGACCGGACCGGTGCCGACGGCGCGCGCGCCGCGGCGCGTGCGGGGGGCGGCGTCGATCACCGTGAGGGTCGGCTGTGCCGCCGGAGCGGCCGGGATGCCGGTCACTGTTGGGACGCCGTAGGTGCCGTAGCTCCAGGGACTGGGCACGATCTGGGTCGGGCGCGGCACGCGGGTCAGCGGGGCGCCGATATAGGTCCCGCGCACGAATTCGCCGGCGAAACCCGGATCGGCGGCGTAACCCGGCGCGTAGGCGACCGCTGCGTAGGGATCGGAGCCCCGGAAAGTCTGCGCCGAGGCGGGCGCGGCCGCCGCGAGGGCGAGCAGGGTCAGGATCATCCGGTTCGCCATGGGGCCGGCTCCGATGGGTGACGGCGCGCGCGGTCCGCGCCGGATGCGGGGCCAACGGACCGGATCACCGGCCGTTCCGCGGCTCCAGCCGCGCAGAGTGCGTAACGGCCCGGTCATGCCCAGCCAGTCGGTTCCCGGTAGCGGGCGGGTCAGCGGCAGGTGGTGATCCGCCGGACCACCCAGCCCTCGCCCTCGATCCACAGGCGGCGGCGGGCGCGGCTGCAGGTGACGTCGTCGTCCCGCTCGACCGAGACGGGGTGAACCTGCGGAGCGGCCTCGGCGACCTTGGTCTCGGCCGGGCCGGTGGCGGCCTGGGCCGCGAGCGGCACGGCGAGCATGACGGTGCCGGCTGCGGCGGCAGCGATCGTACGGAGTCTCATGGGGAAATGCGCCCTGCGGCCATGCTTGAAGGTTTGGTCCAGGAATGCGCGGGCCGGCCGTTCGGTTGCATCGCGGTTGCATCGCTGCCCCATCGTCGGCGGCGGCCCGTGCGCTCGCTCACATCCGCAGTGGTGACGCTCCATCCTCGGCCCGGCCGAGCGCCCGGCCACGGCACTTAGACTTCCGGGCTTTCGCGGGTAAGGAAGAACAAAACCGGACGCGCCGGTGCCCAGCCGTCCCGTGAGACCGTCCATCGCGGGCCGCGCGGCACGGTCCACCAAGCAGGGTTCATGAGCAAGCCGAAGTCTCCGACCAACGCCATCCTGACGCCGGAGAAGCGCGCCGAGGACGTGGATCAGACGATCCGTCCCCTGAGCCTTGCCGAGTTCATCGGCCAGCGCGCGGCGCGGGCGAACATGCAGGTGTTCATCGAGGCGGCGAGGAAGACCGGCCAGGCGCTCGACCACGTGCTGTTCGTCGGGCCGCCGGGCCTGGGCAAGACCACGCTGGCGCAGATCGTGGCGCGCGAGCTGGGCGTGAACTTCCGCTCGACCTCCGGACCGGTGATCGCCAAGGCCGGGGATCTGGCCGCCCAGCTCACCAACCTGGAGGAGCGCGACGTCCTGTTCATCGACGAGATCCACCGGCTCAACCCGGCGGTCGAGGAGATCCTCTACCCGGCCATGGAGGATTACCAGCTCGACCTGATCATCGGCGAGGGCCCGGCGGCGCGCTCGGTCAAGATCGAGCTGCCGAAGTTCACCCTGGTGGGCGCCACGACGCGGGCGGGCCTGCTGACGACGCCGCTGCGCGACCGGTTCGGGATCCCGATCCGGCTGGAATTCTACGAGATCGACGAACTGGAGCAGATCGTGGCGCGCGGCGCGCGGGTGCTGGGCCTGGGCATGTCGGCGGAGGGCGCCAACGAGATCGCCCGGCGGGCGCGGGGCACGCCGCGGATCGCGGGGCGGCTGTTGCGGCGGGTGCGGGACTTCGCGGTGGTGGCGGAGGCCGAGACGGTGACGCGGGCGATCGCCGACCGGGCACTGCAGCTCTTGGACGTGGACGGGGCGGGTCTCGACGTGATGGACCGCAAGTACCTGAGCCTGATCGCGCGCGCGTTCGGGGGCGGTCCTGTCGGCATCGAGACGATCGGGGCGGCCCTGTCGGAGCCCCGGGACGCGATCGAGGACATCATCGAGCCCTACCTGATCCAGCGCGGCTTCGTGCAGCGCACCCCCCGCGGGCGCGTCCTCACCCGCCACGCCTACCGGCACATGCAGATGCCGGAACCGAAACGGGAGACCCCCGGGCAGTTCGGCTTCTTCGGCGACGAGGAGCCGTGAGGATGACCGCGACCCCCTCCATGCATTGAACTCGGATCAGCGTTTCCCTCTGCACATGCACGGCGCGCGCCGCGATCCGTCCCGCGTCCGGCATCGTCTCGCGCCGCGCTGTCGACAAGTCCCTGCGCGTAAAGCCCTTTCCCGGACCGTTGTCATTCAATATTGCCAAGCTTAGGCGCGGCTCTCGCGGATCGCGGCGCAGGAAAAAGTGCTGGTGCCCGTGGAACAGCGCCGAAACGCGACAGTTGTGGAGGCGACCGCGCCGGGTCCGCTCGGCGCCGGCAAGGCTGTCCCGATCGAGGCCCTGTCTCTCTGGTCGCGGCAGATCTTCGAGATCTCAAGAACAACGTCAGGGATAAACTTCCGCCATGAAGAAGCTTACGCTCGCCGTGCTCGGCCTGTCCGTCGCCGCCATCTCGGCGCCCGCCTTCGCGCAGGACGCCCTGCCGATCCGCGTGCTGCCCTTCGCCAACCAGGACGGCGTCGGCGCCGCCGCGACCGAGACGCCCGCCTTCCGGGCCGAGGCGCTCCGCTCGGACGCCGCCAGCATCGAGGCGAGCCGCATCGCCCTTCAGCGGTCGCGCAACCCGCAGGTCCGCAACTACGCCAACCGCGTCCTCGTCGAGCGCAAGGCGACCACGGACGCGCTGCTGCCGCCGAACACCTCCCTGACCCGGAACGGCTCGGTGGTGTCCGACAACCAGGGCATCCGCACGGACCTGAGCAACCCGGTCGGCCTCGTGCTCGCGCCGGTGACGGTGGCCGCCAATATCGGCACCGGGATCGTCGGCGGCGCCCTCGGCGCGGTCGGCATCGTCGACAACAGCCCGGCCGAGCCGGGCCGTCGCGTCGCCCTCGGCGAGCGCGGTCAGGCGCGGCTGGCGCAGCTCCAGGCGGCCCCGACCGGCCGGGCCTTCGACCGCACTTACATCGACCAGCAGGCCCGCTCGGACGCCCGCACCCTGGCGCTCTACGACGCCTACGCCAAGCAGGGCGATAACGCCCAGGGCCGCCGGTTCGCCACCGAGGCCCTGCCGTACATCGCCGACGAGCACGCCCACTCGGCGACCATCGCGGCCCGCATCGGCGGCTGAACCGCGCACGTCGCGTGATCCGCGCGAGGGCCGCCCCAGGGCGGCCCTCGTCGTGTTGCGCCCCCGCGGCGCCCGTCGCTAAAGGGGCGCATGAGCGCGATCGAGCCCGGCCCCGACGGACCCGCGAAGGACGAGACCCCGCCGCACCGGCTGTGCGTGCGCGTCTACTACGAGGACACCGATTTCTCGGGCTTCGTCTACCACGCGAGCTACCTCCGCTTCCTCGAGCGCGGCCGCACGGAGCTGCTGCGGGAACTCGCCGGAGACCAGTCGGACCTGCACCGCGACGCGCGCGGCCTCGTCTTCGTGGTGCGGCGCATGAGCCTCGATTTCCTCCGCCCGGCCCGGATGGACGACCTGCTGACCGTCGTCACCCGCACGCGCGCCCTGCGCGGCGCGTCGATGCAGCTCGCGCAGGAGGTGCGGCTGGGCGACGCGGTGCTGGTCTCCGCGGAGGTCACGGTCGCCTGCGTGCGCGACGGCCGTGCCGTCCGCCTGCCCGACGCGCTGCGGCAGCGGCTCGCACCGGGCGACGGCGCCTAGGCAGGATCGACGTCAGCCGGCCCGCGACGGGTCGGCCTCGCAGAGGACCCGGGCGAAGGCGTTGACGATGGTCAGCGCGTCGTACTCGACCGAGACCAGCTGGTAGCCCATCCCGACCATCTCCCGGGCCCGGGCCGGCGACGGCGCGAAGGCGCAGGGGATCTTGCCCGCCGCACGGGTCTTGCGCGCGATCTCGCCGAGGGCCGCCGTCACCGCCGATCCCAGCGGGTCGATGGCCGCCCCCTTCGACAGGGCGATCGACAGGTCGGCGGGGCCGACCAGGACGCCGTCGATGCCCGGCACGGCGAGGATCGCCTCCAGGTCGGCGATCCCCGCCTCGGTCTCGCACATGGCGATCGTGAGCGCCCGGTCGTTGGCGCCCGCGAGGTAGTCCGCGCCGCTCCGGAGCCCCGAGAGCCACATGGCCCGGTCCGGTCCCCAGCTCCGCTGGCCGACCGGCGGGAATTTCGCGGCGGCGGCCAGGGCCTCGGCATCCGCGACGGTGTTGATCATCGGCGCCACGACGCCGGCCGCGCCCGCGTCGAGCATCCGCGAGACCATGGCGAAGTCGCCCACCGGCACGCGCACCAGGGTCGATTTGCCGGCGAGGGCGATCTCGGTGATCGCCGCACACGATGTCTTGTAATCGTAGGTGCCGTGCTGCTGATCCAGCAGGACCGCGTCGAAGCCGGCGCGCGCCAGGAAGCCGGCCAGCATCGGGTCGGCGATCATGGACCAGCCCAGGAACCGGGCCGGTCCGGTGGGCAGCAGATCGGGCAGGCTGGGAACGGGGAGGGTCATGCGCGTCCTGCGTATCTCAGGGCTGTCGACTCGGCGCCGCGGGCCGCGACCATACGGGAGGCGCTTTCGACAGGTCCAGCCCGGACGGCCCGGCCGCCAGCGTTGCATGCCTCAGGATCGCCCGGATCGAAACCGATTCTTAACCCTGCCGCGCCCTTAACGGAGGCGATGCCGCGGCGGGGCGCGGGGGCCGTCGACGGCCCTTACTTTCGACAGATTCGCGGGCGACAGCCTTGATATCGCTCACGGATCCGGCGGACGCGGGCCTCGCCCGGCGCATCGCGATCCGGAGCAGGAGACCTCGACGGATGAACCCAGCCGACGCGATTCAGGCCGCGCCTGTCGCCGACATGACGCTGCTCGGCCTGTTCCTGCAGGCCCACTTCGTCGTGAAGATCGTGATGATCGGGCTGCTCAGCGCCTCGATCTGGTGCTGGTCGATCATCGTCGACAAGACGCTGCTGTTCCGCCGGACCAAGGCCGAGATGGACGCGTTCGAGGACGCGTTCTGGTCCGGCCGCTCGCTGGAGGAGCTGTTCCGCTCGTTCAACGACCGGCCGGCCACGGGCCTCGCCGCCGTCTTCGTCGCCGCCATGCGGGAGTGGAAGCGCAGCTTCGAGGGCTCCGGCCGGCAGATCCAGTCGCTGTCGCAGCGCATCGAGAAGCAGCTCGACGTCACCATCCACCGCGAGGTCGAGCGGCTGGAATCCCGCCTTCTGTTCCTCGCCTCGATCGGCTCGGCCGGCCCGTATATCGGCCTGTTCGGCACGGTCTGGGGCATCATGACCGCCTTCACGTCGATCGCGGCCTCGAAGAACACCTCGCTCGCGGTCGTCGCCCCCGGCATCGCCGAGGCTCTGTTCGCCACCGCCATCGGCCTGTTCGCCGCGATCCCGGCGGTGCTCGCCTACAACAAGCTCCAGGCCGAGGTCTCCAAGGCGCAGTCGCGGCTGGAGAGCTTCGCCGACGAGTTCTCCGCCATCCTCTCCCGCCAGATCGACGAGCGGCTGCCGCTCGCCGCCTGAACCGGCTGATCCAGAGGAGACCGATTCATGGGCATGGCAGCGGGCGCATCGCAGGGCGGCAAGCGCCGCCGGCGCCGGGGCCGCCGCGGCGGACCCATCAACGAGATCAACATGACGCCGTTCATCGACGTCGTGCTCGTGCTCCTGATCATCTTCATGGTCGCGGCGCCGATGATGACCGTCGGCGTCCCCCTCGACCTGCCGCAATCCAAGGCCTCGCCGCTCAATTCCGACGTGAAGCCGATCACCCTGTCGATCCGCCAGACCGGCCAGGTCTTCCTCGGCGAGGACGAGCTCACCGACGACTCGATCGTGCCGAAGCTCATGGAGACCGCCAAGACCGGGACCGAGGAGCGCGTCTTCGTGCGCGGCGACAAGCGCGTCGATTACGGTCGCGTGGCACAGGTGATGGCGATCGTGACCGGTGGCGGCTTCAAGAAGGTCGCCCTCGTCACCGAGCCTGAGCATCAGTAGGGCCGTCCCGTGGAGTTCCGCTTCGACCGCAAGGAACCGGGTGTCTGGATCTCCGCCGGCACTCACGTCGCGCTCCTCGCGCTGGCGCTGGTCAGCGTCGCGGCCCCGGCCCTGCCGGAGGCCCAGGAGGGCGTGCCCGTCGAGGTGATCACCGAGAACCAGTTCTCCGAGATCACCAAGGGCGAGCGCCAGGCCGACAAGCCGATGCCGAACGCGACGTCGCGGGCCGACCGCAAGGCGGAGAAGTTCGAGGACCGCGAGCCCGAGAATTCCAAGCAGGACGCGCCCACCGCGCCGACCCGCACGGCCGAGATGAAGCTCGCCAACGCGGACGAGATGCCGCTGCGCGGGGAGCCCGACCCGCAGGAGGCGGCCCAGGCCGCCAAGGCGGCGGAGAAGGCGGCGCAGGAGAAGCGCGACGCCGAGAAGGCCGCCGCCAAGGCGGCCGAGAAAGCCGCAGAGAAGGCGGCCGAGAAGGCCGCGGCGGAGAAGGCTGCCGCCGCCAAGGCCGAGGCCAAGGCCAAGGCCGAGGCCGTCGCGAAGGCCGAGGCCGAGAAGCGCGAGCAGCTCGAGAAGCTGATCGAGAAGCAGGAAGCCGAGGCCGCGGCGGCCGCCCAGAAGGCCGCCGCCGCGAAGAAGGCCGAAGCCGCCAAGGAGGCGGCCAAGGAGGCGGCCAAGAAGGCCGCCGACGCGAAGGCCAAGGCCGAGGCGGAAGCCGAGCGCCAGAAGGAGATCGCGGAGGCCAAGGCCGAAGCCGAGCGCGAGAAGGCGGAGGCCGCCGCCAAGGCTAAGGCCGAGGCCGCGGCGGCCGCCAAAGCCGAGGCCGCCGCCAAGGCGAAGGCCAAGGCCATGGCGGACGCGAAGGCCAAGGCCGATGCTGAGGCCAAGGCGCGCAAGCAGGCCGAGCTCGCCGACAAGTTCAACGCCGGCGACATCCGATCGATGCTCGCCTCGAAGGCGCCGTCGCAGTCGACCGGTGCCACCGGCCACGCGGTGCAGAAGGTGGCGGCGCTCGGCGCCGCGACCGGCAACGCGCAGCGCCTGTCGCCGTCGCTGCGCGACGCCCTGGTCGGCCTGCTCCAGCAGCAGATCGAGCGCTGCTACTCGGCGCCCCCCGGCGCGGCCCAGGGCGTGGTCCTGCCCGTGCTCGACATCCGCCTGAACCCGAACGGCTCCCTCAGCACCGAGCCGCGGATCATGCGCGGCGGGGCGAGCGCGGTCGACCAGTCGATCGCCCAGGCCGCGCTCCGGGCGGTCCGCCGGTGCGCGCCGTACAACATCCCGGCCACCTACGCGCCGTACTACAACGACTGGAAGGCCATCAACGCGGAGTTCGAGTTCACGGCGACTTGAGGGCTTCCAGCCCTTCTTCCGCCCTGTTCCGGCCGCCTCGTCAGATCGTCACTCGGATCCGACCCACCATGCTGCACCTGCCCTCCGTCGGGCGCCTCCCGACGTCCTTCGCCGCGCGCCTGATCGCGGTCTTCACCCTGCTGACGGCCGTCCTGGCCGGGCCCGCCCAGGCGCAGCTGCAGCTGCGCATCGGCGGCGGCAACTTCCAGCCGATGCCCATCGCCATCGCGGATTTCGGCGGCGACCCGAGCCTCGCCGGTCTCGTCTCCGGCGTCGTCACCAACGACCTGCGCCGCTCCGGCTACTTCACGCCGCTCGACCACGCCCGCTTCCCCGAGCAGCCGAACTTCGACGCCGCGCCGAACTTCGAGAAGTGGCGCGCCACCGGCGTGCAGGGTCTCGTGACCGGCCGGGTCGTCCGCGAGGGCGGCCGGGTCAAGGTCGAGTTCCGGCTCTGGGACGTGACCAACGGCCAGCAGATGACCGGCCAGCAATACGGCACCGACGCCGCGAACGTCCGGCGCACCGGCCACCTGATCTCGGACGGGGTCTACACCAAGATCACCGGCCTCGGGCCGTGGTTCGACAGCCGCATCGCCTTCGTGGACGAGACCGGCCCCAAGGAGAACCGCCGCAAGCGCCTGATGGTCATGGACCAGGACGGCGCCAATGTCCGGGCGATCACCACCGGCGAGATGTCGATCGTGGCGCCGCGCTACTCGCCGGCCACGCAGGACATCGCCTTCATGGCCCAGGCCACCGGCCACCAGCCGCGGGTGCAGATGATCAACCTGGAGACAGGAACCCGCCAGGCGCTCGGCAACGTCGATTCGATGAGCGCGAGCCCGCGCTTCTCGCCGGACGGCCGCAAGATCGTGATGAGCGTCCAGCAGGGCGGCAACGCCGACATCGTGACGATGGACCTCGCCTCGAAGGCCCAGCGCTCGATCACCAACGGCATGGCGATCGACACCTCGCCGACCTACTCGCCGGACGGGTCGCAGATCGCCTTCGAGTCCGACCGCGGCGGCTCCCAGCAGGTCTACGTGATGGGGTCGGACGGCTCGAACCCGCACCGGATCACCTTCGGCCCCGGCTCGGCCTCGCAGCCGGCCTTCTCGCCCCGCGGCGACCTGATCGCCTACACGCGCCAGCGCAACGGCGGCTTCGCCATCTGCGTCTCGAAGCCCGACGGCTCGGGCGAGCGCGTGCTCACCGAGGGCTTCCACAACGAGGGCCCGACCTTCGCGCCGAACGGCCAGTACGTGCTGTTCTTCCGCGATCCGGGCGGCCAGGGCGGCGGCAAGCTGTTCATGGTCGACATCACCGGCAAGGTGGAGCAACCGGTTCCGACGCCCGCCTACGCGTCCGACCCGACCTGGTCGCCGCTGCTGTCGGGCCGCTGAGCCCGTCGCGGAGCCCGGCTCACGAGCCGGGCTCCGGGGCCGTTCCCGACCGTGGTGATACGGTTCGGGCGGACGGCGGCTCCGGTCGTGACGGCCGCACCTCGCCCCCTCACCGTGTTCCGCTTTCGCACGGGAGAGGGGATTCGCGCGCTGTGCGGCGCCGGCTCGCGGAGCCACGCTCGCCGCGGCCGTCATGCCGGCCGCGTCGCGTCCCGGGCCGCGCGAGGGCGCGCTAGCCCTGTACCATCAGCCGGTCGCGCGCCTTGAGCGCCGGGAAGAGCCTGCCCCAGAGCAGCGCCACCCCGACCGTCGCGGCGCCGCCGAGCACCACCGCAGGGACCGCGCCGATCGCGGCGGCGAGCAACCCCGATTCGAACTCGCCGAGCTCGTTCGAGGCGCCGATGAACACCGTGTTGACCGCCGAGACGCGGCCGCGCATCGCGTCCGGCGTCTCGCCCTGCACGAAGGTCTGGCGCACGTAGACCGAGATCATGTCGGCCGCCCCCGTGACGAACAGGCAGGCCATCGACAGCGGCAGCGACGTCGACAGCCCGAACGCGACCGTGGCGGCGCCGAACACCGCGGCGGCCCGCAGCATGCGCACCCCCGCGTGGCGCCGCAGGGGGTAGTTCGCCAGCAGCACCGCCGTGGCGACCGCTCCGAAGGCCGGCATGCTCCGGAGCGCGCCGAGGCCGAGCGGGCCGACATGCAGCACCTCCGCCGCGTAGATCGGCAGCAGCGCCGTGGCGCCGCCGAGCAGCACCGTGAACAGGTCGAGGCTGATCGCCCCGAGCACCACCGGCTGGGAGCGGATGTAGTCGATCCCGGCCGAGAGCGCGGCCCAGGTGATCGGCGGCCGCTCGCTCACCGCCGCCGGCCGGAAGCGGATCAACAGGGTCAGGAGGCTCGCCAGGGCGAAGCTGCCCCCTGCCCCGCCGAACACGACGGCGGGTCCGAGGGCGTAGAGGAAGCCGCCGAGCGCCGGCCCCATCACCGACGCGCTCTGCCAGAGGGAGGCGTTCCACGCGATCGCCGAGCTGAATTGCGGTCCGGGCACCAGGGTCGGCAGCAGCGCCTGGAGGGCCGGGTTGGCGAAGGCCCGGGCCGTACCGACGACGATGACGAGGGCGTAGATCGGCCAGACGGTGTGCACGCCCGTGAGGGCGCAGGCGAGGAGGCCGAGGCTCGCGGCGCTCTGCAGCGCGAAGGCGGCCGCGCCGACGAGGCGCCGGTCGTAGGCGTCCGCGACGTGGCCGGTGACCAGGGCACACAGCACCGCCGGCAGGAAGCCCGCGAGGCCCACCAGGCCCAGCGCCAGGGCGGAGTGGGTCAGGTCGTAGACGTACCAGCCGATCGCCACCGCCTGCATCTGGTAGGCGAGGCCCGTGAGGAACCGGGCCGAGCCGAACAGGCGGAAGTCACCGATGCCGAAGACGGCCCAGCCGGAACGATCATGCGCGGACATGCCCCCTGCTGCGCGGGACCGACCGAAGAATCAAGCGCTACGGCGACGTTCTCCGGTCGGATGCCGGCGGCTCCGGCCGGCTCGACTGCAGCGTCAGGGTGGGCTTGCGGGGCAGCGGGGGCGGTGGAGGCGGCGGCGGTGGCAGGACGGGCGGCCTGGGTTCGGGCAATTCGCTTCGGGCCGCGCCCCCGACGTCGGTCGGGAACGTGCAGGTGACCCGGGTGCCGGTGCCCGGCGCCGTCTCCAGCAGGACCCGGCCGCCGTGCAGCTCGACGAAGGAGCGCACGATCGACAGGCCCAGGCCGACGCCCCGGTGGCGCGTGCCGAGGGTGTGGCTCTCGAACCGGTTGAACACCGAATCGGCGATCTCGGGCGGCATGCCCCGGCCGTGGTCGCGTACGCTCAGGACGAGCTCCTGCGCGGTCCGGCGGGCATGGACCTCCACCCGCTGGCCGGCATCCGAGAAGCCGACGGCGTTCGAGAGCAGGTTGAACAGGATCTGGCGCACCCGCTTCCCGTCGGCGTGGACGCTGCCGATATCCTCCGGCATGTCGAGGGCGAGGGTGATGTGCGATTCCGCGAGGCGGTCCTCGATGCCGCGCACCGCGGCCTCGACGGTGGCCTGGACGTCGACCTCCTCGCGCTGCAGCTCCAGCGACCCGGCGTCGATCGAGGCGAGGTCGAGGATGTCGTTGATGATGACGAGCAGCGCCGCCGAGGAGCGCATGATGTGGTCGGCGTACTCGCGCTGCCGCTCGTTGAGCGCCCCGACGGTCTCGTCGCCGAGGAGCTGGGTGAAGCCGATGATGTTGGTGAGCGGGGAGCGCAGCTCGTAGGAGACGTGGTGCACGAAGGTGTCGCGCAGCTGCGCGGCCTTCTCCAAGGCGTCGTTCTTCTCGGTGAGCGCCCGCTCGACGTTCACGCTCGCCGTGACGTCGATCAGGGTCAGGAGCGTCGCGCCCTCCGGGAGCGGCTGCGCGGCGCAGTCGAGGACGGTGCCGTCGACCACCTCCAGGCGGCACGTCCGGGCGGTGCGCGATTCGAGGCCGACCACCGCGTCGCGGATGTCGAGCCACGGCTCCTCGGCCGGGGCGAGCGCCCGGCAGGCGGCGATCACCGCGTCGACGTGCGGGCGCTCCTCGACCATCTCCGGGTCGAGCCGCCACACGGTGAAGAAGGCGCAGTTGGCGAGGGACAGGCGCCCGTCCGCGCCGAACACGGCCACCGGCTCGGCCAGCGTGTCCAGGGTCTCGGCCTGCAGGCGGCGCAGGGCGTTGTAGCGCGACTCGGCGTTCAGGCGGTCGGAGACGTCGTCGAAAAGGTAGGTCAGGCCGCCCTGCGGGTTCGGATCCGCGACCACGCGCAAGGTCCGCCCGTCGGGCAGGTACCACCAGGTCTGGTTCGCCTCAGCGGCCCGGTAGGCGGACAGGACGCCCTGCTTCCAGCCGCGGAAATCCGCGTGCTCCTCGAGCTTGCGCTCCGACCGCAGGTGGTCGAGGATCTCGCCGTCGGAGGGGCGGCCGTCGAGGAAGGCCTGGTCGAGGTCCCAGAGCTGCCGGTAGGCGGCGTTGTGGAAGATCAGCCGCTGCGAGACGTCGAACATCGCGACCGCGGTCGGCAGCTGGTCCAGGGTCCGGACGTTGGCGTTCATCTGCCGCTGCAGATCGGCGCGCACGCTCTCGAGCTCCGACACGTCGATGGCGATCCCGACGCGGCCGGTCTCCAGCCCGGTCTCGAACACGTCGAGCATCCGCCGGTTGCCGGCCACGATGGCCGAGAGGCGCGGGACGCTCCGGGTCAGGCCGGCGGACCGGGCCGCCTCCTCGCGGGCGATCGTCTCCCGGGCCGGCCGGTCGAACAGCTCCAGGCCGGCGTCGAGGGCGGCCTCGCGGCTCTCCGCCTCGACCGCCGCCACGTAGGCGGCGTTGACCCAGCTCAGCCCGCCGTCGCGGTTACGCCGCCAGACCGGCTGCGGGATCGCGTCGAGGAGCCCCGACAGGGCCGACAGCCCGCGGCGGGTCTCGTCCAGGGTCGCGCGCAGGTCGGCGATCTCGCAGCGCTCCTGGCTGGTCTCGCGCAGGCGCAGGAGTGCCCGCCCCGCCACGGCCTGACCGTGCGCCTCGACGCTGCGTCCGGTCTGGGTCCGCAGGCTCAGCGCGAAGCTGGTGCCGCGCGCCCGCAGGGTCTCGACGGCGGCTTCCACGGCGGTCGCGTCGGCGGCGACGAGCCAGGTCCCGAAGGCCAGCACGCGGCGGGCGTAGCCGGAGGTCGGCCGCTCGCCGTGGATGGCGAGGCTGATGTCGCCCTCGACGACCGGCTCGCTGCGCTGGTCCCAGGTGACGAGGATCTGCCGCTCGGCGTTGAGCAGCATCTCGGCCCGGTCGTGGGCGCCGCGCAGGACGTCGAGGGTCCCGGCGAGCTCGCGCTCGCGCCGGGTCCACCGCCCGCGTTCGTAGAGGTGCAGGAGCGACAGGATCACCGCGAAGGCCACGAGGCCGCCGAAGATCGCCAGCGCGGCCACGCTGTGGATCTCCCGCGCGGGATGCGCGGCGGTGGCCTCCGGCAGCTCGGCCAGGGCCGCGCTCGCCGTCGTCAGGGCGAGCGCGCCCACGCCGATCCGAACGTGTGTCGCACGACCGACACCCATGGTTTGCCCCGCCCCCGTACCCGATGGCTGTCCGACCGGCGCGCGTCGCCGCGCGGCGCAGAAGGCACCGTTCCCGCGGCGATTCTCCCGAAGCGCCGCAGCCCCATCGATCTAAGATTCGCCCGCACTCTACAGTGCGGCGGAATCGCCCCGGAAGGGGAACGAAGCGTGGCTATGGGCCGACCCGGCATAATCAGTCGTTAACGACACACAGAAGACACAGTTCGATTCGTCCGGCGGCGCTTGACAAACGCGAAGGCCCGGCGCAGCGCGCCGGGCCTTCGGATCGTCCGATCGGATTCCCTCGCCGGATCGCAGCGGCACGGTGCCGGCCCCGGAGACGAGGCCGTCCGCGCCGCCGGCGACACGTCGTCAGTAGCGGTAGTGCTCGGGCTTGAACGGGCCGCTCTCGGAGACGCCGATATAGGCGGCCTGATCGGGGCGGAGCTTCGAGAGCTTCACGCCGATCTTCTCCAGGTGCAGGGCCGCCACCTTCTCGTCGAGGGTCTTCGGCAGGGTGTAGACCTGCTTCTGGTATTTGCCCGGGTTCGACCAGAGCTCGATCTGGGCCAGCGTCTGGTTGGTGAACGAGGCCGACATCACGAAGGACGGGTGACCTGTGGCGTTGCCGAGGTTCACCAGGCGGCCCTCCGACAGGAGGATGATGCGGTGGCCGTCCGCGAAGGTGATCTCGTCCACCTGCGGCTTGATGTTCGACCACTTGAGGTTCTTCAGGCCGGCGACCTGGATCTCGTTGTCGAAGTGGCCGATGTTGCAGACGATCGCCCGGTCCTTCATCGCCCGCATGTGGTCGATGGTGATGATGTCCTTGTTGCCCGTGGCGGTGACGAAGATGTCGGCGCGCGGCGCGGCATCCTCCATGGTCACGACCTCGTAGCCCTCCATGGCTGCCTGGAGCGCGCAGATCGGGTCGATCTCCGACACGAGCACGCGGCAGCCGGCGTTGCGCAGGGACGCGGCCGAACCCTTGCCCACGTCGCCGAAGCCCGCGACCATCGCGACCTTGCCGGCCATCATCACGTCGGTGCCGCGGCGGATGCCATCGACCAGCGACTCCTTGCAGCCGTACAGGTTGTCGAACTTCGACTTGGTGACCGAGTCGTTCACGTTGATCGCCGGGAAGAGCAGCTTGCCCTCCTTGGCCAGCACGTAGAGGCGGTGGACGCCCGTGGTGGTCTCCTCGGACACGCCCTTGATGCTGTCGGCGAGGCCGGCGAACCAGCCCTTCGGCTTCTCGGCGAGCTTGCGCTTGAGGAGCGCGAAGAACACCTCCTCCTCCTCGCTCTCCGGCTTGTCGAGGAAGGCGGTGTCGCCGTTCTCGGCGCGCAGGCCGAGATGGACGAACATGGTCGCGTCGCCGCCGTCGTCGAGGATCATGTTCGGCATGCCGCCGTCGTGCCAGTCGAACAGGCGCGAGGTGTAATCCCAGTACTCCTCCAGGGTCTCGCCCTTCACGGCGAAGACCGGGATGCCGGCGGCCGCGATGGCGGCGGCGGCGTGGTCCTGGGTCGAGTAGATGTTGCAGGAGACCCAGCGGATGTCGGCGCCGAGCGCCTTCAGGGTCTCGATCAGCACGGCGGTCTGGATCGTCATGTGGAGCGAGCCGGCGATCTTCGCGCCCTTGAGGGGCTGCGCGGCGCCGTACTCCTCGCGGACCGCCATCAGGCCCGGCATTTCCGTCTCGGCGATCGAGATCTCCTTCCGGCCGTAATCGGCCAGCCCGATATCCTTGACGATGTAATCCTTGGCCATGAGTCGATGGCTCCGTGTTCGCGTTGCGGGTCGGGGCAACCCCTAACACCGCGCGGTCTACGAAGCAATCAAGACATAAAGATGTCTTTATGCGTTCCGGTCGGCGGGGCGGCCGCGCGAGCGCCCGCCCCGCTCCGGATCAGGAGCCGTCAGCCGCTCAGCGGGTCGGCCGCGCCAGCCAGCCGAGGCCGAACGCGACGGCCGCCACGAGGGCGAGGGTCGTGCCGCGGTTCTCGTCCGCGCGCGCCGCGAGGGTGCGGCCGTGGCGCACGGCGCGGTCGCGGTAGTGCTGGCCGCGCTCGAGCGCCTCGTCCGCCAGGGCGTGCCCGCGCTCGCTGACGTCGCGGAACCGGGCGCGACCCTCCTCGACGAGGTGCTCGCCGCCGTGGCGCAGGTCGCGGACCGTGTCCCGGGCCTCGCCGTAGGCGTACTGGGCCGCGCCGGCGGCCTGGTCGTAGGCGCCGTCGAGCTGATCGCCGGCCCGGCCGCGGACCGCGCCCGCCGCCGTCTTGATCCGGCCGCGCAGATGGCGGACGCCGCCCTCGAGATGATCCCTGTTCATGCTGTCTCTCCTATCCGGCGCGCGCCCCGGGGGCGCGACGCCTGCGTCGGGGCGGAACGACGGCGGAAGGCTACGGTTCCCTGCGGCGCCGCGGCGCGGCCTCAAGTTTCCGTGCTTCGGCGCGCCCGTGGCGGAAACAGGTCCGGGCCGGATCGACGACCACGGCCACTACGACGCCAATGCCGGGCGGGCGATCCATGCACATCGCGCGCGGGCCGTCGCCCCGATCTCTCGCCACGACCCGGCCTGGTCTGGGCCGCGCCGCCGCGGCGACTTGCCGGGCCGCGGGAATATCCCTGGGCGGGGCCTAGATCTCGATCTCGGTCCCGACCTCGACCACCTGCCGGGTCGGCACCCCGAAGAAGGCGCCGGTGCGCTCGGCGTTGCGCTGCATGAAGGCGAACAGGTTCTCCCGCCAGGGCGCCATCCCCCGCTTGTCCCGTCGCGGGATGATCGTCTCGTGCCCGACGAAGATGGTCATGTCGTCGAGGACGTGCGGCGGCAGGTGGCGCGATTCCACCGCGCAGGCCAGCCCCTCGGGGATCGAGGCCTCCTCCATGAAGCCGTAGCGCAGGATCACCCGGTAGAAATCCGGCGCCAGGATCGTCACGTGGGCGCGCTGGTCGCGCGGGACCGTGGGCGTCTCCTCGTAGAGCGCCGTGATGATCAGGATGCGCGCCATCAGGGCGTGGTTGCGCTCCACGAAGCGCGAGAGGTGCAGCGGGATGCCGTGCTCGGCCGCCGAGAGGAACGCGGCCGTGCCCGGCAGCCGCAGCAGGTCGCGGTGCTGCAGACCGGCGAGGAAGACGTCCTCCGGCAGGCGCAGGGCGGCCCGCGCCTCCTCGACCAGCTCGTTGCCCTTCTTCCAGGTCAGCATCATCGCGGCGACGAGGCCGGCGAGCACCAGGGGAAACCAGCCGCCCTCCAGGATCTTCACGCTGTTGGCGGCGAAGAACACGAGGTCGATGGCCAGGAAGAAGCCGTTGACCGCGAGGACCAGGGCCGGGTTGTAGCCCCAGCGGAGCGCGATCAGCGCGGCGAGCAGCGTGGTGATGCCCATCAGCATCGAGACGGCGATGCCGTAGGCGCCGGCCAGGGCGTCGGAGGAGCCGAACACCACCACGGCGGTCAGGGTCGCCACGGCCAGCAGCCAGTTCACCGCCGGCACGTAGATCTGGCCGCGCTCCTCGTGCGCCGTCTGGACGATGCGCATGGCCGGCAGGAAGCCGAGCTGGACCGATTGCTGCGTCAGCGAGAACACGCCCGAGATGATCGCCTGCGAGGCGATGATGGTCGCCATCGTGGCCAGTGCGATGAGGGGCAGATGGCCCCAGTCGGGGCAGAGGCGGAAGAACGGGTTCTCCAGGGCGTCGGGCGCGGCGATCAGCAGGGCGCCCTGACCGAAATAGTTGAGCACCAGCGCCGGCAGGACCAGCACGAACCAGGCGACGCGGATCGGCAGGGCGCCGAAATGGCCGAGATCGGCGTACATCGCCTCGCCGCCGGTCACCGCCAGGAAGGCCGCGCCGAGCATCGCGAAGCTGACGTGCCAGCCGGCGTGGAGCATGAAATCGACGGCCCGGAACGGGTTGGCCGCCGCCAGGATCTCCGGTTTTGCGACGATCCCGGCGATCCCGAGGAGCCCGAGCACGACGAACCAGACCAGCATGACGGGCCCGAACACCCGGCCGATGGCGGCCACGCCCTTGTGCTGGACCAGGAACAGCCCGACCAGGATCACCAGGGTGATCGGCACCACGTAAGGCCCGAGCGCCGGCGCGTCGATCTTCAGCCCCTCGATCGCCGACAGCACCGAGATCGCCGGCGTGATCGCGCCGTCGCCGTAGAGCAGGGCCGCGCCCACCAGCCCGACCACCAGCAGCAGCGCCT
>NZ_JBKFAV010000048.1:0-43845 GCF_053345825.1 Methylobacterium sp. C33D
CGAAGGTGATCCCGCGGGTGAGGCAGTAGGCCAGGGTGTCGAATTGCGGCGCCGGCTCGCGGCCCTCGCGCCAGCCCGAGGCCATGTAGTGGTCGACCGGGTCGACGCCGGCGGCGGCGAGGTCGGGGTTGCCGGCGAGATAGAAGGCGCCGTCGACGAGGCGGCGGGCGAGGCGGTGGGCCTCGGCCGTGTCGGGCTTCGGCAGGGCTTCGGACTCCCCCTCCCGGTCGGCCCCGCCACGCCGGGCGCGGCGGCGCGCCAGGGCGTGCAGGAGCGGGTTGATGCCGGCGCGGGCGAGGTGGGGGTGGCGGGCGAGGTAGGCGGCGGAGTCGAAGTCGGGGCGCGGGTCGCGGCCCGCGCGCCAGCCGTGGACGAGGTAGTCGCGCACCGGGTCGGCCATGATCCCGTACCAGCTCGCGTAGAACGCCGCGTCGAAGTGGGCTGCCAGGGCGGCGATCTGCGCGTCCGCGGTGACGAGATCGTCCGCCGCCGGCAGGCCGCGGCGGGCGGCCAGCCGGATCAGCGGGTTGCCGCTCGCGCGGACCGGGCCGGAGCGCGCCCAGCGATGGTACAGGCCGCGGATCCGCTTCAACGCGCGGCGCCCGCTCTGTCGCGCGACGGCCGCCGATCGCGGTCGGAGGCCGTGCCGGAAGCGGCGCTGGGGTCGAGACCTGAGGCTCGGGTGAGCATGTGTTCGCGCGGGCTGGATCGAAGGCGTGTCGGAGCGCTGGGCAAGGGCCCGCGCCGACGGCCCATCGCCCTAACGGAACGCGCGCGCGGGGTAAACAACGGCGCCCCCTGCCCCGCGTCCCGCGTGCGCCGCCGGTGCGGTCAGATCAGGTCGGAGCGCCACGTCACGTTCTCCCGCACGATCCGCGCGGGGTTGCCGGCGGCCACGCAGTGGGCCGGCACCGTCCCGGTGACCACGGCGTGCGCGCCGACGATCGCGTTGTCGCCGATGACCGTGCCCTTGAGCAGGGTGGCCTGATTGGCGATCCAGACGTGGTTGCCGACCCGCACGGGCTTGGCCGGGTTCAGCCGCGTGCCGGTGTCCCGGGTGACGATGGAGTGGAAGTCGCTCGTCGTCATCCAGACGCCCGAGGCGATCGAGCAGTCCGTGCCGATCTCGATCGCCTTCCCCTCGACGGGGTTGAGATGGACGAGCCCGGTGAAGCCGGTCCGGTCGCCGATGCGCAGCACCGAGCCGGGGCCGATATAGATGTTGGCCATCGACAGCCGCACGTCCTCGCCGACGTCGAACCGGCAGTTCGACTCGATGACGATGTGCATGTCCTTGTCGGACACGCAGCCCCTGCCTATGCGGACGTAGTTGTTGTCGCCGTTGACGTAGATCTTTCCCGCTTGGCTGTGCTGATCCCGCGGATCAATGTCGATGACATTATTCTCCCCTTTATCGAAGATATTCAAGGACATAATTCGCTCTGCGGGATCTATGAACGCCCCTGGGTACGGCGCGGCCGGCGCCCCGGACCGGACGGCCGCACATCGAACCCGCGGAAGAAAGCTCGCCTTCTGACATGACGATTGCGGTATCGCCGTGCCGAAATCGGGATCCGTCCGCATTCGGCGGTCGCGCCGACGCCCCCGGGCCGGCAACGGCGTTTCAGGAACGTCTCTAAGGCATCGGGCGCCGTCCTCACAACTCGCGCGGCGAATCGGGTGCGCGTGGCCGGGTCCGGTCGGCGCGGCTCCGCGCGGCTGTTGACGCCGGAAGGCGCCTGTGTCGTATGCCGTCAGCCATCGAAATCGTGGGATGAGGCCGTCCGATGGATGAGGACAACACCCTGACGAAGGCCCTGGTGGACGTTCGGGCGCGCCGGGCCGCGCTGCAGAGCGACTATGACCGGATCGCGGCCGAGCTGACCAAGCTCCGGGCGGCGGAGGCCGCGCTGACCTCCATCGTCGAGGGGATCCCGCTCGACGCTACCGGTCTCCACGCGCCCGAGGGTCCGCGGTCCGCCGCGGCGGACCGCGCCGCGCCCGCCTCCGGCGGACGGCGCGGCGCCCGCGGTCCCCGGGCCAACTCGGCCAAGGGGCGGCTGAAGGCGCTGCTCGGCTCGGCCGGCCCGCAGGGCCTGTCGCACGCCGAGATCGCCGACCGGCTGCCCGACGTCGCGCCCAACACCCTCAACACCTATCTCAGCATGCTGGTCACCGGCGGCGAGGCGATCCGGAACGGCGACTTCTTCACCGCCGCCGCGGCGCCCGACGGGGCCGAGGACGGTGAGGGCGAGGTCGAGACCGACTCGGACGCGGACGAAGAGGTCCGGCACGACGCCGCCGCGGAGTGAGGCCGGCGCCCGGCTCGGACAGGGCCGTCCAGCACGGTCCCGTGCCCGCCACGCCTCGAGGTCAGGCGGCCGCCGACATCCGGCGGATGATCGGCAGCATCAGCGCGCTCGGCGCGGCGGCCGGCACGGGGAAGATCGTGGCCGTCTGGTCGGTCTTCACCCGGGGCAGCCGCTCGATCACGGTCCGCAGGTTCGGGAGCGTGCGCGCCAGGGTCGCGGCGAGCGTCTCGCCCGCGATCTTGGCCATCACGTATTCCAGGGTGTCGCGGGGCGCCTCGTCGATGGCGCTGGTCGACGGGTAGAAGGCCACCACGGCGTCGCCGTGCTCCAGGCAGAACTGGCTCAGCTCGTAGAAGGCGGTGTTGTAGACGCGCATCATCTCGTCCAGGCAGGCCGGCTCGAAGGGGGCGCGCTTCTGGCGGAAGATGCGGGGCGTCGCGAAATGGTAGAGCTGCGACGGGCGCATCGCCAGCGCCGCGAGCTGCGCGGCGGCCGGCTCGGCGGCGTCGTAGCGGAGGATCTGGCAGCGCCCGCCGGCGTCCCGGATCTCCCGGGCGACGGCCTCCGCCTCCTCGGCGCCGGACGCATAGGTGATGCAGACCGCCCCGCCCCCGGCGGCGATCAGCTTGGCGGTCGCGGCGCCGAGGCCCCGCGACCCGCCGACGATCAGCGCGGACACCGCCGCGAAGGCGCCCGGCTCCACGAGCGCCGCGAGGTCGCGCAGGCTTTCCTGCTCCACCGGCCGCGGGCGGACGAAGCCCTCGACCCGGGCGACGAGGCCGGGGCCGACCGCGTCCAGCGTCACCGATTGCAGCATCGGCTGGAACCGCTTCACCGCGTAGCCGAGGCTCGCACCGGTGTCCCCCTCGGTGACGGTCACGTCGATCTTCGAGAGGATCGAGTGGAGGCCGGGCACGAACATGCCGACGAGCGTCGAGAGGCCGCCCAGGGCCGCGACCCGGCCGGGACCGAGGGCGCGGGCGAGGCGCGGCGCGAGCGCGGCGATCGCCGCCGGGTCCGGCAGCGCGAAGGCGCCGGCGAGCCCCGTCAGGGCCGCCGGATCGCGGGCGACCGGCTCGGCGGGGATCGGGACGGGCGCGACCTCGACTGCCTGACCCGGGGCCCTCTCCGCCGCGAAGGTCGCCTGGATCGTCAGGGTGCGGACGCCGTCCACCGCCACGGATAGGCGCAGCTGCCCCGCGTCCGCCGCGTGGGCCGTCAGGACGGTGCGGTCCCCGACCAGGACGAACCGCTCGAACCGCATCTGCAGCGTCGCGAGCCGGTCGAGGGGATGGGTGTCGGCGCAGGCATCGAGGGCCCAGAGGGCGGCGTGGACGCCGTGGACGGCCCGCTCGCCGGCCAGCGTCCGCCGGGCCATCCGCGCGTCCATGTGCATCGGGTTCACGTCGCCGGTCGCCCGCGCGAAGGCGGCCTGATGGGCCTCGGTCCAGGTCCGCGTCGTCGCGGCGGCCTCGTCCGAACCGGATCCGTACATCGCGCAGCTCCTCCTCGCCCGGTCCCCGCCAAGTCCCCGCTAGGTCCCCGCCCCGACCGGGCTGACCGGGCTGACCGGCCGCCGGATGCCCGGCCCCTTGCTTTATGGCACGCGATCTCGCAAGAGGGCGGCGCTCGCACGCACGGAAAGGGGCCGGTCGATCGCCGGAGGGCAGGCATCCGCAGGGTGTCGCAGGGACCGGTATCGAGGATGACCACGGCTCGCGCCCTGTCGATCGGTTTCGTCGGAAACGTCGTCACCAACCCGTTCGGGAAGGTGGCGGGCCGCCTTGCGGATCTCGCCACGGTCTCGTGCGAGCATCTCCCCATCGGACAGATCGAGCAGGTGCTGGCGGGTCCCGCCGCCGCCGACGTCCTGATTGTGCATCTCGACCACCGCTGGTTCTTCGACGTCGCCCCGGACGAGGCGGCGGTCGCGCGCGCGCGGCACCTCGCCGAGATGGTCTCGGCGCGGCTCGCCCGGGCGCCGGGGACGATCATCCTCAACACCGTGCCGTTCGTGCCGGTCTCGTCCGTCGAGAGCGACCTCCACGACCAGCTCGCCGCGCTGGCGCGGGTGAACGCGGTGCTGTTCGACCTCGCCCGGACGCAGGAGCGGGTCAGCGTCGTCGACGCCGCCGGGGCCCTGGCGCTGCTCGGCTTCGCCAACGCCTTCCGCGAGCGCAACCGGTACATGTACCAGATGCCCTACGCCCCGGCCGCCGTGGACGCGCTCAGCGAGCGCTACGCCGACGCCGTCGCGGCGCGGCTGCGGGCGCGGCGCAAGGTGGTGGTGGTCGACGCCGACAACACCCTCTGGGGCGGCGTCGTCGGCGAGGACGGCGTCGAGAACCTGGAGGTCGACAGCGACTATCCGGGGATCGTCCACACCCAGCTCCAGCGCCAGCTCCTGCGCCTGAAGGGCCTCGGGATCTTGCTCTGCGCGGTGACGAAGAACAACGAGGAGGATTTCCGCGCGGTCTTCGCCCAGCGCGCGATGCCGCTCCGCCTCGACGATTTCGTGGCCTACCGCAGCAACTGGACGGAGAAGAGCGAGAACATCCGCGACCTCGCCGCGACCCTGAACCTCGGCCTCGACAGCTTCATCTTCCTCGACGACAACCCGTTCGAGATCGAGGAGGTCCGCGCGCGGCTCCCCGGGGTCGAGTGCCACCTGTTCGACCGGACGCGCCCCGAGCAGGCGCTCACCCTCCTCGACGGGATCGCGTCGCTGCGCGCCCGGAACGTCACCGCCGAGGACCTGGCCAAGACCGAGCAGTACCGCGGCGAGGCCCAGCGCCAGGAGCTGCAGCGCTCCGCGGCCTCGATGGACGAGTACCTCGCCTCCCTCGAGATCCGGGTGCATGTCGCCCGCAACAACCTGGGCTCGCTGCGGCGGGTCACGCAGCTGATCAACAAGACCAACCAGTTCAACCTGACGACCCGGCGCTACACCGAGGACGAGGTCGCGACCGCCATGCGGGAGGGCGGCGTCTACGCGGCCCGGGTGGTCGACCGGTTCGGCGACATGGGCATCGTCGGGGTCGCCATCGTCCGGGGCGGCGAACTCGAGACGTTCCTGATGAGCTGCCGGGCCCTCGGACGCCGCATCGAGGCCCAAATTCTGCGCCACGTCTGCCAGCAGGAGGGTGATCGGGACCTGAAAGCCCAGTATCGCCCGAGCGCGAAGAACCGGATGGTCGAGAGCTTCCTCGACGACAACGGCTTCGAACCCCTCAGCGCTGGCCCCGAGGGCAAGACGTACCGACTGACACGAGGACCGGATGACACCCCCTACATCCACATCGTCGCGGAGTGACCGCGGCGCCGTCGAGGCGGCTGCCCGCGCGACCTTCGCGCGGCTCGTCGAGACCTGGGGGCGCCCGGACCTGGAGAATCCCGGGCCCGAGGACGACGTCTACGAGCGGCTCGACTCCTTCGCGGTGGTCGAGCTCCTCCTCGAGACGGAATCCGAGATCGAGCGGACGGTCGGCCGCTACGTGCCGCTCGCCAACGAGAGCATCCTCGACAGCACGAAGTCGCCGCTCCGCCGCTTCCAGGGCTGGATCGAGTACGTCGCCGAGACGGTCGAGCATGGCTGAGCTGCGGTTCTCGCGCGCGACCCTCGCGGGGCTCGTCACCACGGTCGGGGCGCGCGTCCAGGCCTTCGACGACGAGGCGGCCGGCCTCGGGCTCGCCCCCGAGGAGGCGGAGCGCCTCAAGCGGGCCATGGGCTTCTCGACCCGTCACGTCGTCGCCGATCCCGGCACCACGACGGCGGATCTCTGCCTGCACTCGGCGCGCCACCTCCTGCGCGGCCTCGACCTGCAGCCCGACGCCGTCGAAGGCCTGATCCTCGTCACCCAGACGCCGGATTACAGCTCGCCGTCGACGTCGATCGGAATGCAGCACCGCCTCGGCATGCGGACCGAAACGCTCTGCTTCGACATCCGCCTCGGCTGCAGCGGCTTCGTCTACGGGTTGTCGGTCGCCTACAGCCTGGTCGAATCCGGCCTCGAGCGCGTCCTGCTCTGCGTCGGCGACGTCGCGAGCCGCATGGTCGCGACCGGGGACCGGTCGATCACGCCGATCATGGGCGACGCCGGCGCCGCGGTGCTGATCGAGCGGCGCGAGAGCGAGAGCTTCTTCCAGCTCCACAGCGACGGCTCGGGCGAGAAGGCCCTGTTCATCCCGCACAGCGGCCTCCGGGCCGACGCCGAGGATGCGGGCAAGCCCGGCACCATGCACATGGACGGGGCGCAGGTCTTCAACTTCACCCTCAAGCGCGTCCCGCCGCTGATCGATGGCATCCTGGCCTTCTCGGACACGCGCGCCGCGGACGTCGACTTCCTGGTCCTGCACCAGCCGAACAAGTACATCCTCAAGAACCTCCAGCGCCGCCTGGGGCTCGACGACAGCAAGCTCCCGACCGGCACCCAGTCGGTCTACGGCAACCAGAACTCGGCCTCGATCCCCGGCACGATCTCGGGCTTCCTCGCGGAGGCCTATGCCGGCCGGCGGGTGCGCTCGCTGCTCGCCGGCTTCGGGGTCGGGCTGAGCTGGGGAGCCTGCACGATCACCACCGACCGGATCTTCGCGCCCCCGGTCCTGACCTACGAGGAGACCACCCGATGACCGAGGGCGCATTCCTGGACGAGCTCGGCACGATCCTCGACCAGCCGGGGCCGCTCGCCCGCGGGCAGAGCCTCGGGGCGATCGAGACCTTCGACTCGCTCGGCATCCTCAACATCATGGCCCTCTACGACACGCTCGGCCTCGAGGTGGATCCGCAGCGGATCGCCGGGGCGGCGACCACCGACGACCTGATCGCGCTGGCCGGCGCGAAGCTGCAGGCCTGAGCGCGATGTCGGAGCCGGTATCGGAGCCAGGGGGGCACGTCCTCGTCGTCGGGGCCAGCAGCGGCATCGGCCGCGCCGTCGCCGAGCGCCTCCGCGCGGGCGGGGCGCGGATCACCGCCCTCGCCCGGCGGGCGGACCGGCTCGCCGAGCTGGAGGCGCTCGGCTGCGCGGCCGTCGCGGCCGACGTCACCGACCTTCCGGCGATCGGCGGCGTGCTGCAGGCGGCGGTGGCCGAGCGGGGCCTCCTGACCGGGCTCGTGTACTGCGCGGGCGTCCAGGTCATCAAGCCGATGCGCAGCCTCGGCGTGGAGGAGGTCGAGCGCCTCTACCGCACCAACCTCGTCGCGCCGACCCTGTTCGCCGCCGCCTTCGGCAGCGCCCGCGTCTCGACCCGGGACGCGGTGTTCTGCGCGGTCTCGTCCGTCGCGGCGCAGCGGCCCGAGCCGGCGATCGTGCCCTACGCCGCCTCCAAGGCGGGCCTCGATGCCCTGATCAAGGGGCTCGCCCGGGAACTCGCACCCCGGCGCGCCGTCGGCGTCGCCCCCGGCTGGCTCGACACCGAGATGACCCAGGCCCATGCCCGCCTGTACGGCGCGGAGTTCAAGGAGGCGCTGGAGAAGCGCAGCCCCGCGGGCGCCGCCACCGTCGAATCCGTGGTCGACGCCATCGCGTTCCTGATGTCGTCCCAGGCCCGGCACGTCACCGGCGAGATCCTGCGGGTCGACGGCGGGGCCGTGCTGTGACCGGGACGGCGCAGCGGCTCGCGCTGATCGGCGGCGGCGGCTTCTCCAAGGAGATCGCCGAGGTCGCCCGCGCCCTCGGCCACACGGTCGAGGATACCTACTCGACCGCTCCGGAAGTTCAGGTCGGCCGCTACCGGGGCTATCTCGAGGCGCTGCTCGCCGACCGGGCGGAGTATGACGGCGTCGTCCTGGCAATCGGCGGCGTGAGCCGGCGCGCGATCCGGGCGCGGGCCGAGCTGATCGCGTGGCTCGACCGGCACGCCCTCCCCTGCCCCGCCCTCGTCTCGCCCCGCGCGATCGTGAGCCCGGACGTCGCGGTCGGCGCCGGCGCCTTCGTAGCGCACGGGGTGATCGTCAACGCCGATGCCCGGCTCGGGCGCTTCTGCGTGCTGAACTCGGCGGCCATCGTCGGCCACGACACGGTCGTCGGCGACAACACCACGATCTCGCCGGGCGCCTTCGTCGGCGGCCGCTGCACGATCGGTGCCGACAGCCTCGTCGGGCCGCTCGCCAAGATCCTCCAGGGCCTCACCCTCGGTCAGGGCGTCACGGTCGGCATGGGCTGCAATGTCCTGCGCGCCCTGCCCGACAACGCCACGATCTGGCCCCGGGCGGACATCGTCGCCCCGGCGCCGAAACCGGCCTGATCGGCCTCAGCTCCGCCCGATTGCTACGTCATTTCAGTTGTCCCGAATTCGATATGTCCAGATGGTCGGCCTCGCGTCCGAACATCGCGAGGAGGTTCCATGAGCGCTGAGCCGCGATCGTTCGAGCAGCCGATCTACGTGACCCGTCCGATGCTGCCCGAACTCGCGGTCTTCACGAAGCATCTGGAGGCGATCTGGCAGTGTGCCGTTCTCTCGAATGGCGGACCGCAGCACGTGGAGCTGGAGAAGCGGCTCCACGCCCACCTGGGCGACGGCCACATCGCGCTGTTCAACAACGGCACCAACGCCCTGATGACGGCGGTCAAGGCCCTCGACCTCTCGGGCGAGGTCATCACGACACCTTTCACCTTCGCGGCGACCCCGCACGTGCTCGCCTGGCACGGCATCCGGCCGGTCTTCGCCGACATCGAGGAGCACTCGATGACTCTCGATCCGGCCCGGATCGAGGCCGCGATCACGGAGCGCACCACCGGCATCCTCGCGGTTCACGTCTACGGCAACCCGTGCGACGTCGAGGCGATCGAGCGGATCGCGCGCAAACATCGCCTCAAGGTGCTGTACGACGGCGCCCACGCCTTCGGGACCCGGGTCAACGGCCGGCCCATCGCGAGCTACGGCGACGCGACCATGTTCAGCTTCCACGCCACGAAGCTCTTCCACACCGCGGAGGGTGGGGCCGTGGTCACCAACGACGGCGACGTGAAGCGGCGGATGGAGCTGCTGAAGAATTTCGGGATCGCCGACGAGGTGACCGTCAAGGCTGTCGGCATCAACAGCAAGATGAACGAGATCCAGGCCGCCATGGGCCTGTGCCTGGTCGATGCGGTCGCGGCCGAGAAGGCGAAGCGGCTCGACCTCGCGCATGTGTACCGGGATCACCTCGGCGGTCTGCCCGGCATCACCGCCTCGCGGCCGCTCGACCTCGATACCGACAGCCTGCAGTATTACTGCCTTCGGATCGACCGGGCCGTCGCCGGCGTGAGCCGTGACGAGGTCTACGACCGCCTCAAGCACTACAATGTCTTCGCGCGTCGCTATTTCTATCCGCTGTGCAGCCAGTACGAGCCGTACCGTCTCTTTCCCGACAGTGCGATCGACAATCTGCCGGTGGCCAACAGAGTCGGCGACCAAGTCCTCTGCCTGCCCTTCTACGGCGAGCTCGGGACCGCCAACGCGGAGCGGATCTGCCAGATCCTCCGTCACATCGTGATGGACGGCGCCGTCGGCGCTGTGCACGCAGCCTGAGATCGGCCGGCGTTCGGACAATGAGTGTTTCTGGATCCGGCCCTTGAGCGCCCGATGCCCGGAGGGGTTGGTATGAGTGCCGTCCTCATCTCCAGTTTGCGCGCGCGCGTCAGCCTGTTTCTCGCGGGGAAACTGGTCGATGCCGAGTATTATCTGAATCGCTATCCTGACGTCCGCGCGGCCGGTGTCGATCCGGTCCGACACTTCGCCGAATGCGGTTATGCCGTCCCCATCCGCGCGGCGAACCCGTCCATGGAGCGGGCCATCATCAGGCTCTCGCCCTTCCTGGCGCTGGCGGCCGTGCTCCTGCCGATCCGGCGCGACGACTGGGTCCAGTGTTTCGTCGCCCATTATCAAGATCTCTGGTGCGGCGACTTGGGTCTGAAATTCCGCTTCGCCCGCTGGGTTGCGCGTCTCCTGGCGGCCCGGGCCACGGGTTCCGGGCCCGTCGCCGCGAATCTGGAGCGGATCGTCGGCACCACGCTCCCGATCGCCCGGATCGGCGATGAGCATCCCTGGCTCACGCTGCGGAGGATGGACCCGCCGGAGACGCATCGATTCAGCTCCCCGCGGGTGTGGGAAGGGCGCGGCGCGCCCGTCGCGCGCGAGGTCACGCTACCCCCGCTCTGGTGCGCGACCGTCCAGAATGCCAGCGTCTTCGGAGCCATGCAGGTCGCGGCGAGCGGTCACTTCGTGGTCTATGAGCCCGCCGCCGATCCGAGTCTGTCCTTCGCGGCCGGACAGCATCGGCACGTCATCGCCTGCTACGCGCCACAGGACAACAAGATCGTGGCGCGCCTGCCCGATGCCGCGACAAGCCGCCTCGACGAGGCGATCCTGCTGGGCGGCCGGTGCAGCAACAACCATTTCCACTTCCTCATCGAGTATCTCTCCCGAGGCTACCTGATCGATCGCCTGGGTCTCCCCGACGACATCCCGCTGGTCATCTCGGACAATCTGTTCCCATCGCAGATGGAGGCCCTCGAGTTATTCTTTCCGGGTCGGAAGTTCGTCGCGCCGTCCAGCCGGGAGCGGCTCGACGTCGGGCGGCTCCACATCCCGTCCCTCATGACGTATCTCCCAGACGCGCTTGAGGTCACCGACTGGAAGAAGGAGGGGCTCCGCTTCGCGAGCCTGGACTGGCTGCGGCGGCGTGCCTACGAGGCCCTGAGCCTCGAAGACGACGCACTGTCCCAGCCGTCCCGGATCTTTCTGGCCCGGCGGCGCGGCAGAAACATCGTGAACGCCGACGAGGTCGAGGCTGTCTTCGCGCGGCACGGCTTCGCGATCGTGGATCCGAGCACTCTGTCCTTCATCGAGCAGGTGAGACTGTTCGCTGCCGCGACCCATGTCGCCGGTCCCCTGGGCGCCGCGTTCTCGAACACGATCTTCTGCAGGCCTGGCACATCCGTGCTCGGCCTCGGATCACGCTACGCCGTCACCTCGTCCCTGTTCCAGAATTTGGCGGAATTGATGGGCTGCGACTGCATCCATCTCCTGAGCGACAAGCGAAAGCGTGACTTTGTCCGCTTGAGCGCGAACAAGATCTCGCTCCGGCAAGGAAGCTATGCCATCAACACGCGTCGCCTCGACGGCTTGCTGAGGACGTGGCTCGTGCCAGCCTGAGACGGTTGGTTTCCGCGGAAGGTAGGTGGCTTCGCCCGCTCTACGGGTCCGGCTCAGCCCGGGTCGTTTGATGCCGGGATGTGTGACCCTCTCCGCGTCGGACCGACTGGCACACGACGTGTCGGCACCGCGGCAGACCGGCCCCGGAGCGTCGCGTGACAAGGGCCTCCGCGCGTGGCAGGACTTGCCGAGATCCGTGCGTTCGTCGCGTTCCAGCCACAGAGCCGTATCCACCCCGTATGCACATGCCCATCGACCGGATCCGTGAAACGCGTCCGCTGGACAGCCGGCGGCGCTCGCATCTGCGGCTGGCTGAGCCGAGCGACGCGGCTCTGATCTACCGGTTGCGCTCCGACAACCGTCTCAGCCGTTTCCTCAACGCGCCACCCACCACGGTGGAAGAGCAGGCAGCGTGGCTCACGCGATACAAGAACGACGAGGCCGCGGGCAGACAGTACTATTTCATCATCGTTTCCGATGGCCAGGATCGCGGCACGGTCCGGATGTACGATTTTCGGATCATCGCCGGATTGAAGTCGTTCTGCTGGGGCAGCTGGATCATCGCGCCTCCTCCGGTCGTCGGCCTCGCAGGTTACTCCGCCCTCGCGATCTACGAACTGGGGTTCGAGCACCTCGGCTTCGAGCATTGTCATTTCGACGTGCGTCGTGAGAATGAGAGCGTGATCAATTTCCACCTCCGTTCGGGCGCGAAAATCGTCGACGAGGGCGAGCAGGATTATTTCTTTCACTTCAGCCGCGAAGCCTATGACGCGTTCAGGTCGGCGCACGCGTCGACCATCGAGCGCCACTCCGCCTTGTTGCAGACCTACTGATCGGAGCGGCGGCGAGCGACGGTGCTGAGCACCCGATCTCAGTTGCACGATGCGCCGTTCGACGTCGAGGATAGATATCTCAGCGATGTTGGAGTGGCTTGCCTTACGGATCGCGCGCCGGATCGTCGACAGTGACTATTATCTGACACGAAATGCCGACGTGGCGGCGGCAGGTGTCGATCCGGTCGCCCATTTCGCACGACACTGGTCCGCGGCGCCATTGCGCGCGCCCAACGCGCGCATGGAGGCGCGGATCTACGCGTGGTCGCCCGTGCTCGTCGCCGTTCTGGCGATGCTCGGGCAGAGCCGTCAGGACATCACGGACTGCTTCCGCTACCGCATCAACCAGCTCGCGACCCGGCGCGGCTTCGGCCTGCAGCTTCGGCTCGCCCTCGCGCTCGCGCGCTTCCTCGCCGTGCGGTCCGCATCGCCCGCACGTCCGAGCGGCGGAGCGGGCACCGGTCTCGGCTCGATCTACCCGGTGGTGCGGATCGGGCAGGATGCGGTGCCCTGGATCGACTGCCGCGGCATCGCGGAAGCCGGCGTGTTCGACTTCACGGATCCGGAGGTCGCCCTGTCCGCGCAGCCGCCGACCGCCCGTCGACTGCGCAGGCCGGAACTCTGGTGCGCGACGATCCGGGACGCGTCGCTCTTCGGCTTCGCTCAGATCGTCTCCCATTCCGCCTTCGTGGTCTACGAGCCGGAGGCGGACCCGGCGTTCCGCTACACGAGCCGCCAGTGCGAGTTCGTCATCACCTGTTTCGGCCCCGAGGGCGACCGGGTCCTGGCCCGTGTCCCGCAGGAGGCGGATCGGGCGATCGATGCGGGCATCCTTCTGATCGGGCGATGCGGTGCGAACTATTTTCACTTCCTGATCGAGTACGCCACGAAGGGCTACATCGTCGACAATGCGTCGATACCGCAGGATGTGCCGCTCATCCTGAGCGACGATCTGTTTCCGCAGGAAATGGACGCCCTGAAGCTGCTCTTCCCGGGCCGCCCATTCACGGTCCGGCAGCACGGGCAGCGGCTGGACGTGAAGACGCTCTACGTTCCGTCCTTGATGACCTTCATTCCGGATACGCCCGACGTCGAGTTCTGGACGGTCGCCGCTGTCAATCACGCGAGCCTCTCCTGGCTGCGTGAGCGGGTGATCGAGGCCGTGCCAGCGCCCAGTACTCCGGCGGGCCGGAAGCTCTATCTCGGGCGATCCGCGGGGCGTAACATCACGAACGCCGCCGAGGTGGAGGCCGTGTTTCGCCGGCACGGTTTCGAGATCGTGAACCCGGGGCAGCTCAGCTTCGCGGAACAGGTCGAGGCTTTCAGGACTGCGCGCTGCATCGCCGGGCCGATCGGCGCCGCCTTCGCCAATCTGGTTTTCGCATCCCCGGGCACCCTCGTCCTGGGACTCGTGTCGCCGTTCGCCGTGCAGTTCTCGACGTTCGCCAGCCTCGCGAGGTTTGCCGGGTGTCGCTACTTGGCCGTCCCCGGTGAGCACGGGGCCTATCGCCCCGGGGCCGAGACGCGCCGCCGCTCGCTCGAGCTGACGCACGGCAATTACCGCATCGATCTCGATTACCTGGATACCGTGCTGCGGACCAATGTTTGAAATCTGGCTGTGCCGGCGCACGTCGTCGCGATCTGATCGATAGGGATGACAGCATGAAGACGCCATGGACCGATCTTGGCCTGCGGTTCGCCGCGCCGGGCTCGGGTCTGCTCCGGACGCACGCCATGCTGCCCACGCCGATCGTGCTGGCGGACCGTGTCCGGGTATATTTCTCGTCCTGCGATGCCGGTCTGCGCGGGCGTATCTTCTCCGTTGACCTGAGCTTGGACCATCCGCACCCGGTCATCCATTTCGATCCCGCCCCCGTTCTCGATCTCGGAGCCGCGGGGTGTTTCGACGCGGACGGCGTCAATCCCTGTCATCTTGAACGCGTCGATGATCTTTGGCGGCTGTATTACGTCGGCTGGCAGAGACTGTCGGAGGACGTTCCCTACACCCTCCTGGCCGGCCTCGCGGTGAGCGAAGATCGCGGCAAAACCTTCAGGCGGTGGAAGACGGAGCCTGTCCTTCCGGCGACGCCCGACGAGGGCTACTTCCGGACTGCTCCGTTTGTCCGGCGGGTGGGGGACGGCTTCCAGATCCTGTATATCGGCGGCAACCGCTTCGTCCGTAGCCCCTCCGGGAAGATGCTCCCGCGTTACGCCATCCGCCGGTCGAGATCCGCGGACGGGATTAATTGGGCGGCCCCGGCGGAGGATGTGCTGCTGCCGGATGAGGCGCGCGCCGAGATCGGCTTCGGCCGTCCGCGCGTCGAGACGCTCCCCGGGCAGGACCCTGTCCTGATGGTCTCGGTTCGGACCGAACAGACCTACAGGCTGATGATGTGCCCGTGGGACGAGGGCCCGGTCGATCCGTCCCGCCTCGTTCCGGTCATCGATACCGCAGGACAGGCATGGGCGTCCGAGATGACGTGCTTCGGTGCGACCTGCCAAGTCGGCGAGCGGACCCTGCTCTTCTACAACGGCAACGGCTTCGGACGAACCGGGTTCGGTCTGGCCTACCGGGATCCGGCCGCGGCCGAGGACGGATTTCGAAGGATGTGAGCCCGGACGCGTGCCGGGACAGGCGCTGCCGCGACCTGATCGACATCGGCTTCGGGAGCGGTGCAGGGCCCCCGACCCCCATGGCCAGCCCGTGCGCGTCGGCGGGCGATCACCGCCTCTGCGGGGCTCGGGCCGGTCAGGACCTCGGACGGGCCGCGCCGCTGCAACGCCGCTACAATGCGACCGTGTAGGTGTCGTGCATCACGGCGCTGCCGCCGAACTCCTCCTTCTGGGTGAGAAGGCCCTGGTTCAGGACGCGGCCGCCCTCCTCGGTCGAGATGCCGAAGTCGAAATAGCGCTTCGTCGGCTGGTAGGTCTTGATCAGCGTGCTGAAGAGGAGGTCCAGCGCCCCCGCGTCCCGGCCCTGCCGGTTGGACGCGATGTACTGCGCATGCGCGACGTCCGCGGTCTCGAAGATCACGACGCCGCCCACCGTCTCGCCCGCCTGCTCGGCCGTGAACAGCTTGATGTTGTCCGGAAAGCGCCCCGCCAGCATCTCGATCTCCGGCAGGGTGTGAACCGGCGCGACGCCGTGGCGCTCCCGGAGCGTCTGCGCGAGGATGTCCCAGAACTCTGGCCAGCGGCCGTCGGTGCGGACGGTGAGGCCGGCCTTCTGCGCCTTGCCGACACCCCGGCGGCGGCGGGACGAGAGTTCGCCGGGCAGCCGGTAGTCGATCGTCGTGGTGACGTCCCTCCGGACCAGCTGGGCGCCGACACGGAACAGGCAGTAGAGGTCGGCCTCGGCGGGCCGGCGGTGATAGATCGACGGGACCGGCTTGTAGATCAGCTTCCTGGCGCCGGCCTGCCTGTAATGGTTGAGGCAATCCTCGAACAGCGTCAGGGTGGCGTCGGTCGACAGGCGGCCGGTCAGGAGTCCGCCGAACGTCAGGCCCTGATGGGAATGGATCGTGTCGCCGTCGACATTCGCGGGAAGCGTCGCCACCAGCGTGTCGTCGCGGATGATGAGCAGCGACGCGTCCGTGAAGCGGTCGGCGTGGTAATCCATGAAGCCGCGATCGAACAGGAAATGCCCGTTGAGAGCCGTGCCATTGTGCGCGTTCCAGGCCGAGGTTTGATCCTGGGTGAAGCGCCGGACCGTCACGGTCATCGCTAGCGCGCTCGGCAGAAGCGCGTTGCGGCGATCTTGCGCGGCTCTGCCGGATTGCCTTGGTAGATCTTGTCCGGCTCCGTGGATTGCGCGAGGCTCGACGCCATGCTGATGTAGTTGTCGGGCGCGATCGTGACGCCGTGCCCGATGGCGGCGTTGACGCCGAGGAAGCTGTAGGCCCCGATCCGGCAGAAGCCCGAGATCACCACGTGTGAACTCACGAAGACATTGTCCTCGATGACCGAGCGGTGGCCGATGTGGTTGCCGCTCCAGAGTGTGACGTTGTTTCCAATCTCAACGAAGGGTTGGACGACGTTGTGCTCCAGGATGAAGCAGTTCTCGCCGATCGTGACATTGTGCCAGACGAAGGCCTTCGTGCTGACATACGACGTCAACCTGTAGCCCATGGACTTGACCTGCGCGCAGAGATCGGCGCGGACGCGATTGAGCTTCGAATCGCCGATGGCGACGAAGGCGTCGTACTCCTCGGGCGGGTAGGCCTGCTGCACCTGGGCGAGCGGGATCACCGGCAGATCGTGGTGATGCGGCTGCGTGATGTACGCCTCGCCGATCGAGAAAGCCTTCACTTCATGGCCGCTGTCGTGGGTGAAGTACTCGTAGGCCATGCTGGCGATTTCGCCGTTGCCGAAGATGATCAGCGGTTTCATCGATTACGCCTTCATGATGAGGAGATCTTCGCGCCGGTTGGCCATGGGGAGATCCGGCGCCTGAGGCATGACGTAGGCGTCCGCGCCGGCGGCCTGCGCCCGCTGGATGAGCCCCGTGAGCACGGCGTCGTCGATCTTGCCGGGGCTCGGCTCATTGTAGCGGACGTCCGGCTCGGAGTCGGTCTGCGTGAAGGCCTTGTGAAAGCGCCGGCCGGTCTCGCTCGCGAAGAAGCGGCGGCGCTTCGAGATGTTCGGGATGTCGCCGATCAGGGCACGGCCGCCATCGGCGAGCAGCGCCACGATGCTGTCGAGGAAGGTGAAGGGATTGCCCTCCGCGAACACGTAATGGAAGACGCTGTAGCAGAGGACGATGTCGGCCTGGCCGACCGCATTCCGGACGGCGTCCCGGTTCGCCGGGAACGCGCCGGCGATCTTCGAGGTCACGCCGGCGACGTCGGGCAGTTGCTCGAGCATCTCCGCGCTATCGACGAGGACCAGGCGGTGGTCCCGCTCGCGGCACAGGTCGATGAGGCGATGCGGCAGCCCGGCGCATCCGGGCCCGATATCCACGATGGTGGCGCCGGTCCCGAGCAGTGCCGGGAGCTTGGCCGCGATGTCGCGCAGGATCGCACCCTCGAAGCCGTCGCGATACGTCTCCGGGAAGCCGATCCGCTCGTTGGCGGAGAGGTGCGGATTCTGCGCGAGGGCGCGGAATCCCTCGAACGTGAGGTCGACCTTGGCGAGATCGACGTCGCGGCCGGTCCGGAGGTTCTCCAGGGAACTCGGGCCGTCCTCGGGAGGGCCACCGTCGGCAGCGTTCAGGGGTGACGATGACACGGGGGCCTCCTGTTCCGTTTGGAATCGGCGTCCGCGCCCGGGCGGTTTCGGTCCCGAGACGCTCCAGCTGCCCGAACTGCGCGGCGCGGGGAACCGGCCGCGGATCTTAGGACCGCTGCCGGAGCCGGGCTCGGCGGTCCGAGGCGGTAGATCTCACGCCGGGCCGTGGCGCTGATTGGAGGCCATGGCCGCACGGCAGGCGCGCACGACGTGCCGGATTTCTTCTTCCTGAAGATGGGGCCCGATGGGGAGGCTCAGGATCTCTCGACCGAGGACGCGGCCCAGACGGCTCTCCCCCGCGATCGAGACGCCCGCATAGGCTTCGGCATCTGCCGGTGCGATCGGGTAATGGATCTGCGTGCCGACCCCCGCCTCGTCGAGCCGCGCTGCCAGCGCATCCCGCTGCCCGGACCGGACGACGAACAGGTGCCAGACGGGATCGGTGCGCGGATCGACCTGCGGAAGGGCGAGGTCCGTATCGGCGAGGCCGTCCCGATACGCGGCCGCGACGGCGCGGCGCCGGCTGTTCCAGTCGTCGAGATGGCGCAGCTTGATGCGAAGCAGCGCGGCCTGAAGCTCGTCGAGCCGCGAGTTCACCCCCTGCTGCCGATGCACGTATTTCTCGCGCGAGCCGTAATTGGCGAGTTCGCGGATCCGGCGCGCGACTGCCGTGTCGGACGTGGTCACGGCCCCGCCATCGCCCAGGGCTCCCAGATTCTTGCCCGGATAGAAGCTGAAAGCGGCGGCGTCGGCGAGACTGCCGGTCCGCCGCCCGGCGAAGGTGGCGCCGTGGGCCTGCGCGGCATCCTCGATGCAGACGAGATTATGCCGGTGCGCCAGGGCGCGCAGCGCCTCCATGTCGGCCGGCTGGCCGTAGAGGTGGACCGGCATGATGGCCTTCGTCCGGCTGCTGACAGCCCGTGCGGCTCCGGCCGGGTCCATATTGTAGGTCGACGGATCCGGATCGACGGAGACCGGCCTCGCGCCGACCTGGCTCACCGCCAGCCAGGTCGCGATGAAGGTGTTCGACGGCACGAGCACCTCGTCGCCGGGACCGATCCCGTAGGCGCGCAGGATCAGGATCAGGGCGTCCAGGCCGTTGGCGACGCCGACCGCATGCTCGGCCTCGCAATAGGCGGCGAACTCCGATTCGAAAGCTTCGACCTCCTCACCCAGGACGTATCGCGAACGGTCCAGGACGCGGTGCCACGCGGCGTCGAGGTCGGCGCGGACGGTGTCGTGGGTGCGGCCGAGATCGAGAAACGGAACCTTCATCGCGGGCCTCCCCTACCGGCTTCCCACGGCGCGCAAGAATGTGTCGTAGTCCCTGTAATAGTCGCTCTCCTCGTAATGCTGCGAGGCCAGGGAGAGACACACTGCCCCACCGGAGAACTCGTCGATATCGCGCCACACCATGCGCGGGACATAGAGGCCGATGTTGGGTCGATTGAGCAGAAACGTCTGGCGCGTGCGGCCGTCATCCAGGTGAACTTTGAAACTCCCAGAGATCGCGATCAGGACCTGCCGCAGCTCTTTGTGGCTATGCCCCGCGCGCACCGCGCCGTGCGAGACATCGTAGATGAAATAGACGCGTCGGATGTCGAACGGCACGTCCTTCCCGGCCTCGATGGGCGTCAGCGCTCCCCTGTGATCGAGGATGTGGCGAAACTCGATCAGGTGTGGCTGAGTCATCGTTCCCCCGCCGAAATGCCGGCTCTCTGACGTCGACCCTCGATCGCGAAACTTACCATGGACCGTGCCGAGGCCCCTTCGCGTCCGGAGCGCGATCCGATGTCGCGAAGCCCTCTAAGCGCAACGCGACCGATCCGCAACGGTCGGACTCTACTTCCGCGAGCTTTGTCGAACAAATGCAATTACTGATCTATTGTCCATCGGCTCGCCGCGGGAAGGGAAGAGCGCCGAGCAGTCGGCCCACGACCGACCGTCCGGCGACCGCAGGCGCGACGGGCGGCACCTGCGGCGATAGGACCGGGGCTGGCTGCGCCAGAGATCCGAGGGCACCGACCACCGCGCTCGGCGCGACGTGGTAGCTGGCGTGGAAGGCGTGACCGTCCTCGTTCGTGGTCGCGCCGCGCAGGAACGTGATCTGCGCGCCGCCGGCCTCGATGAAGCTTGTATAGCCCCGGAAATTGAAGCTCAGGTTGGCGTGGATCAGGCCGAGGATCCGGCAGTCCGGGCGGCAGAACAGCCCGTTGGTGAGCGCCGAACTCGACGAACCGACGATGATGTCGGCGGCGTGGAACGCGTCGACCTGTTCGAGGAACGTCATCGTCTCCGGGGTGATGACCTCGAAGCCGTGCGGCCGGAGCGCCTCGGCGATCTCGATCTCGTTGACGAGCTGGCGCTGCGCGAAGGCCTTGCGCGAGATGAACAGCCGGCGGCCGGTGCCGCCGCTCAGGGCCCCGCGCGCGCGCGCGCTGTCGAGGATGCGGGTGCGCAGATCTACCAGGATGTCGGAGGGCCAGATCGTGTCGTAGACCCGCTGTCCCGGCCGCATCTCGAACGGGAAGAAGGCGGGCACCGGCGCGAGGCCGAGCCGGCCGAACGCCACCGGCCGGGGTGGCAGCTTGATGATTGGGCGGTCGCGCGTGTCGAGGAGCCGGACCACCTCCTCGTGGGTCGCCGGCATGTGGTCGTCGATGCAGAGCGGGATGCCGTCCGGGCAGCGCGGGTCGTTGTAGGCCAGCATGCGCGGCACGAACTCGCAGAACCAGTGGCCGTAATTCCGGCTCTGGAGCCCGAACATCGACAGGCCGGCCTCGATCGACAGGCTGTCTTCCGGAACCTCGACGAGGGCCCGCCTCTCCCCGAAGGCCGCCATCACGATCTGGTCCGGGTTGACCCCGTCCTGGAGCAGCACGTCTCGCCGGCGGGGATGGGCGGCGAGGTCGTAGATCAGGTGGCCGTCCCTCACGACGAGGTTGCTGCGCGGGAAGGCGTGGCATCCGTCGACGAACGCGAGGTAATGGCTCGGCGCCTCCAAATCCCCCGGCTCGGAGGTGAGGGGCGGCGGCGGCTCGGTGAACTTGAGACGCGGTGCCTGGATCGGCCGGGGCGGCCGTAGCTCGGCGTAGTCGATGCCCGGCCGGCCGGCCAGGGACGCGGCGGTGACCATGTCGTAGCAGGCCAGGGGGCCGGCGCCGATCAGCCGGCGGGTCGTCTCGTGCAAGGCGACGGCCGCGTCGAATTCGCCGGCCTCGATCAGCGCGTCGAGCTGCAGCCGGCGCAGGTTCTTGATCTTCTTGGCGAGCGGGTCCCCGTCCCGCGAGACGAGACCGGGGGCGCCGCCGTTGAGGTCCAGGGCGAGGCGGTAGCACTGGACGCTCGCCTCGGCCTCGCCGCGCAGCTCCAGAAGCCACGCCCGGTCGATCAACTCCTCCATGATCCGCGGTCGCAGCCGGTTCGCGTCCGCGGCGCGCAGGCGCGCGACGACCGGATCCGCCTCGGCGAAGCGTTCGCGGGCGCAGAGGTCGCGCAGGCGCACCTCCGCGGCGGCCAGGGTCCAGCGGCCGCCATCGCGGCCCGCCAGTGCGGCCGCGAGGTCGTAGGCCTGCGCCGCGAGGTCGGGCGCGCCGCCGCCGTCCAGCCGGAACGCCAGGGCGTCGAGATGGCGGATCATCGTGTCAGAGCTGGTCCCCGCCGCTTCCGGATCGGCCGCGAGCGCGCCGAGCCGCGCGATCAGGTCGGCCTGGCCGCCGCGATGATCTCTGATCAGGTCCAGGAAGTGTGACATGTTCCGCGCGCTCGACCGGCCCGTTCACGGCCTCGACGTGGTGCCAACCTCGGACGGCCGCCGGCAGGGCGGGGCCGCGCATCGGGCGTCGTGGCAGGAGCCCACCCTTAGCGTCCCGCCGCGGAACTGGTAAATCCCCGTCCCGAACCGGTCGGGGCTTCGGGTGCCGGCCGGATGCGGCGGCGACGGTCCGGCGCGCGGATGGGAGAGGGAAGGCCTTCGGATGCCGGAGTCGGGGAGTCTCGAGATCGACGGTGATCGGATCGCGGCGGTCCGGACGCTTGCGGCCGGCCGGCAGGCGGGTCGCGACGGGGCGCTGTGCGCCATGGAAGCGGTCGCCCATCTCGCCGGCGAGCCGCTCTCGGACCGGCCGGCCTGCGCGTCCCCCGTAATTGCCGCCTTCGTCCGGACCTGGAGCGACGGCCTGCCCCAGTTGGAGCGGGACAGACTCATCCTCCCGCTCCTCCCCCGCCTCGTCGGGACGCGCGGTCCGGAACCCGTCGAGCGGCGCCGGGCCGGGATGGTGGCCGACTGGCTCGTCCGCGTTCACCTGCCGGCGTGGTTCCACCTCGCCAAGCTGAACGTCGAGGCCGACGTGCTGGCCGGCCTGCCCGAGATCCGCGATCTGAGTGACCTCGCCGGGCTGTGCGACGATCTCCGACGCGCCCGCAAGCGGGCAGCGATCGCCAATCTCACCCTGCGCCAGACCGGCCCCTCCGTGCGGGCGGCGGCCTGGGACGCCGCCCAGCGGGCGGCCTGGTCGGCAATCCGCGACGATCTGGAGGCGGCCGGCGGGCCGATCCTCGCCGCCGGCTGGGACGCCGCCTACGCGGCGGCCTACGCGGCGGCCCGCGCCTCCGGCAAGGCGCCCCTGGAGCCGACCCGGCGCGCGTTGCAGGACACAGCCCTGACGCTGCTCGAGCGCCTGATCGCGGCGGCCGAGGCCGGGCCCGAAGGGGCCCGCCCCGCCGATCCGCGGCCGTGAGCGGCGACGCCGCCGGCGGGCCGCCCGGGTCGGGGCTCGCGGGCGCCCGCTGCCTCGTGCTGGGCGGCGGCGGGTTCCTCGGGCTGAACCTGTGCAACCGCCTCGCGGCGGCGGGCGCCGAGGTCACGTGCTTCAGCCGCAGCCACCCGCAGGCCGAGGTCCTGGACCGGCGCGTCGCGCGGGTGTCCGGCCAGTTCTCCGACCGCCTCGCCCTCGCCAACGCGGTGGAGCGCCAGGACGTCGTCTTCCACCTGATCGCCGGCTCGATCCCCGAGAGCTCCAACCGCGACCCGTCGGCGGAGCTCTCGGCGGCGCCGATCGCCACGCTGCACCTCCTGGAGATCTGCCGTTCGGCCCGGATCGGGAAGCTCGTGTTCGCGTCCTCCGGGGGCGCGATCTACGGGATCCCGGCCGCCATCCCGATCCCCGAGCGGGCGCCGACCGACCCAATCTCGGCCTACGGCATCAGCAAGCTGATCATCGAGAAGTCGCTCCACCTCTACCGGCACCTCCACGGGATCGACTACCAGATCCTGCGGATCGCCAACCCCTACGGCCGCTTCCAGCTCGGCACCAAGCACCAGGGCCTGATCGGCAGCTACATCTACCGCGTCCTCACCGGCCAGCCGTTGGAGGTCTGGGGGACCGGCGCGGTGGTGCGCGACTTCCTGCACATCGACGACGTCAGCGACGCCTTCCTGGGCGCGGTCGCCTATCGGGGGCCGCACAAGGTGCTGAACGTCGGCAGCGGCCGGGGCTTGAGCGTCAACGAGGTCATCGCCGAGCTGAAGGCGGCCTTCGGGCGGGACCACGTCCCGTGCGTGCACCGGCCGAGCCGCGCCGCCGACGTGCCGGCCAACGTGCTCGACACCGCGCTGATCCGGGCGGAGCTCGGCTGGCAGCCCCGCGTCCCCCTGCAGGCCGGGCTGACCGGGACCATCGCGTGGATGCGCGCCCACTTGGCGCAGGCGGAGAAGGCTGGTCCACCCCCCGCCACCGGCTGACCGACCGGATCTCGTCTTCGCCCCGGAGCGGCCACGTTTGTCGGCGAGAGCGGGCGGCATCGATCCGCGAGGAGAGCCCATGTCCTTCCTGCACGATCTGCCGATCGCCGACCTGATCGCGCATTACGGCTATCTGGCCATCTTCGTCATCATCACCCTGGAGAGCGCCGGGCTGCCCCTGCCCGGCGAGACGGTGCTGCTGACCTCGGCGGCCTACGCGGGCAGCACGGGCAACATCAACATCGCCGTCGTCGTGGCGATCGCCGCGACCGCCGCCATCCTGGGCGACAATGCCGGCTACTGGGTCGGCCGCCGCTGGGGACTGCCCCTGCTCCTGCGCAAGGGGCACCTGATCGGGCTCGACCACGGCCGGCTCAAGCTCGGCCAGTACCTGTTCCGCCGGCACGGCGGGAAGATCGTGTTCTTCGGCCGCTTCACCGCGATGCTCCGGGCCTACGCGGCGGTCCTGGCCGGCGTGAACAAGCTCGACGCGCGCCGCTTCATGGCCTTCAACGCCCTCGGCGGCGTCGCCTGGGCCTCGATCATGGGATTCGGCGCCTACCTGTGCGGCCGGTCGATCGAGAACGTGATGGGCCCGGTCGGCCTCGGGCTGCTGGCCTTCGTCCTGCTGGGCGCCGTCGCGCTCTGGCTGTTCATGCGCCGGCACGAGGCGCGCCTCATGGTCGCGGCGGAGGCCGAGATCCCGGGACCGCTCGGCGGGGGGCTCGGTGAGGCGCGGGTCGAGCCTGTCATGGAGCCTCACCCGGCGCACGGCGGCGTGGACCCGAGCAGCCCCGTCCAGGCGGAGTTCCAGAATCAGATCGAGTCGCTCCTGGCCCAGCGCGCGCGCGCGGCGCCGCAGGCCCCCGCGCGCGCGGCCGTCCGCACCCGGCGCGCGCCCTGGCCCCTGTGGTTCAAGATCCCCGTGCTGCTCGTCGCCGCCGGTGCCGGCATGGCGGTGATCTCGTGGCACGACGGCGTCACCGGCGGCTTCTACGGGCGGCTGATCGGGCATGTCGGGATCCTCGGCATCGCCCTGATCCTCGTCGTCCCCGCCCTCCTGCTGCTGGTGGTCGGCCGGTGGCTCCCGCGTCCGGAAGACGAGGCCGACGCGGAGGCCGAGGAGGCCGTCGGTCTGGCGGCGTGACCGCCCGTCCCGCGATCCGCGCGCCCCGCGCGCAGGGTTGACCGGTCCCGGAGCCGATCGTACAGCCGGCCTCGACCCGACAGGGGCGCCCCGTCGCGCCGGCCTCCGGCCGATCCCGCCGGCGGCCGCGTGCCCGAGACCCGTCGGGCCCCGCGACTGAGACGGAGCCGACCTTGGGCGAGGACGTAGAGGCGCTGCGGGCGGAGCTCGCCGAGACCCAGGCGCGGCTCAAGGAAGCGCAGGGCGAGCTGGCCCGGCTGGTGCGCCTCGCCGAGGCGGATCTCCAGCGCCGGCGTCCCGGCGAGCAGTCGAGCGTCGTCGCCTCGTCGGTGCGCCGTCCCGCCGCCAAGGAGGTCGCGGCCCGGATCGCCCGGTTCGCCCACCTCTACCGGGAAGCCGCCGAAGCCGCCCCTGACCGCGCGCCGGTCGTGCCCGAGCAGACGATGCTCGCGTGGCTCGAGACATCCGGCCTGTTCGATCGCCAGTTCTACCTCGCGTGCAACGACGACGTCGCCAATGCGGGGGCCGATCCGATGATGCACTATTACAATCACGGGTCGGAGGAGGCGCGCCTGCCCTCGACGCTGTGAGGGCCGGTTGACGGCGCGCGCGCCGCGGAGTGACCGATCTTGCAAGTGGTCTCTCCTAAGTGTTGGCGCGCTTTGCGGGCGATCAGGCCAAGTATAAATTCGGATCCGAAATAGCTAGACTTCGCGCTCGTCTCTATCGGTTGCGTTGACCCTCCCCGTCCCGTGATCTAGGGAGCGGCCGGACGGAGTGCGTGCGAGGGATCAGACCGATGCAGGACGGTGCAGGCGCGAGCGCGCCGGGCTCGACCGCGGCTCCGCCCGCGCTCGAGCCGTGGCAGGACGATTTCGCCACGATCTACGCCAGCGGCCTGTTCGACCATATCGGCTACGCGACGCGCTATCCCGATGTCGGCCTCACCGACCTGTCGCCGCTCGAGCACTACGTGAAGTACGGCGCCCGGCTCGGGCGCCGGCCCCGGGCCGACTTCACCGCGCCGCCGGACGAGACCTTCGACGGCAGCTTCGTCAATCCCTTCGCGGCCTGGATCCGGGCGCGCGCCGAGACCCAGCCCGCGCCGGCGTGGAACCGGCCGGTCGTCTCGGTCCTGTGCATCAGCTACAACCAGGCGGCCTTCATTCGACAGACGCTGGAGAGCATCCTCGGCCAGGCCACGGACTTCCCCTTCGAGCTGCTGGTCGGCGACGACCGCTCCACGGACGGGACCGCCGAGATCATCGCCGAGTACGCCGCGCGCCACCCCAACCTCGTGGCGGTCCTGCGCAGCGAGAATCTCGGGCCGAACAGGAACTTCGCCGACCTGACGGCCCGCGCCCGCGGCGAGTTCGTGGCGATCTGCGAGGGCGACGATTACTGGACCGACCCGCGCAAGCTCCAGCGGCAGGTCGATTTCCTGCGGGCGCGCCCGGAATTCACCCTCTGCTTCCACCGGGTGCGCGTCGTCTACGAGGACATGCCGGGGGTCGACGAGCTCTACCCGAAGCAGTGCAGCCCGCAGCCGTCGCTGTCCGACCTCGTGGCCCACAACTTCGTCCAGACCAACAGCGTGCTCTACCGCTGGCGCTACCACGGCGAGGAGGCGTTCGTGTTCGACGAGGGCATCGCCCCCGGCGACTGGTACGTCCACCTGATGCATGCCGAGGTCGGGCGCATCGGCTTCCTGCCGGAAGTGATGGCGGTCTACCGCAAGCATGCCGCCGGGATGTGGGCGACCTACGCCACCGAACTCGCCCGCCACAAGAAGCTCGGCAACTCCGAGATCGCGTTCTTCCGCAAGCTGCGCGGCCATTTCGGCGGCCGCTACGCCGCGGGCTACGAGGCCGCGCAGAAGTCGATCTTCCGGCGGCTGGCCGAGGCCTATCTCGACGAGGAGGACGTGCCGAGCCTCGGGCGCCTGATCGAGGCCAACCCGGACATCGCCCGGGACGCCTTGAGCGACATGGGCCTCGACGCGCCGGATGACCTTCCAGGAGAGCCGGAGGCCCTGCGCGCGTGGCTGCTGGAGCAGCTCACCGTCAGCGTCATCGTCACGGCCTACAACCACGCCGCCGATATCGGCCGCTGCCTCGACGCGGTGCTGGGCCAGCGCGGGCTGTTCCGGATGCAGGTCGTGATCGGCGACGACAAGTCCACCGACGGCACCGCCGCGATCGTCGAGCGCTACCGGGCGCGCGACCCGGAGCGGATCGCGGTGCGGCCCCGGCCACACAATCTCGGCATGCTGCGCAACATGCAGGACTGCCTCGCCGCCTGCACCGGCCGGTACGTCGCCTTCTGCGAGGCGGACGATTACTGGCTGTCCGACCGCAAGATCGCCATGCAGATGCGGATGCTGCGCAACGACCGCAAGCTGGACATGTGCTTCAACTGGGTGCTGCTCCACTACCCGGCCACCGGCTCCTACGTCCCCCACGACGAGCAGGGCCGCTATCCGACCGGCACGATCAGCTTCCCGGTCCTGGCCAACGCGCCGCTGACCGCCAATTTCTCCTGCTGCTTCTACCGCGCCGAGGCCCTGCGCCGGGTGCCGGAGGCCTACTACGCGAACGCCTCGGCGGCCGACTGGCTGATGAACCTCTACGTCGCCGACAAGGGCCGGATCGCGTTCCTGCGGGAGCTGCTCTCGGTATACACGGTCCAGGAGAAGGGCCAGTGGTCGGGTCTGCCGGAGGACATCAAGAACGCCCGGATCGCCCAGTACCAGAAGGAGTTCGCCGCCATCTTCGGCGAGGGGCGCGGCTTCGAGAAGTACGAGGTCGGCTGCACCGTGGCCGAGCTCGACGGCGAGCTGCCGGATTCCTTCGCCCGCGCGAACCTGGAGGCCCCCCGGGACCGGGTCTGGGCCGAGATCCAGGACGGGCAGGTGGTCCTGGCCGGCTGGGTCGTCTCGGCGAGCCGCGCCAAGGCGACGCTGATCGTGGAGGCCGACGGCGAGGTCCAGCGCATCCCCGCTGACGTCCACCGGCCGGACGTGATCGCGGCGGTGCTCGGCGACATGCCGACCACGATGGAGGAGGCCCGCTGCGGCTTCCGCTTCACCCTCCCCTACGCGCTCCACCTCGAGGTGCTGCTCTCCATCGAGGTCGAGCACGAGGTCGTGCCCTGGCTCTCGGTGATCTTCACCCACCGGGTCAAGCGGGCGGCCGAGCGGGGCTGACTTTCGGCATCGCACGGGGCGGAGCGACTCCGTGCAGCGCGACGTGCCCCCTCTCCCGTGCGGGAGAGGGTTGGGGTGAGGGACAAGACGGATCCGGATCGCGCACCTTGTCCCTCTCCCGCACGGGAGAGGGGACCCGCGCCGATCTCGGCGCCGCGCCCCCGGTGCGACGCCTTTGGGCCCTATCGCCGCAGACCGGCGAGGAGGTGCCGCACCCGGGCCAGCGGCGTGCGGGTGCGGGCCCGGTCCAGGGCACCGCGGATCTCGGCGGCCAGCCGGGCCGCGACGATCTCGCGGGCGGGATCGTCGTAGTGGACGATGTCGTAGAAGGTCCCCTCCTCCCGGTCGCGAAAGATCCCGCTGAGGTCGAGGGCCGTGAAGGTGCGCCGGTACGGGCGGCGCCCCGTTAGCTGCGCGGTGAACGCCTCCAGCTTGGCATATTGCCGGTCGAGATAGGCCAGGAACGCCCCCGAGGCGACGCCGCGCTCCACCTCGGTGAGGTGGCGCTTGCGCAGGATCGTCGGTTGCAGGACGCTGACGATCGGCACCGCGTGGTCGTGGGACAGCTTGGTCAGCCGGTGCGCCGCCAGTTCGTAATGGTGGACGATCGCGTCCTCCCAACCGGGGCTCTGCCAGCCCACCTCGACCCGCAGCCGCTTCAGCTCCTCGTAGATCAGCGTGATCAGCGCCTCGTAGGACAGGCCGTCCTCGCGGGCGCGGGGATCGTGCGTGTCGAAGAAGTGGTCGTAGAGCCGCTGGGTGATGAAGGCGTTGTAGGGGTGTCCCGGCCGGGGATCGTAGGTCCAGGGCTGGAACAGGTCGGTGCTGCCGCTCAGCACGAGGATCGCGTCGGGGCCGTAGGTCACGAGCCGCGACCAGATCAGGTGCGTCATCTGCGTGAGGCAGCTCGACATCACCCCGAAATTGTAGACCTTCGCGCTGTCGAGGCCGTCCGCCCGCAGGATCCGCTCGATGCGGCCCGGCAGGGTGTTGGCGATGTCGCCGCCGTCGATCGTTGTCGAGTCGCCGACGACCAGGATCCGGGTCTCGCCCTCCGGCTTGCGCGCGACGATCGGGGCGGCGTTCAGGAAGCCGTCCGCGTCGAACGGGACGCCGTAATGGCTCGCGCCCGGCTTGCCGGCGAACTGGATGAACGGGCTCGGATAGCGCGTGTTCGAGTCGAGGTAGCCGAAATGGTGCAGGAACTTGCGCCGCCGCGCGGCGTCCTCGCTCTCTGGCGGCGGCCAGATCGGCTCGAGATCCGGGACCGTCAGGACCGCCAGCGTCGCGGCCTCGAGCGCCGCGAGGCCGGCGGCGTTGAGGCCGATCCCGTCGTCGCTGTAGTCGGCCCGGAGCGCGCCCGCCCCCGTGGCCAGGACGGGATCGTAGTCGATGAAATGGGCCCCGAATTCCTGCACGTGGTCGCGCAGCCACGCGTTGACCGCGCCGATCAGCGCGACCGGTTGCCCGGCCGCCCCGGGCGCGTTGGGATCGACCGGCAGGATCGAGCCGACCCAGGTTCGCACGTACAGGTCGCTGGTGTCCCGCAGCATCGCGGCGATAGTGCCCACGATGCCGTCCAGCGTGGGCGAATGCGCGCCGCCGAGGATGTCGTCGCGGCCGCAGAGCAGGTGCAGGCCCTTGGCACCGTAGAGGGCGATCTCCGAGCGGAGCCGGCGCGCCGTGTCCCGGACCGACTGGCCGGCGATGCCCCGGCCCACGGTCTGCGGTCCGGAGAACAGGCGCGGGTTCTGCGCGGTCCACCCGGCGGTCACCGAGTCGCCCAGGAACAGGATCGGCCCGAACGGGAACAGCGGCTTGTCCTGCATCGGCGTGCTCATGCCGTCGCGATCCGGGGCGGCGTCAGCGCGCCGCGAAGATCTCGATCCCGTCGAGATGCAGGTGCTGCTCCTCGTCGAGATTGATCTTGAGGTAGCGGAACCGCGCGTTGTCGAACCGCAGGTGGAGGGGCAGGCCGGGATGGCAGTGGGCGTCCACGGCGTCGAAGACGAGGCGGTAGTCGCCCTCGGTCTCGCCCAGCCAGACCCGCATCAGCTGCGCCCGCTCGCTGAGCTGCCCCCACCGGTTGTAGATCCGGATCTCCGAGACCCGCTCGACCGCGCCGAGATCGAGGACGAACCAGGGGTTCCGGTCGAGCCCGGTGTGGAAGAAGAAGGACGGGTCGCCGGTGGTGCGCTCGCCGTAGGTGCCCGTGGTGCCCGACCAGGGCGATGCGGAGCTCGCCGTCCAGGTCTTGCCCAGCGCGATGTTCTCGGAGGGCCGCATCGCCACGAGCGTGTCCATCTCCAGCTCGTCGATCAGCGTCCGGATCTGCTTGGACGGCTGCCGCAGCGGCGGGATCTCCAGCTCGAGCTTGTAGATCAGGTTCGACAGGATGCTCTGGTCGAAGCGGTGGTCGATGAAGCCCTCGAGATCCGGCAGGCCCATCTGGTTCGGGATGTCGGTGACGACCCGCGCGTCGCCGGCGTAGCGCAGCCACTCGGCCACGAGCCGGCGAGTGGCGGGGCTCACCATGAAGGCGATCCAGGAGGCCTGGATCTGGTCGGCGTCCCAGTAGCGCGCCGCGTCGCAGTCCATCAGCACGAAGCAGTCGCGCTTGGTCCAGGCCCGCTGCGGCTTGCCGTGCAGCACGCTCACCGCGACCCGGCGGTCCGAGCCGTCGAGCCAGGTGAGCAGCGGCGCCACCGGCGGCAGCGGGTCGTCGCCGACTGCCTGCATGCCGGTGTCGCTGAAGACGACGAAGTCGCCGTCGCGGCGCTTCTTCAGCGCCTCAGCGATGACGTAGGGCTTCCAGGCCCAGTTGCCGGCGCCCCGGGACCGGTCGAGGATCGCGCGGTGCTCCCGGTAGAACGGCGTCCCGCGCAGCCGGTCGGGGGACCAGCTCTCGATCGTGTCGAAATCGCCCGTGGCGGCGGCCGAGGCCACCAGCCGGCGCTGGCTCTCGACGTAGTGGTACTTGGCGGCGAAGCTGACCAGGGTGGTGTGGCGCGACCGGAGCCGGCGCCGCAGCCGCATCAGCACCTCGGCCCGGTGCATGTCGAAGGCGTTGACGCACAGGGCTTCCGGGGATGGGTCAGCGCTGGCCAAGTCTGTCCTCCGGCGGTGGCTCGAGGGCTTGTCACCGGTTTTGCCGGCTTCGGCAAGGCGGCGCGGCCGGGCTCAGGCGTCGTCGAAGGCGAGGTTCTCAGCCGGGTACGCGAGCATCAGCGCGCGGCGCTCGGGCGAGTTGTCCCACTCGCCGACCTTCGTGTAGCCGCCGGCGACGTCCAGCACCTCGACGACCCGCCCGATGGTCGGGATGCTCTTGAAATGCTGCGGCCAGCCCGAGGCGAAGTAGTAGACCTGCTCGACGTGCTCGGAGAGCTGGCAGACCCCCGGCCCGAACGTGCCGAGGCCGAAGACGAGGTAGCGCCCGTTCATCAGCGCCGCGACGTCGTCGATCAGGGTGCCGCTCTGGGTCGTCAGGGGCACGCCGATCTCGGCGATCCAGGCTTCCAGCACCGGGATCACCGGGTTGAGCCGGTTCTCGAACACCATCTTGATCCGGGCGATGCGGCCCTCCGCCAGGAGCCGCCGGATCACCATCTGGTAGAAGGCGAGCGGCGGCTGCGGGTAGGTGGGCGCCACCCAGGTGCTGAAGATGTCCCCAGAGCGGATGTGGATCAGCAGCTCGTCGTCGGGCTTGGCGGGGATCTCCGCCGGCAGCCGGTTGAACAGCGGCCGGATGCAGGTCCGCACGATGTCCCGGGTCTCGTCCGGGCCGAGGCTCCCGGCGAGCTGCTGGATCCCGAGGTCGAAATACATCCCCGACAGGAACAGGCCCGCCTCCGGCAGCGGCTCCGAGCCGGGGATAAAGGTGAGGCCGCCGCAGGTCAGCGGGCCGGTCAGGCCGATCACCTCGCTCCGGTCCGCGGCCGGGAGCTTGATGTATTTCAGGTTCAGGTTGCGGGCGATGCCGATCGCGAGCAGCAGCTGGATCAGGCAGTTGCCGAAAGCGCCGCACTCGTAGAGCGCGAGCCCGACCAGGGCGCGAGAGCGCGGCCGCTCGGCGCCGACGAGGCGGTAGGAGACGTAAGGGTTCGCGCCGGGCCGCTCGTCGGCCATGTCGAAGGGCACGTCGAGCACGCGCCGCAGGGCGATGAGATCGAAATCCGCCCGGTCGCACAGCACCCGCGCCGCAAGCGATTCGCCTCCGGCGGGCCCGTCCGGGATGACGCGGACGTGGCGCGCCCAGGCGCCCTCCCCGGTGGCGAGCACCAGGGTCTCGGGCCCGCTCCGGGCCGTGTCGAGGTCGGCCTCGCGCCAGGCCTGCCCATCGTCGGAGAGGGCGAGGCGCGGCGGCGAAGCCGATGTGGCCGCGATCTCGACGCGGCGGATCGGGCAGCGGAAGCCGAGATCGACCTGGAAGCCCGGTGTGCCGGCCGGGTGATCGGTCGCGCCGGCCGCGGCGTCCGCGCGGTGCCAGGGCCGGCCGAACGCCGCATCGATCAGGTCGCCGTTCATCGCGTCTCGCGGTGCGAAGGGAGCGGTCCGGGGCCCGTGCCCCGACCCCCACTCTGTCGAGGCGGGCGCCCGGGTCCCGTCACCCGGGCGTGCGCGGGTGGGCGCCGGCGCCCGTCGGCTAGCCGTCGAGCCCGAGCATCAGCCCCAGATTCTGCACGGCCGCCCCGGAGGCGCCCTTGCCGAGATTGTCGAGGCGCGCGACCAGCGCCGCCTGCCCGTGCTCGGCCGAGCCGAACACCCGCAGCTCCAGCCGGTCGGTGTCGTTGAGATCCTCCGGCTCGATCTTCTCGCGGTGCGCGCCGGTGGCGGCGCCCGGCACGACCTGCACCAGGGGCTGCCCGGCGTACCAGTCGCGCAGGGCCGCCTCGAGGTCGGAGGCGCTGGGCCGGCCCGGCAGGGTGTCGAGGTGCAGCGGCACGCTCACGAGCATGCCCTGCCGGAAATTCCCCACCGACGGCACGAAGATCGGCCGCCGGGTGAGGCCGCTGTAGCGCTGCAGCTCCGGCAGGTGCTTGTGGGCGAAGCCGAGACCGTAGAGCTGGAACGGCGGTGCCGTGCCCTGCTCGTAGGCCTCGATCATGCTCTTGCCGCCGCCGCTGTAGCCGCTGACCGCGTTGACGCTGATCGGGTGGTCGGCCGGGATCAGGCCGCCCTCCACCAGCGGCCGCAGGAGCGCGACGCCGCCGGTCGGGTAGCAGCCGGGATTGGCGACCCGCCGGGCGCGGGCCACCGCCGCCCCCTGCTCCCGGGTCAGCTCCGGGAAGCCGTAGGTCCACCCCTCCGCGACCCGGTGGGCGGTGCTGGCGTCGAGGACGCGCGGGCCGCCGCCGGGCAGGCTGTCGGCCAGCGCCACGGTCTCCTTGGCGGCGTCGTCCGGCAGGCACAGCACGACGAGGTCGACCTCGGCGAGCAGCGCGCGCTTGGCCGCCGGGTCCTTGCGGTGCTCCGGCGCGATGCTGCGCAGGGCGACCCGTCCGTCGCGCTCCAGGCGCTCGCGGATGCCGAGACCGGTCGTCCCGGCCTCGCCGTCGATGAACACGGTGGGCTTCGTCGCGCCTGCGCCAGACATCGCTCGTCTCGCTCTCTCGAATGTGCCTCGCCGCCCGAGTCGGGCACCGCGGCCGGGGATCAGGTGCGCGCGGTGCGACAGCCTGTCAACGGCCGTGCCGCGGCCTGAAAACGCGAAAGGGCGGCCCCCGCAGGAGCCGCCCTCTCCGTGACACCGGTGTGACCGGGTGTCTTAACGCTTGGAGAACTGGAAGCTGCGGCGGGCCTTCTTGCGGCCGTACTTCTTGCGCTCGACCACGCGGGCGTCGCGGGTGAGGAAGCCCTCACGCTTCAGCGGGGCGCGCAGCTCCGGCTCGTAGTAGGTCAGGGCCTTCGACAGGCCGTGGCGCACCGCGCCGGCCTGGCCGGAGAGGCCGCCGCCCGCCACCGTGACGGTGATGTCGTACTGGTCGACGCGGCCGGCGATCTCCAGCGGCTGGCGCAGGATCATGCGCAGCACCGGGCGGGCGAAGTAGGTCTCCACCGGGCGCTTGTTGATCGTGACCGTGCCGCTGCCGGGCTTGATCCAGACGCGGGCGACCGCGTCCTTGCGCTTGCCGGTGGCGTAGGCGCGGCCCTGAGCGTCCAGCTTCTGGACGTGGACGGGGGCCTCGTTGGCGGGGTCGACCGCGCCGGTGTTCGACCGGTTGAGGTCGGCGAGGGACTGCAGGGTCGCCATGATCAAGCGCTCACGTTCTTGCGGTTGAGGGCGCCGACGTCGAGCGCCTGCGGCTGCTGGGCCTCATGCGGGTGCTCGGTGCCCTTGTAGACGCGGAGATTGCCGAGGATCTGGCGGAAGAGCGGGCCGCGGGGCAGCATGCGCTCGACGGCCTTCTCCACCACGCGCTCGGGGAATCGGCCCTCGAGGATGAACTTGGCAGTCCGCTCCTTGATGCCGCCCGGATAGCCGGTGTGGTAGAAATAGCTCTTCTGATTGTACTTACGCCCGGTGAACTTCACCTTCTCGGCGTTGATGACGATGACGTTGTCGCCGCAATCGACGTGGGGCGTGTAGGCGGCTTTGTGCTTGCCGCGCAGGCGCATCGCCACGATCGACGCGAGGCGGCCGACGACGAGGCCCTCCGCGTCGATCACGATCCACTTCTTGTCGACCTCGGCGGGCTTCAGCGAGGTGGTCTTCATAGCCAAATCCCAGGGGTTCCGACGGACCGGACCCCGACGCGTCGGGATCCGCGGACATCGGGGTGCCGAAAAACGAGCCGCCGCGTGGGGCACACGCGGCGGCGGTGCCGGGTGCATAGACGGCCCCGGATGCCGGGTCAACAGAGAAATGCAGGACCCCGAAAAAGCTATTTCTTTCCGTGGGTTGTCGATCGAGGTATCAGGATACCGCTAACCCTCGGGGCGCCGGCCACGCTCCGCGATGGTGAGCTTCTGGACGCCCTTGGCAGCCAGAACCGGCTTCCGGGCGCTGAGGATCCGGGAGTTCACGCCGGTCCAGCCGATCTCGCCGGAGAGCCGGCCGTACTCGATCTTGGGGCAGCGGTTCATGATCACCGTCAATCCGCGCGCCTCGGCCCGGGCGGCGGCCGCGTCGTCGCGCACGCCGAGCTGCATCCAGATCATCTTCGGCGGCGGCGTCAGCGCCAGCGCCTCGTCGACCAGCGGTCCGGCGGCGGCGGAGTTGCGGAAGATCTCGACCATGTCGATCGGCTGGTCGCCCAGCGCGGCCTGGACCTCGGCCAGGGAGGCGGCCACCCGGCGCCCGAGCAGGTCCTGGCCGGCGAGGCCGGGATTGACCGGCGTCACGGCGTAGCCCCGGTCGAGCAGGTACTTCAGGACGATCCAGCTCGGGCGCGCCGGGTTGGCCGAGGCCCCCACCAGCGCGATCGTGCGCGTGCCGTTCAGGATCGTGCGGATCTGCGCGTCCGGGTAGCGGGCGTGCCGCGCCGCGAGCGCCGCCGCGTCGCTGGGCGCGGGCTGCCGGTTCTCCTGGCCCGTCTCGGCCCCCTTCTCGTCCATGGCGTGTTCCCTCGTCGTCCCGATGATCGCGGGTCCTGTGGCGTTTCTCGCCGCGCCTCTCGACGCGTCTCTCGCCGCTGTCCCGGCGTCGGCGCGGTCGCCGTCACAGCCGCCACACCTCGTAGCCCAGCTGCGCGAATGGCGCCTTCTCGAAGAGTGCCCTCACGTCCACGATCAGGCCGCCCGGCTTCACCCGGGCGGCGATCGCCTCCGGACCGAGCCGGGCGTAGTCGCGGTGCGGGACCGCGATCACCGCGGCGTCCGCGTCGGCGGGCAGGTCGGCCCAGTCGACGAGGTCGATGCCGTACTCGGCCCGGGCCTCCGCCTTGGCGGCGCGGGGATCGTGGACCGACACGGCGCAGCCGAATTCCTCCAGTTCCCGCACGAGGTCGGCGACCTTCGAGTTGCGCAGGTCCGCGCAGTTCTCCTTGAAGGTCAGGCCCAGGACGATGACCCGCGCCCGCCCGGTCCCGCCGGCCCGGACGATCCGCTTCACCGTGCTGCGGGCGACGTGGGCCGCCATGCTGTCGTTGATCCGCCGCCCGGCCAGGATCACCTGCGGGTGGTAGCCGATCATCGCGGCCTTGTGGGTCAGGTAGTACGGGTCGACGCCGATGCAGTGGCCGCCGACCAGCCCGGGGCGGAACGGCAGGAAGTTCCATTTCGTCCCCGCCGCCGCGAGGACCTCCTGCGTGTCGAGGTCGAGCTTGTCGAAGATCAGCGACAGCTCGTTCATGAGCGCGATGTTCAGGTCGCGCTGGGTGTTCTCGATGACCTTGGCGGCCTCGGCCACCCGGATGGACGAGGCGGCGTGGAGCCCCGCCTCGATGATCGACCCGTAGAGGGCCTTCAGCCGCTCCAGGGTCTCGGGCGTGTCGCCGGCGACGATCTTCACCACCTTGGCCAAGCTGTGCTCCCGGTCTCCCGGGTTGATCCGCTCCGGTGAGTAGCCGACGAAGAAGTCCGTCTTCCAGCGCAGGCCCGAGGCGCGCTCCAGGACCGGGATGCAGACCTCCTCGGTGGCCCCGGGATAGACGGTGGACTCGAACACCACGGTCGTGCCCGGCCGCATGTGCCGACCGACGAGGTCCGAGGCCCGGATCAGCAGGTCGAAATCGGGGCACTGGGCCGCGTCGACCGGGGTCGGGACCGTGACGACGATCACGTCCGCCGCGCCCAGGGCGGTGGGGTCGTCGGTGATCACGAGGTGGGCGGCGGCCCGGAACGCCTCCGCGTCGATCTCCCCGGCCGGGTCGTGCCCGGCCCGGTAGGCCGCCACCTTGTCGGCGGCGCGCTCGTAGCCGATCGTGGTCCGCCCCCTGCCGAACGCCAGGGCGAGCGGGAGCCCGACATAGCCCAGGCCGACGATCGCCACGCTGTCCGCCGAGCGGTCCGCCGGGTTTTCCACTGAGTCGTCTGCCGCCCCGTCCGCCACGCCGGATCCCTCTGCGGGCTCGGGAGGCGCCGATGACGATCCGGCCGCCGGGCGCGTATAGGGGCGGTCCGCGCCGGCGTCGACTCGCCCCGGCCCGCGCGGCGCGCGTCCCCGGACCGCCGACGGGATGAGCACGGGGCGAGACACGGGAAGGTGAGGATGCCCGATCTCCGCTGGACCGAGGGGCCGGTCCACTGCACCGACCTCGTCGACGGGACCGGCAAGGTCTTCGGCTATGTCGGCCCCTGCGCCGCGGGCACGCGCGGCTACGTCGTTCAGTCCGGGTCGGAATGGCCGCCGCGCCCGGCCGCCTTCACCGATCACCCCGCGGCCGCGGCGGCCCGCGCCTGGGTCGAGGCCGCGGTGTCCGCGCGCGCCTTCCGGCCCGTCCGCATCCTCCGGGAGGACGATGGACCGGCCTCGTGATCGCCCGGCGCGGTTCAGGAACTCGTCAGGTTCGCTCGGCTTTGTTGTGGCGTGGAGTGGAGGCACGCGATGGCCGAAATCTGCATCACGGAAGACCAGAACGGACGGTGGACCGTCTACACCGCCGGGCTGGTGGTGACGGACCTGACACGCGAGGCCGCCGAGGCCTTCGCGGCGAGCTACCGCCGCGTCACGGCCGGCTGAGCGACGCGCCTTTCCAGGGCGCGCCGTGCTATTAGCCCCGCTGAGCCCCGATCGCCCTGTCGCGGGCACTGAGGTCGATCACCATGCGCCTGTTCATGCTCGTCGCCGCCGTGCTGGCGCTGCCCGCCCCCGCCTCGGCGCTGTGCCGCTGCACGTGCGTCCGGGGCGAGATGAGGGCGATCTGCCAGGAGACCGACCTCACGGTCCCGATCTGCCAGGGGATTTGCGAGACCACCATCCGGCCGGAGCGGGTGATCGTTCCGCTGGCCGGCGGCCGTCAGGCCTTCGAGCCGGCCCAGTCGACGAACCCCTCGCCCGGTGGCCTCGCGACGCAGGATCCCAACCTGGACACCAATCCGAACGGCACCGTGCTCGGCACACCGAGCCAGCTCTCCGGCAGCGTCGGGTCGAGCCTGTCCTCAGGCAGCGGCCGCTGAGCCACGAAAGAGCCCCGCGCGGCGGGTGCCGGCGGGGCTGAAGGTTGAGGACGCCCGGTGCGTTACGCCGAGCGACTGGGCGTAGAGTAGCATCGTCCTGCGCGCTGTGGAGATCTCGCGAAGAGAAACCGAGACTGTTTTTGCGCATATCCCTGAAGCCAGCGCAGAAAACCCCGACCGGCCGGGCCGGGCAGGGTTAATCGCGGCGGACGCGCGATGACGGGCCGCGCGCGTCCTCGGCCCGGGACCTGTCAGACTCAGGACTGGGTCTTGAGGTAGGCGATCACGTCGTTGATCTTCTTGTCGTCCGCGATGCCCTGGAAGATCATCTTGTTGCCGGGCACCTTCGCCTTCGGGTTCTTCAGCCACTCGTGCAGGTTGGCCTCGTCCCAGGTGATGCCGGAGTTCTTCAGGGCGGCGGAGTAATTGTAGCCCTCGTAGGTGCCCGCCTTGCGGCCGACGACGCCTTTCAGGTCGGGACCCACGCCGTTCTTCTGGAAGTTGTGGCACGCCTTGCAGGGGGCGAACGCCTTCTCGCCGGCGGCGGCGTCGCCGGCTTCCTGAGCCTGCGCGGCGAGAGGTATGACAACGGCGAGAATTGCGCCGATTGCGAGCATACGCATGTATTAACCCCGATTCAGAAGATAAGATTCGCGTTTTGGCAGAAAAAACACGTGATGCAAGCGAAAAAATTTGAGCCTGAGCCCAGAATATATTGGTCCCTGCGCTGCATCATTTCAAGATCCGTGCTCCTCGAGCGTAGCCTGGCACGCCCGCGGAGGGGGGCGGCGAACCTGATAATGCTTCCAACCTTGGCATGTCGGGATGTTGACGTGCGCCGCGGCGTGATAATCCGTCTGGGTCTAGAAAATCGGCCTCGCTACGGGATCCGAGGGCGGCGTGCACGAGGATGGGCCCGCCACGGCGAGCCCTGCTGGGTTCTTGGGATGGGCTAAGTCGGTGCTAGAGCCTGTCGTCACCTGAGGTGATCGAGGGCTGCGGCGAGGCAGAGGACTCCGGTGAAGCTGGAGGCGGTTTTCTCATAGCGCGTGGCAACCGCCCGCCACTCCTTGAGCCGTGCCCAGAGCCGCTCGACGACGTTGCGGTTGGTGTAGATCCAGTCCGTGCAGCGCTCGGGGGCCTCGCTACTCTTGGACGGGATAGCAGGTGTTGCCCCGACCTCTCGCAACTGCTGCCGGAAGCGTTGGCTGGAGTAGCCCCGATCCGCCACGACCCATTGGGGAATGCCCGGCAAGTGACCGAGTAAGGGCAGCGCGTGGGGCAGTTCATGGGCCTGCCCCGGTGCGATCCGAAAGGCGATCGCGCGGCCGGCGCCGTCAGCGATCACGCAAGCCTTGGTCCCATAGCCGCCACGTGATCGGCCAACAGCTTCACGATCGTCTCGCTCGCCTGCAGATCCCCCCTTTTAGCGGCTCCAGCCGCCTTCTGATGCGCACGCATATTGGTGCCATCGAGGAACACCATGCCCCGCTGAACGCCGCGCTCCTGCACGAGAGCAAGTAGACGCTCCCACACCCCGCCGCGCGACCACCGGATGAAGATCTGTGCGGCCCGCCACCACGGCCCGAGGTCTTGCGGGATTGCGCGCCACTTGGCGCCGTTCTGATGGCGCCACAGGATTGCTGAGAGCGTGCGCCGCAGGTCATGCGGCGGCGTCTTCGCCTTCGGCCGACAAGCCTCGACCAGTGGCTCCAGAACAGCCCATTGCGCGTCGCTCAGCATCGTCCCTACTCAGAGCGGAGACACAAAACGCGTGCTGCGCCAGATGGTTCAGGCGACGACAGGCCCTAGTGGTTTGATTTAGAAGTCTGTGTGCAGAAGCGAGAAATACTGGCAAAGATCGCGTCGGCTGACTTGATTCAGACGAATGGCTTGGGATGAGCGTTGGTCTCAGTGATGTAGTCTCGGATCGCCGACCCCTGATCCGCAAGCGTTCCACCGCTCCACCAAAACGGGTCAACTCCAACTCCAGTCGACCGGTGTCCTGGAAGCCTTTGGCTGGCAAATGGCGCTCGACGCCGACCCCTTTATGAGGCCCAGGACGCGCGGATCTCCATCTTGGCCAACGGCTCGCCGGAAGGCCGGATACGTTAATGCAGACTGCTCAGACCAGCGGATCCAGGGCCACTTGCGGACGGGGCGGGCCATACGTTGCCGCCATGGGCCGAGCGGTGGGCCCGGACGTAGCTGCTGTCGAGGGCGGCTGCATCGCCTGCCCATCCGGCCTTGGCCAGCGCGGCGAGCATGGCTTTCCAGAAGCCGCGCCGCGACCAGCGGTTGAAGCGGTTGTAGACCGTGGTACGCGGGCCGTAGGCGGCCGGGCAATCGCGCCAGCGACAGCCCGATGTCAGCACGTGCAGGATGCCCGAGATGATCTGCCGGTCGTCCTTCCGCTCGGGTCCGGGCTGATCCTTGGGCATGAACGGTTCGATCACCGCCCATTGCTCATCCGAAAGCCAGAACAGGTCCGCCATCGCTACCTCCAGGCCGCAAAACGGCCGCCTGGAATCACAAAACGACAAACTCTGCAACGCCTTGGTTCGGTTCACATCCTAGCCGTCGGCCGTGATGGAGATTGCCGCACCGCCGGCTCGTGATCGCGCCATATGCGCGGCCCACATGTTGGTGAGCCCGAGGGCCGAACGTCCAGCTATTAGCAAAACGCGATGCCCTTTGAAGCGTCGGGGAGACACCACTCTGAGGCACGCCACGCGACTCGCTCGCTGGTTGAAATTTTATGCATGGCAGTGCGACGCTTTTCACACAGTCACGATCACGAAATCGTGCATACTACCTCTAAGTTGCGTCATTGGTATTCTAATGAGCCAGCGGTTTAAGGGATTGGAAACCCAGAATCTGACCTGGCACACACTACAGCCCCGTGAGGAGCGGTGGCGCGCTCTTGAGCAGCGCCCAGTGATCGCTTGGCTCACGGGGCTGTCTGGGTCAGGCAAGTCGAGCATCGCCAACGCTGTAGACCAATCCCTCACACGGAGCGGCCGACACGCTATGGTGCTCGACGGCGATAATTTGCGTCATGGGCTGAGTTGCGATCTCGGTTTTAGCGCAGCCGATCGAACCGAGAACATCCGTCGCGCCGCCGAAACCGCGCGGCTCATGGCTGAAGCAGGACTCGTGGTGATCGTTGCATTGATCTCTCCTTTCCGTCACGAGCGAAAAATGGCTCGGCGTATCGCGGGTGATATCCCATTCCTGGAGGTGTTCGTCGACACACCCCTGGCGGTGTGCGAGTCGAGAGATCCTAAAGGCCTCTACAATCGAGCTCGGGCTGGCGAAATCCCAGATTTTACTGGCGTTTCTGCGCCCTATGAGGATCCAGAGGCGCCCGATGTTATTCTGCGAACTCAAGCCTGCTCCGTAGAACAAGCGGCAGCTGCGCTCATCCCACATCTGATGAGGGCATCGACTCAATCATGTGTCGAAACGGAAGCCAGCAGCCTGCGCCAATTGGTGAATGTGGCCCATTCTCAGGCTGCCTAGCTTAAACAGAAGCACTATAGTAGCCAGCGGCAATGAGCAGTTTCGTTCTCTGTCTTTCCGCTCGCTCCACTATGATCGCTAGCTCAATCAAGCCTTCGGTTGTAAACTGCAATGATCTATTTTCTCGTTTCCGGGGCGCCCAGGAGCGGAACGAGCGTTCTGCAGCAAATTCTTAACACCCACAGTGAAATCAGTTGCTTTCACGAATATGGTCTAAATGATTTGGCGAAACGGGTCGACACATTATTCGATGTGGAGCGATCTAGAAACGCGATGTATGCCGGGTTGGAAATTACCCCGACGTTCTACTCGCCGGCCTTGAACGAAGATCAATCCGATCGTGCTGATCCACTCGAAGCTCCGCTGAAGAGTTTCGATCCAGCGCCAATACCGGCCCGCGATCGTCATTACCATAAAATCATCAATGCCATATTTGCTGCAATCTCTGGCAAGATGGAGCTAAAAGCCGTCGGAGATAAGATGCCGAATGTTGTAAGCGGCGCCTATATGGATCAGCTACTGCCGCAATTCCCCGGCATTAAATTAGTTCTGATCATTCGACATCCCGCCAATGTCATTAAATCGTCGCTAGCAAGAGCCGCAGCTGCTAAGGAAAGACGTGATGCTTGGCACATCGAGACGTTCGATGAGGCATTGGATGAGTGGGTCAACAACTGGGAATTTGCCGCTAAGATAAATCAAGACGAAAACTACTCGAAGCTATTTCTTAAGTATGAAAATCTTAGGGATAATTTTGACGGCGAAATGAAACGGGTGGCCGATTTTCTGTCAGTCTCTTCTACCTTTGTGAACCTCATCGAGCCGAGTATGGGCAACGGAGATAAATTTCGTCTCTCCGCTGAACAAGAAGCACGTATTGCGGAGCGAGTGGGACCGCTCATCAAGGCTTGGGAAAAGGACGATGCTTATAGCCTGCTGAGCAGCTTTCAGACGTTGCCATATATAATAGAATCCGGAGAGATGATTGACGCGTCTGGAAATGGATTGCTGCCGCATGTTTTGCGCGATGGCTTCTATCCTGTGGAGGATTGGGGCGCATGGACCAACGGAACACACGCTCGGATTGTTTTCAAAATTAGATCCGCGAAAGCTATTGAGGATGTTTGGTTAGATCTGTCATTCATGGGTTTTGTTGGTGACATGACTGATTTTGTGTTCGGAATCACTGTTAATTCTGGACCGCTAGAAATGATCAGCGTTGACGCCGCTACTGCGCAAGGTCCCATCGCGAATGTTGGTCGCCTTTTTAAGGTTGTGGATGGCTTGGTTGCGATAAAGCTAAGTGTTCCTAGACCAAAAATGAGAGTGCAAGAGCCGATCACTGACAGCAGGAGCGTTGGTTTGGGGCTCAAATCAATACGAGCGACGATTTTATAATGCTCGGCCCTGGACACACATCACGCGTTGAGGGTCCAGGCTCTGGCCTTTAGCGCGAGAACGGGGCTGCCGCTGGTCTGAGGATAAGCGATGGACGTGGAAACAGAGGCTGACCAGCTGTGCGAGACGACCTATGGGTCGCGGGCCGAGCCGATCATCCAGATGATCCGCGGTGTCCACGATAAGGCGCTGCCGCCCACGCGCCGAAGCGTCGGCAGAAGAAGCGGTAGCGTCACATGACCCCGCAGACACTCATTGGCTGGATCCTGTTCACCGTACTGTGGGTCTCTGCGCCCATCGTCGGTTACGCAGCGTCGGTCCTGATTGCTGCCCTGTGGGCGCGTGAACCCGCCTAGGTGTATGGTCCCGGAATGTGGTGTGACGGATCGAGCCTGAAGCGTTTAGGCTCTTTGGTCCAGACCTGAAGGACATGCTCATAGGGCGTGAGGCCGCGCAGGGTCTTCAGCCGACGGGCATGGTTGTAGGCGTCGACGAACAGCTGTAGGTGCGCCCGAAGCTGTTCGTGCGTGTCGTAGTGGTAGCGCTTGACCGTAGCGTCCTTGATGATGCGGTTCATCCGCTCGACTTGACCTTTGGTCCAGGGATGGTTGGGTTTGGTCAGGCGATCCTCGATGCCGTGCTCATGGCAGACGCGGTCGAACATGTGCCGGCTGTAGAGGGCCGTCGGGCCTGAGCGGTTGCGCGGGGCATGGCAGAACTGCACCCCGTAGCACATCGGGAAGATGGCTCGACGGCTCTGGGGCGGCGCGCGAAGCCATGCTGAGCGCAGCGCGCCGCCCTGGGCGGTCATGGCCGATCGACAGGTCTCTAGAGTGACGGTGTTCGAAGCCTCATTCCGGAGACGGATCGACCATGACCAGACCACAGCTTACGCCGCCGGCCGGCGTTCTCGTAGCCATCGACGTCGCCAAGGCCCGCAACGAGGTCCTCATCGAGGTGCCCGGCTTCGGCCGACGACGCCGGTTGAGCGTCCTCAACACCCGCGCCGAGCACGACCGTCTGATCGCGCTCCTGTCGAACCTCGGCCAGCCGGTGACCTGCGGTTTCGAGGCCACCGGCAACTATCACCGCCCAATCGCTTGGCGCCTGCTCCAGGCCGGCTTTGCCGTGCGCCTGATCTTGATCCTCCCTCGGCATCGCGGACACCTCTGATACGCTCATGCTGAGCGGGGAATGTGTCGGATGGCGAAGACGAGACGAGAGTTCACGCCCGAGTTTAAACGCGAAGCGGTCGCCCTGCTGGAGAG